>PLYU01000310.1 GCA_003153495.1 Myxococcales bacterium
GGCCCCGGCCGGCGCTCCGACGAGCGCGACGCCACCGCCTCCTCCCCCCGAGGCCGCCGCCCCCGCCCCGGCGCCGCCGGTCGCGACGGTGGCCGCGCCGGCGCCGCCGGAGGTGAAGCTCCCGCCCATCGACGTGGGAGCCTGGGTCCGGGCGGCCGGGAGGCTTCAGGGTGACAACCCGAAGAACCTCGACGGTACCGCCATGGACACGGCCTACATCGAGCTGCACACGGCGGCGCAGATCCGCAAGGAAGTGGGCGTCAAGTTGAACCTGAACGCGAGCGCCCTTGGCGGCAAGGCGGGCATCGAGGACGCGATCATCGCCTTCGACTTCGACGACCCGATCCACCTCTGGATCGGGCAGCTGCTCGTGCCCGTCGACCGGGCGAACTTCGCCGGCCCGTTCTTCATGCTCCCCTGGAACTACCCGGGGTTCATCACCGTCGGCGGCACCACGGTCGTTGCCGCCCCCGCGGAAGGGCCCGCGGGACGCAACACCGGGGGATCCATCTGGGGCAACGACCCCGACGGGAAGATCAAATACGCCGTCGGCGTGTTCTTGCCCCCCGCCTCCACGGGGACGCCGCTGCTCTCCGGCCGCATCAGCGCGGCGATCATCGGCAAAGAAAAGGGGTACTTCGGCAACGAGACGTTCTTCGGCGACCAGGACATCGTATCGATCGGGATCGGCGGTCAGTACAAGAAGAGCGGCAGCCAGGGCCCGGCCGTGACGGACGACTATTCGGAGATCAACGCCGACGCGCTCGCCGAGTTCAAGTACGGCGATAGCGGCGGATACTTCAGCATCGACGGCGCCGTCTACCACTTCGGGGGTCAGTACCAGGCGGTGAAGAACGCCTTCTACGTGACTGCGGCCGTCGCGACGCCGAAGGTCGGCGTGGGCAACATCCAGCCGATGGTGCGCTACCAGCAGGGCTCAGGCGACGCGCCGATGCCCACCGCGTCGTCCATCGACGTGGGGGTCGCCTATCTCGTCATGGGCCCCGCGCTCAGGGCGATGGTGAACTTCCAGCACGCCGACATCGGCAACGGGGCCGAGTCCAACATGTTCCAGTTCGGCGCGCAGGCGATCTGCTTCTAGGCCGTCGTGCGAGTAGCACGACGGCACGTCGCTCACGTTAGACCGCGAGGTGCTTGCGGACCAGGTCGTCGCTCAGGGCGTCCATCGCGCCCGAGGCGACGACCGAGCCGCGTTCCATGAGGAAGAAGCGGCTAGCGACGCGGCGCGCGAAGGGTAGCTTCTGCTCCACGAGCAACACCGAGATGTTCTCCTCGGCGTAGAGGCGCCGGATCACCTCGCCCAGCTCGTGCACGATGTTCGGCTGGATGCCCTCGGTGGGCTCGTCGAGCAGGATGCACCTGGGCTCGAGCGTCAGCGCGCGCGCGATGGCGAGCTGCTGCTGCTGGCCGCCCGACAGGTTGCCTCCGCGCCGGCGCAGCATCGACTCGAGCACCGGGAAGAGCCTGAAAACCAGCTCGGGGATCTCGCGCTTGTGGCCCCGCGCCGTGAGGGCGAGGGTGCCGACGCGGAGGTTCTCCTCCACGGTGAGATCCGGGAAGATCTCCCGGCCCTGGGGCACGTAGCCGATCCCGACTCGTGCGCGGTCGGTCGGGTCCGCCCCCACGAGCTCTCGCTCGCCGAAGCGCACGCTGCCCGAGCGCACCGGCAAGAGACCCATGACCGCCTTCAAGAGCGTGGTCTTGCCGACCCCGTTGCGACCCATGAGCGCGGTGCAGCTGCCGTCGGACGCGTCGAGCGTGGTGCCGCGCAGCGTGTGGCTTCCGCCGTAGTACTGGTGGAGATCTTGGACAGTCAGCAAGTCATGCTCCCAGGTACACCTCGACCACGGTCGGATCGTTCTGGACGTCGCTCATCGAGCCCTCGGCGAGGACCCGCCCTTCGTGCAGCACGGTGACCTTCTTCGCAATGGTGCGCACGAAGTCCATGTCGTGCTCGACGACGACGACGGTGTGCTTGCCCGCCAGCGACGCGAGGATCTCCGACGTCTTCTCGATCTCGCCCTGGGACATGCCCGCCACCGGCTCGTCGACGAGGAGCAGCTTGGGGTCCTGCATGAGGAGCATCCCGATCTCGAGCCACTGCTTCTGTCCGTGCGAGAGCAGCCCCGCCGGTCGGTCCACGTGATCGCGCAGGCCGATGAGCGAGAGCGTGCGTTCGATCGCCTCGCGATCCGCCGGCGACAGGCGCGCGAAGAGCGCCCGCAGGACGCGCTTGTCGCCGTGAAGCGTGAGCTCGAGGTTCTCGAAGACCGTGTGGCCCGGGAAGACCGTCGGCCGCTGGAACTTGCGGCCGATGCCGAGACGGACGATCTCGTGCTCGGCTAGGCGAGTGATCTCGCGTCCGTCGAAACGCACTGCGCCCGAGTCCGGGCGGGTCTTGCCCGTGATGACGTCCATCAGCGTGGTCTTGCCGGCGCCGTTGGGACCCACGATGCAGCGCAGCTCGCCCGCCTCGAGCGACAGCGTCAGCGAGTCGAGCGCGCGGAATCCGTCGAAGCTGACGGCTATCTCGTCGACCTCGAGGAGGGCCGTCACGGCGCGGACCCTTTCTCGACCGCCACCGGGGGCGGCGGTGGTGGCCGCGACGAGCGCCGCGAAGCCACGGCCTTGCCGAGCGCCGCGACCTTGCCGGCGGCCGCGCGCAGCGACTCGACCGAGACGCCTCGCACGACGCCGCCGGGCAAGAGCAGGGTCACGAGAACGAACATCGCGCCGAGGAAGTAGAGCCACGCCGTGGGGAAGGCCACCGTGAGCCAGCTCTTGGCGCCGTTGACCAGGAGGGCGCCGAGGATGGGACCGGCGAGCGTGCCGCGTCCACCCACGGCGACCCAGATGGCGATCTCGACGGAGCTCGATGGTTGCATCTCGCTCGGGTTGATGATGCCCACCTGCGGCACGTAGAGGGCGCCCGCCAGGCCGCAGATGACCGCGGACGTGGTCCAGGCCAGGAGCTGGTAAGAGACCAGATCGTAGCCGCAGAAGCGCACCTTGGCCGGCACGTCGCGCATCGCCGTGAGCACCCGCCCCGCCCGCGAGCCGACCAGGGCGCGGCAGATCGCGTAGCAGATCGCGAGCCCGGCGCCGCTGGCCGCGCAGAGGATGGCGCGGGTCGATGGCGCGCGCAGCGACATCCCGAGGATGCGCTTGAAGTCGGTGAGCCCGTTGTTGCCACCGAACCCCGTCGCGTTGCGGAAGAACAGGAGCATCGCGGCGTAGACGACGGCCTGCGTGATGATCGAGAAGTAGACGCCGTTGATGCGCGACCGGAACGCGAAGAAGCCGAAGACGAAGGCGACGGCGCCGGGGACGAGCAGCGCCATGAGCATGGCGAACGGGAAGCTCTCGAAACCGCGCCAGTACCAGGGCAGCTCCTTCCAGTCGAGGAAGACCATGAAGTCCGGCAGCTCGCTTCTGTACATGCCCTCGGTGCCGATGGATCGCATCAGGTACATGCCCATCGCGTAGCCGCCCAGAGCGAAGAACAGGCCGTGGCACAGGCTGAGAATCCCCGCGTATCCCCAGACGAGGTCCATCGCGACCGCCACCATCGCGTAGCAGGTGAGCTTGCCCACGAGCGTGACGAGGAACTCCGACACGTGCAGGGGACTCTTTTCGGGCAGCGCCGAGTTCAGCACGGGGACGATCACGCCGGCGGTCACGCAGACCGCCACGACCAGCCACGTGTCCCATCGCCGGAGCGCCGACGAGGAGAAGCGGCCGCTCATGCGGCCTCCACGCTGCGGGTGCGTGGCGCGAAGAGCCCCTGCGGCCTCTTCTGGATCACCACGACGACCGCCAGCAAGACTACGATCTTGCCGAGGACCGCCCCCGCGATCGGCTCGAGGACTTTGTTGGCGATCCCGACGGAGAACGCCGCGAGGACGCTGCCAATGAGCTTCCCGACCCCGCCGAGGACGACGACGAGGAACGAGTCGACGATGTACCCCTGCCCGAGCTCCGGTCCCACGTTGCCGAGCTGCGAGAGCGCCACTCCCGCCAGCCCGCCCACCCCGGAGCCGAGCGCGAACGTCCAGGTGTCGACGCTCCGCGTGGAGATGCCCATGCAGGCGGCCATCGAGCGGTTCTGGGTGACCGCCCGCACCCGGAGGCCGAGCGACGTGCCGCGCAACACGTAGGCGACGAAGGTGACGACCGCCGCGGTGAAGAGGACGACCGCTATCCGGCTGTACGGGATGACGACGCCTTCGAAGACCTCGGCGCCGCCCGATAGCCATGGCGGGTTCTCGACCGCCACGTTCTGCGCGCCGAAGATCTCGCGAACCGTCTGGATCAGGATCAGGCTGAGCCCCCAGGTCGCCAGGAGGGTCTCGAGCGGCCGGCCGTAGAGAAAGCGGATCACCGTCCACTCGAGCAGCGCGCCGACGAGCAGGCAGGTGACGAACGCCACCGGGACGGCGGCCACGAGGTAAAGGTCCTCGTGAGCGGGGAACCGCGCCCGGAAGAAGAGCTGCGTAGCGTAGGTGGCGTACGCGCCGATCATGAGCGTCTCGCCGTGCGCCATGTTGATGACGCCCATCAGACCGAAGGTGATGGCGAGGCCGAGCGCCGACAGGAGCAGGACGCTCCCCGTGCTCAGGCCGTAGAGGACGTCCGCCGTCTTGTCGACGAGGAGCTGCTTGCGGTCGAGCGACCTGAGCGCCTCGGCCGCTGCCGCGCGGACGCGCGCGTCCTTCTCGTCGCTTCCGCTCGAGACGAGAGTCTGGAGCCTCGGCCGGAGGCGCAGCGAGCCTTCGCGGTGGATGGCCTCGATGGCCGCGAGGCGGCTCGCCGGGTCGTCGCTGGCGAGATCGAGCTCGGCCAGGGCCGAGACGATGGCGCGGCGCACGCTGGGGCTCTTCTCCTGGGCGAGGGTCTCGCGCAGGGCGCTCGCGTCCTCCTCGCTGGCGCTCTTCGCGAGCTCGTCGACGGCCGCTGCCCGCACCTTCGCGTCCGGCGAGCGAAGCTCGAGCTTGGTGATGAGCGGGTCGAGGACGCGCCGGACCTCGTTGTCGACGTCGGGCTCCTGGCAGCCCTCGCCGACGGCGGGGGAGCCCGACACGGCGTCGAGGAGGTTCTTGTTCGCGTCGCGCAGCAGCACGCGCTTGCCCCCGTCGCAGAAGAGGACGTTGCCGTCCATCAGCGCCTGCAGGACGCGCAGCGCGCGCGGGTCACCGGTAGCGCTGATCGCCTCGGCTGCACGTGCCACTCCGTCGGCCGTGGACTGCGAGAGCCCCGCGAGGGCGTCCTCGAAGGGCGCGCCCGCCGCCCGCGCCCGTGCGCAGAGGGCGAGCGCCCACAGGAAAACGAGAACCCCGCAGCCACGGTACCGAACGGCGGAGCGCTTCGACATGAAGGAGCGCTCTCCTAGCGAGCGGCGAGCGGCAGCGACGTGTACTTGGGATCGGTGCAGTTGCCGCACAGCCACGGGAAGGTCCAATCGGCGACCTTCTTCGAGCTCTCGGGGATGAACGGGCTCCAGGCCTGAGCGCGGATGGGGCCGTCCGTCTTCCAGACGATCTTGAATTGCCCGTCCGACTGGACCTCACCGATGAAGACCGGCTTGTGCAGATGGTGGTTCTTCGCGTCGAGGGTGATGTCGAAGCCCGACGGCGAGCGGAAGACCTGGTAGCCGGCGGCCTGCCTCACCGCGTTCACGTCCGTGGTGCCGGCCTGGAGGACGGCCTGCGCCCACATGTGAATGCCGATGTACGTCGCTTCCATCGGATCGTTGGTGACGCGCTTGGCGGCGTCCGTCAGGTTCTGCGCCTTGGCGTAGTCCTTCCATTCCTGGATGAACGCCTTGTTCTCCGGCGTGTCGATCGACATGAAGTAGTTCCACGCCGCCAGGTGACCGACGAGGGGCTTGGTGTCGATGCCCCGCAGCTCCTCCTCGCCGACGGAGAACGCCACGACCGGGGTATCCTTCGCCTTGAGGCCCTGATTGCCGAGCTCCTTGTAGAAGGGGACGTTCGAGTCTCCGTTGATCGTCGAGATCACGGCGGTGCGCTTCCCCGTGGCGAACTTCTTGATGTTCGAGACGATCGTCTGGTAGTCGCTGTGCCCGAACGGCGTGTACTCCTCGTGGATGTCGTCGTCGGAGACGCCCCTGGAGTGCAGGAAGTACCGCAGGATCTTGTTGGTCGTGCGGGGGTAGACGTAATCGGTGCCGAGCAGCTCGAAGCGCTTCGCGCCGCCGCCCTTGTCGCTCATCAGGTACTCCACCGCGGGGATGGCCTGCTGGTTGGGCGCGGCGCCCGTGTAGAAGACGTCGTACGACGACTCCTCGCCCTCGTACTGGACGGGATAGAAGAGCAGACCGTTCAGCTCCTCGAAGACCGGGAGGACCGATTTGCGCGAGACCGACGTCCAGCAGCCGAAGACGACCGAGACTCTGTCCTTCTGCAGCAGCTCGCGCGCCTTCTCGGCGAAGAGGGGCCAGTTGGAAGCCGGGTCGACCACCACCGGCTCGAGCTTGCGCCCGAGAAGGCCACCCTTCGCGTTGATCTCCTGGATGGTCATCAGCGCGACGTCCTTCAGCGACGTCTCGCTGATGGCCATCGTCCCCGAGAGCGAATGCAGGATGCCCACCTTGATCGGCCCGGACGTGTCCTCGGCCGGGGCGGGTGCAGCGGCGGGGGCTGCAGAGACCGATGCCGATGGTGCAGGGGTTGCTCCCGCCGACGGCGCCGGCTGCTCGTTGCAGCCTCCCGTCACGGCAGCGATCACGGCAATTCCGGCGCAGAGCCACTTCGTCATGTCGTCCTCCTCGGATGAACCACTCATCCGTTGCGACATGAGCGTGCCATTGCCTTGTTTCCGGCATGGGGCGACGACGGTTAACACATGGTTGCCCGGACATGACAATCGCCCGGGCGCTGCCGTTGCCCTCGCAGTCGCCCCGGCGACCGCTACCCGCTCCGTTCATATCCGACGCGCTTCGCCCGCGCTGGCCGCAGCGCGCGCGTCGGTCAGCGCGCTCAGGATGGCCTCGACGATCGCGTCGAGGCCGACGCCCCGGTTGGCCTGCGCGAAGACGAACGGGCCGTCGCCGCGCATCAGGCGGGCGTCGCGCTCCATGACCTCGAGGCTCGCGCCCACGTGGGGGGCCAGGTCGGTCTTGTTGATGACCAGCAGATCGGACTGAGTGATCCCCGGTCCGCCCTTGCGCGGAATCTTGTCGCCGCCGGAGACGTCGATGACGTAGAGCGTGAAGTCGACGAGCTCACGGCTGAACTGCGCGGCCAGGTTGTCTCCGCCGCTCTCCACGAAGAGAAGTTCGGGGTGGACGGCGGCCGTGAGCCGCTCGAGCGCGTCGAGGTTGTGGCTGATGTCCTCGCGGATCGCGGCGTGCGGGCAGCCGCCCGTCTCGACCGCCAGAATGCGCTCGGGCGGCAGCGCCTCGTTGCGGTGCAAGAACTCGGCGTCCTCTCGCGTGAAGATGTCGTTGGTGACGACGCCGATTCCCACCTTGTCCCTCAGTGCGCGGCAGAGGGCCAGCACGAGCGCGGTCTTCCCGCTCCCGACGGGGCCGCCGATGCCGACGGTGAAAGCACGCCGCCCGTACTCGCGGCGGATGGCCGGGACGCGCTCGCGGAAGAGCCCGGGCCGCGTCGGGTGCTCGTGCGTGTGCCCGTGGCCGCGATGGCCGTCGCGCTCGTGGTGGTCCGGGTGTCGCTCGTGGTCGTGTTCGTCGTGCTCGTGCCCCATCGGTGGCCTCTGCTTCGAGTCAACTTTGAAAGAGTCTGGAGTAGAGCCGATCGTGCGTGGCTCCCATCAGGTCGGCGACCGGCGCCACCGTCGCGGCCTCGTCCGGGCCGAGGCCTTCGCAGCACGCGACGACGGCGTCCAGCGTCACTCCGTGCGTGCGCTGCAGGCGCTGCGCCTCGTGGGGGCCGGCGACCCCGATGCGGACCGCGGCCGAGACGACACCGCGAAGCGATAGGTAGAGGTAGAGCCCGAGCGTCTCGCGGCGCTCGCCGCCCAGGGCGTGCAGGACCGCGCCGAAGGCCGGCGCGAGGTGCGAAAGCGCGTCCGCCGCGCGCGCGCGCTCCGCGAGCTCGGCGACGCGCGGCACGTCGAAGACTCGCCGGCACGTCGCCAGGAACGTGCGACCCTGCGTGCGGCTGGCGCGGTTGGCCACATGGTTACTCAGCATCGCGTCGATGCGCGCGTCGAGCGCGGGCACGTGATCGGGCCCATCGTGCGCCGCCGCCACGAAGGGAAGCGCGGCGTGGCCGGCGTTCCACACGTGCGCCCGCACGTACGCATCGAGCGCGGACGGCGTGGTCGCCTCCCCGAGGTGCGCCGCCGCCTCGAGGCCCGCCGAGTGGGCGAAGCCTCCGGTCGGGAACGCCGAGTCGGCGATCTGCAGGATTTGCCAGCGCATCCGGGTCTGCTCCGCGGGGGGATTCAGAAGAGGTGGTAGAGCTGCGCCAGCGGGAGCACCGTGGCGGGCTCGCAGCGGAGCAGCTCCCCGTCGGCGCGCACCTCGTAGGTCTCCGGGTCGACGGAGATCGCGGGCAGGGCGTCGTTGTGGACCATGTCGCGCTTGCCGATCCCGCGGCAGCGCTCGACGGCGACGACGCGCTTGCCCAGGCCGAGGTCGCCGAGGCCGCCCTCGCGGGTCGCGCGCGCAGAGGTGAAGGCGATGCTCCCGGCCGCCGCGGCGAGGCCGAGCGCGCCGAACATCGGGCGCATGCGCAGGGGCTGCGGAGTGGGGATCGATGCGTTCGCGTCGCCCATCTGCGCCCAGGCGATGAACCCTCCCTTGAGCACCAGCTCGGGGCGGATGCCGAAGAAGGCCGGCCGCCAGAGCACCAGGTCGGCCCACTTGCCGACGGCGACGCTCCCGATCTCGTGCGCCATTCCGTGCGCGGTGGCCGGGTTGATCGTGTACTTGGCGACGTAGCGCTTGACCCGCAGGTTGTCGTTCTCGCCGCGCTCGCCCGGCAGGCGCCCGCGGTCGCCCTTCATCTTGTCGGCGGTCTGCCACGTGCGCGCGATCACCTCGCCCACGCGCCCCATCGCCTGGCTGTCGCTCGACACGATGCTGATCGCGCCCAGATCGTGCAGGATGTCCTCGGCNNCCATCAGCATGTCGAGGTGCTCGTCCAGCGTGTTGACGGTGAACGGGCGCGTGGGATTCGTCGAGCTCGGGATGACGTTGGGCTCGCCGCAGACACGGATGATGTCGGGCGCGTGGCCGCCGCCCGCTCCCTCCGAGTGGTATGTGTGGATCGTCCGCCCCTTGAACGCCGCGATCGAATCGCTGACGTAGCCCGATTCGTTGAGCGTGTCGGTGTGGATGGTGACCTGCACGTCCTCGCCCTCGGCGACGCCGAGGCAGCAGTCGATGGTGCCCGGCGTCGTGCCCCAGTCCTCGTGGAGCTTGAGCCCGACCGCGCCGGCCCGGATCTGCTCGACGAGGCCTTCGGGCGACGACGTGTTGCCCTTTCCCGTGAGGCCGATGTTGATCGGCAGCGCGTCGGTCGCCTGGAGCATCTGGCGGATGTGGCGCACGCCCGGCGTGCACGTGGTCGCGTTCGTGCCCGTCGCCGGCCCTGTCCCGCCCCCCACGAACGTGGTCACGCCCGAGGCGAGGGCCTCGTCCGCCTGCTGCGGGCAGATGAAGTGGATGTGGGAGTCGATCCCGCCGGCGGTGACGATGAGGCCCTCGCCGGCGATGGCCTCCGTGGTGACGCCCACCACCATGCCGGGCGTCACGCCAGCCATGACTCCCGGGTTGCCGGCCTTCCCGATGCCCGCGATGCGGCCGGCCTTGATGCCGATGTCGGCCTTGTAGATGCCGCTCGCGTCGAGGACGACGACGTTCGTGACGACGCAGTCGAGCGCCTCGCGATCGCCGACCCCTGCGGCCTGCCCCTGGCGGTCGCGGAGCACCTTGCCGCCCCCGAACTTGCACTCGTCGCCGTACGTGGCGAAGTCGCGCTCGATCTCGACGATCAGCCGCGTGTCGCCCAGGCGGAGGCGATCACCCGTCGTCGGGCCGAACATGTCGACGTAGTGCCTGCGGTCCATCGTGTGGCTCATCGCGGCTCTCCTTGCGGGCTCGACGCGACGGGCACGAGGCGAACGGTCTTCTCGTCCCCCGGTTCGAAGCGCACGGCCGTTCCGGCGGGGATGTCGAGCCGCCGGCCCCTGGCGCGCGCGCGGTCGAAGACGAGCGCCGAGTTCGTCTCGTCGAACGGGTAGTGGCTGCCGACCTGGATGGGGCGATCTCCGACGCTCGTCACGATCATCTCGATGACGTCGCGGCCCGCGTTGAGCTCGATCGCGTCCGGACCGACGAAGAGCTCGCCCGGGGCGCGCTCGGAGCGGGCCAGCGCGGTCTTCGGGAAGGTCCCTGGGGCAGGAAGAGGCAAGAACGAACCGTAGAGCGCGAGCGTCAGGTCGACGTCGTCGAGCGCGATGGGGGTGTGGAGGGTCACGAGCTTGGTCCCGTCGGGGAAGGTCCCCTCGACCTGGACCTCGGTCGTCATCTCGGTCACGCCGTCCATGACGTGAACGCGGCCGAGGATGCGGCGGCCGACGTCCATCAGCTGCGCGACCGAGCGGCCGTCGCGTGCGAGCTCGAGGACCTGCGTGGCGAGCAGCGCGACGGTCTCGGGATAGTTGAGCCGGAGCCCGCGGGCGAGACGCTTCTGGGCCACGAAGCCCGCTCCGTGCAAGAGCAGCTTGTCGACGTCGCGCGGGGACAGGTGCATCGACGTCGAGCATGGCGCATCGATCCTGGCCTGTCACCACTTGCGCGCGAAGGGATCGTCACCCAGGAGCTCTGTCATGGCGGCGAAACTCGGACGAAAGAGGCGGGAGGCTTGCTCGAAACTCACGCCTGCCACGCGCAGGAACGCGCCGTCGGCGCCGATGGGGCTCGCCGCGGCGATGGCCGCGTCGTCCGCGCCGGGGCTGGGCGTGTCGCGCAGGATGGAGTCGCGGACAGCGGCGACGCGTGGGCCGATCGCGAGGAGCGAGAGGAACACCTCGAAGCGCCCCATGCGGGCCGCGAGCGAGCCGTGCGCGGGGTCGAGCCGCACGGCGTCCGCGAACAGCACGCGACCGCCCCGCGTCAGGGTAGAGCGTGATTCGTAGCGATCGAACTTCCACCTCTCGCCGCGCGCGCTGCGGCCGCACGTGAAGCCGTCGAGGAGGATCGCCGACGCGTCCGGCGCGAGGTCGATCTCGATCCGCTGCGTGTAGCGGGCCCCTTCGAAGCAGACGACCGGATCCGGGAGCACGGCGAGGCAGCCCTCGTCGGCCACGCTGCAGCGAAGGGTCTGCGAGCAGCCCTCGGACGAGCGATAGACCTTCGTCGAAGCCTGGGTGGATATCAGCGCAGTCACGCCCCGCCCCGCGTCGACATCGACTGCATACCGGTCCCCGGAGACCAGCCCTCCTCCGAGACCGGCCAGGTAGATCCAGGCCCCATCGCCGTGGTTGCGGGGGTTGAGCACGCGCAGCGGGCTCGCCGCGAGCGCCGAGGTGACGACGGAGCGCTCGCCGACGCGCGAGAAGGCAAGTCGGGCGTGGCCTGGTGCGGGGCGAGGTGGAAGCAACGAGCTCCGCTTGGTACCGCCGGCCGCTCCGGAGGGCAACACGCCCAAAGCGCTGCAGGCGCGCGGCAGGCTTCTTGCTCCCTATGCCGCCTGCGGTGGACGCAGGCGGTAGCCGAACCCGCGGACCGTCTGGATCATCCCGGCGTGCTCGCCGAACTTCTGCCGCAACCGCCTGATGTAGACGTCGACGACGTTCGAGCCATCGTCGGCCTGCATCCAGATCTCCGCCAGGATCTCCGACCGCCGGACGGCGCGGCTCGCGCGGGTCACCAGACAGAGAAGGAGCGCGTACTCGCGCGCCGTGAGGCGCAGCTGCTGGCCTGCGAGCGCCGCGCGGCGCTCGGCCCCGTCGACCTCGAGCTCTCCGCAGGACGCCTTCACGGGCGTGGGAGGAAGCACGCGGACGGGGGGAAAGATCCCTTCAGGCGGACGTATCGGCCCCTGCGAGTACGGACCTTGCAACAGGAAGCTCGTGCTGTGTTTCCGGTTGGTTTCCATCGATCGGGCCTCGCTCGTGACGGCGCTTCCGCCGAACCCAGTAGTCCCTATGCGGGCGAAATCCGCGGGTGACCAGCACCAAGAATCGCCCGCACCGGTGCTCGAATCAGAGCGCTCGCCGCGGCGCGAAGATCACAGCGTCTTGAAGATGTCCTCGAGCAGTTCGGCGAAGGCGGCGGCGGCCACCGGCAAGACGCGGTTGCGGCGGGCCGCGAGCGCAAGCCTCGCTTTGGCGAAGCCGGGATCGGTCAGGGGGATGGCGCGCATGCCCGAGGGATCCTTGCCGGCGATCCGGAACTGGAAGCACACGGCCTGGTTCTGGCGGGCGTACGTCTTCGTCAGCTCGACGGAGTTCGACACGAGCGCCGGCTCGAGCTTGAACGACGCGCGGACAAGCGCGCCGTCGATGAGCGCACGCGCGGCGAGGCTCGTGTCGGGCAGCGCGATCGGATAGGCAACGCAGTCACGCAGCTGCAAGCTCGCGCGTCCCGCGAGGGGATGATCGGGGGCGACGAGGGCGCAGAAGGGCTGGTGCACCGACGCGATCACGCTGGACTGGGGGTGCTCGGCGGGGTCGTGCGTGAGAATGAGGTCGGCTTCGTCGGTCGCGAGCGCCTCGGAGAGACCCTCGGGGCCGTCGATCCAGACGTGGAAGGTCACGTTGGGGTGCTTTGCCTGAAAGCGCGCAATGGCTGTCGGCAGCATCTGCCCGGTCACCGACTCCGCGACGGCGAGCCGCACGCGGCCGCGCAAGAGGCGCCTCAGCCCGTCGATCTGCGTGCCGACCTGCTCGAGCTCTCGAATGCAGCGCCGGACGTACGCCAGATAGAGCTCTCCCGTGGCCGTCGGCCGGACACCCCGGGGCAGCCGCTCGAAGAGCGGCGCGCCCAGCTCCTCTTCGAGGTCGAGAATGCGCCGGTTGAGCGCCGACGAGACGATGTGCAGAGACGCGGCGGCCTTGCGCATCGAGCCGTAGCGGGCGACGGCATCGACGTACGCGAAGATGCGCGGCGGCGACAGGGGCCGCGGCGTGGGAGTATCGGGTCCAGGCCCGGGCGCGGCCGACGGCGGCCCTCTGCGGTTTGCCTCCGACTTTCGCCTCGGTGCGCCCATCGGAGAGCGAGTCTACAGGGTCGGCCATCTCAAGCGTGGCGCTCGTCGTGCGGGTGCGGCGCCTCGTGCGCGCCGTGCCCGGCCATGTACTTGCCGAGGACCGCGGGCTCCGCGCTCTCCACCGGCGTCTCGTGGACGATGCGCCCCTCGCTCATGACCAGGATGCGCGTCGCCAGAGCGAAGACCTCGTCGAGGTCGGCGCTGACCAGGAGCACCGCGGCCCCGCGGTCGCGCGCGGCGCGGATGCGCGCGTGGATCTCGGCCACGGCGGCGAAGTCGAGCCCCATGCAAGGGTTGGCCGCGATGAGCAGGTCGACCTCGCCCTCGAGCTCCCGCGCGAGCACGGCGCGCTGCACGTTGCCGCCCGAGAGGCGGCCGATGGGCGTGTGGATCGACGGCGCCCGGATGCCGTAGTCGGCGACCATCTGCAGGGCGGTGCCGTGGATCTTGCTCTGCGACACGAACCATCCCAGGACCGTGTACCGCGGCTCGTCGAAGGCCCGGAGCGCCATGTTCTCCGCCACGCTCATCGTCGCGACGCACGCGTTGCGCAGCGGCTCCTCGGGCAAGCATCGCACCCTGAGCTGGCGCGTCTGGTCGCGCCTCGCCTCGAAGTTCGCGCCCGACACCCGCACGCTGCCGGAGGTCCTCAGCCGCTGCCCCGCGAGCACTTCGACGAGCTCCTCCTGCCCGTTGCCCGCGATGGCCGCGACGCCCACGATCTCGCCGGCCTTGACCTCCAGGGTGACGCCGCGAAGCGCCGGGACGCCGACGTCGTCGTCGGCGTGCAGGTCGGCGATGTGCAGGCGCCGGTCGCCGATCGCTCCGGCCCCGGGCCCCTTGGCCTCCGCAGGGACCGCGCCCCCCATCATCATCTCCGCCATCGCCGCCGGGGTGAGGTCCGTCACGCGGCCTTGCCCGACCTTCCGGCCGCGGCGAAGGACGGTGACCTCGTCGGCGAAGCGGGTCACCTCGCGGAACTTGTGAGTGATGATGATGATGCTGATCTCGCCCGCCTGCGCCATCCCGCGCAGCATCGACAGCACCTGGTCGGCCTCGGCGGGCGTGAGCACGCTCGTCGGCTCGTCGAGGATCACGATGCGCGAGTCGAGATACAGTTGCTTGAGGATCTCGATCTTCTGCTTCTCGCCCGCCGAAAGCGAGCGGACGCGCGCGTCGAGGTCGGCCTGGAACGGCATGCGCTTCATGAACGCCGCGAGCGCGGTGCGCTCCTTCGGCCAGTCGATGACGAAGGGCAGTCTGGCCCGCGAGAGCACCAGGTTCTCGCACACCGTCATGTTCGGGACGAGCGTGAAGTGCTGGTAGACCATGCCGATGCCCAGGGCCTGCGCGTCGCGCGGGCTCTTCGGCGCCACCTCGCGGCCGCCCAGGCGGATGTGGCCCCGGTCGGCCGGCTGGTAACCCATGATGCACTTGACGAGGGTGCTCTTGCCGGCGCCGTTCTCGCCGAGCAGAGCGTGCACGCTGCCCGGCTCGACGCGAAGCGAGACGTCGTCGAGCGCGAGGAAGGCCCCGAAGCTCTTGCTCAGGCCCTCGACCTCGAGCAGCCGAGGGGGCGCCCGGCGCGACGGGGCGTCCGGGGCGGCGGGGGGCGTCGGCGCGGCGCTCACCGGGCCACCGTGAGCTCGGCGGGCTGGCCAGGGAGCGTCCGCCGCGCCGAGCTGGTGAGGACCATGATGGCGAACGTCAGGACGTACGGCGCCGTGGCGTACAGGTTGTACCCGCCCATGACGCCGATCGACTGCAGGGCCGGTCCGATGGCCCCAGCTCCGCCGAAGAGCAGCGAGGCCCAGAGGCAGCGCACCGGGTCCCAGCGCGCGAAGATGACGAGAGCCACGGCCATGAGCCCCTGACCGCTCGAGAGCCCCTCGCTCCAGCTCCCCGGGTAGTAGAGCGACAGGAACGAGCCGCCCATGCCGGCGAGGAAGCCGCCGACCGCGGTGGCGACGAAGCGCACGCGGTTGACGTCGTAGCCGAGCGCGCGTGCCGCGTCGGCGTCCTCGCCCGCGATGCGCACCACCAGCCCCCACCGCGTGCGCTGGAAGACCAGGCGCATCGCGAAGGCGGCGACGATGCCGACCAGGAACAGGCCGCTGATCTCGAGGGCGGAGCGCACCTGCGCGTGCGAGCTCCACGCCCCGAGCTCCAGGGAGCCCAGCCGCGGGGCCGTCGGCTGGATGAGGGGCTTGCCGAAGAAGAAGGCCACCCCGATGCCCAGCAGCATGAGCGCGATGCCGACCGCGACGTCGTTGACGCGCGGCAACGAGCACAGCCAGGCGTGCAGGGCGCCGAGCACCACGCCCACGCACCCGGCGGCGAGGACGCCGAGCCACGGCGACCCGGAGAGGTACGAGACGCCGTAGCCCGCCATGGCGCCCATCACGAGGGTGCCCTCCTGACCGAGGTTGATCCGACCGCTCTTCTCCGTCAGGCACTCGCCCAGGCTCACGAACAGGTACGGAGCGCTGACGCGCAGCGCGCCCCCGACCAGCGCCAGAGGCAGCCCCCAGATGCCCGAGACCGCGTCGCTCATGCGGCCTTCCTTGCCCGGGCCGGGGCGGCTTGCGGGACGTTGACGAGGCGAGGCAAGAGGGCCTGCAGGCGGCCGCGCTGCGTCTCGCTCGCGAGGATGACGATGAACAGGATGCCCTGCAGCACGTTGACCGTCGCGTCGGGCAGGTGCTCGGTGCGCTGGAGCAGGCCCCCGCTGGCGCCGATCCCGCCGATCAGCACCGCTACGGGCGGGATGGCAAGCGGGTGCTGGCGCGCGAGGAACGCGACGAGGATCCCGGTGTAGCCGTAGCCGACGATGATCGAGGCGTTGGCCGTCCCGTGGACGGCGGCCACCTCGGCCATGCCGGCGAGGCCGGCCGCGGCGCCGGCCAGCGCGCACGTGATGATGACGATCCTGGGCACGGCCAGACCGCTCAGCTGCGCGGCGCGCGCGTTGCCGCCGATCACCTTCGCGGCGAAGCCGAAGGCGGTGCGCCGCATCAGCACATACGCGATGACGCAGCCGACCGCGCCGTAGACGAGGCCCCAGTGCACGTCCATGCCGGGGATCGTCCCGAGCGCGTTGGCCTCGCCGATGGGCCGCGTGGACGGCTTGTTCAGGCTCGCCGGGTCGCGCATCGGTCCCTCGACCAGGTGCTTGAAGACGCCGATCGCGATGTAGTTGAGCAGCAGGCTGCTGATGGTCTCGTTGACGCCCCGCAGCGTGCGAAGGGCGCCCTCGAAGGCCACCCACGCGCCCCCCGCGAGGCAGCCGGCGGCCCCCATGGCGAAGAGGACGACCCAGGGCCCGGCTCCGTCGAGCGCGTGGGCAGCCACGACCGACGCGAGCGCGCCGAGGACGAGCGCGCCCTCGCCGCCGATGATGACGAGGCCGAGCTGCGCGGGCAGGGCCGTGCAGAGGGCGGTGAGCATCAGCGGCGCGGCCCGCACCAGCGTGTTCTGCAGCGAGAACGAGGAGCCGAACGCGCCTCGGTACATCTGGTAGTAGACGTCCGCGACGTTCGCGCCCTGCAGCGCGACGAAGACGCCGAAGAGTGCGAAGGACACCGCGATCCCCCCGAGGGGGATCGTGACTGCCTCGAGCGCGACCGTGAACCGCGCGATGAGGTCGCCCGCGGCGGCGCGCGTGTACATCCCGAGGGTGCGTGACCCCTCGCCGCCTCGCGGGCTGCGGGGCGTCACGACCGCCGGGTCCGCGTCACGACGGGATCTTCCCGAGGACGCCCTCGACGAGGTAGTTCATCTTCTCGAGCGTGATGTCGGTCTGCGTCTCGACCGTCCCCGCGGGGATCACGACCTTGCCGGTGTTGTCCTTGATGGGGCCCGTGTAGATGACGAGCGAGCCGTCGGTGAGCCTGGCCTTGGCCGAGTCGGCCTTGGCCTTGGCGGCGTCGGACACGGCCGCCCCGTAGGGCGCCATCTTGATGAACCCCTCCTTGAAGCCGCCGCGCAAGAGGTGCGGGTAGCTCTGTCCGGACTGAATCATGGTCACGTAGTCCGAGTAGACCTTGGCCCAGTTCCAGAGGGCGCCCGTCAGGTAGCCCTTCGGCGCGAGGGTCGCCTGGTCCGCGTGGTAGCCGGACACGAAGATGCCGCGCTTCTCGGCCGTTTCGACGATGACCTTCGGCGAGTCGACGTGCATCGTGAGCACGTCGACGCCCTGGTCGACGAGGCTGTTGGCCGCCTCGGCTTCCTTGACGGGAAGGGACCAGTCGCCGGTGAAGACGACCGAGGTCGTGACCTTGGGGTTGACCGAGCGCGCGCCGAGCGTGAACGAGTTGATGTTGCGCAGGACCTGAGGAATCGGCTTCGCCGCGATGAAGCCGAGCTTGTTGGTCCTAGTCGTCATGCCCGCCACGATGCCGGCCACGTACTGCCCCTCGTCGATGTACCCGAAGTAGCTGCCGACATTCGCCGGGTGCTTGCCCTCCTGGTAGAGGCCTCCGCAGTGGAGGAACGTCACCTTCGGGTACTTCTGCGCGACCTTCAGGATGTGCGGGTCGAAGTACCCGAAGGACGTCGGGAAGAGGACCGAGGCTCCGTCCAGCTCGATCATGCTCTCCATCGTCTTCTGCACGGCCTCCGTCTCCGCGACGTTCTCCTCCTCGCGGATCTTGACGCCCGGCATCGCCGCGACCACCGCCGCGCCCTGCGCGTGGGCCTGGTTATAGCCGTAGTCGCCCTTGGGGCCGACGTAGATGAAGCCTGCGGTGAAGACCTTCTGGGCCGGCGCAGCCGGGGCGCTCGCGGAGGCCGCGGGCGCCGGCGCGGCTTCCTCCTTCTTGGAGCACGAGAGCGAGAGGACCGACAGGAGCGACAGGACCAACCATCGCAGGCCTGGCGTGCGACGACCGGCTCGACGCGCTGCATCGCCGGCGGTGACGTGAACGACTGTTTGCATGCCCGAGATTGAAACCCTCGGTCGGTTTCAATGTTGTTGCCGGGCCATGACGAGGTCGCTCGTCACGAAAATGATGGTTGCGCCTCGCGGCGCGGATCAGCAACGACCGCAGCCTCGCCTCAGTTCATGGCCCGAGCGCCATCCCGAGGCTCGTTCGAGCCTTCCCTGGGTGTTTGACTGCGAATCCCGACGTCGCCGTGTTCCCCGGCGAGGACGCCGGCGAAGCCCCGCAGGAGAGCAGATAGCGCGGCGCGCGACGGCAGGGCGACGGAGACGGTCGGCGAAAGGGCACGCGAGGCTTCACCGACAACGGACGACGGGGGTTCGAATCCCCAGGGGGACTGAGCTCCCCCGACGCGATGTCGCGGCAGGCGCTATACTCCGGCCAGATGTCCTCCTCCAAAGCAATCTACGCAGCGATCTTGGCTCTTCCCGTGCAGGAGCGGCTAAAGCTCGTGGAGCGCGTCGTGCACGATGTCGCCGAGGCGGAATCGAAGGCGACCGGGGCGGCGGATGCGGCGCGGCTCGTGGGGATGATGGCGGACGAGCCTGAGCTGATGGACCAGGTTCTCGATCATGCGCGCAATCTGCGCGCGCGGCTCACCGTCCGGGCAAGTGGATGACTCGAGCCCTGCTCGACACGGATCGCGTACGGCTTCCACCGGGTGGGACGGATCGACCGCCTGGAGAGGTTCGAGGCGTTCTTGCAAGCGCACGAGGTCCTACCGTTCGACGGCGAGGCGGCCCTCCTCGCCGGAAAGATCGACGCCGACCTCGAGGCGCGGGCGGCGGGTCGATCTCGGTGACGTGATGATCGCGGCGATCGCGCTCCGGTACGCGTTGCTGGTCGTGACCGGCAACGTGGCACACTACGACGCGATCAAGGCCACAGGGCTCTCCCTTGGGATCGAGAACTGGCGCGAAGGCTAGCTACACGGCGGTGCAGAAGTAGCCGCGTCCGCGGCTGTTTTGCCGAGGTGACACATGTTCGCGTGACCTCAGATGAGCAGAGCGTCGCCGCGACGTCCGCCGCTTGGGCGACGACCTCGATGACCGGCGCCGCAGCGATCGTCTTCTTGACTTTGCAGCCCAGGGCCCTGCGGGTCGTCGTCTTCGTCCAGGAAGCGACCAGCCGGCGCATCGTCGGTTCGGCCGGCGTCTAGCGCACCCGGTGGGCGTGCGGTACCGGCTCATGGCGAGAGGTCAACGAAGGCGCCGACTGGCTGGATCGCCCGGAGCGCGTGGAGAGCGAGCAACCCGACCGCGTCGTCGAGGCTCTCTCGCTCTCGCCCGGGAGCACCGTCGCCGACATCGGTGCGGGGATCGGCTTCTTCACGCTAAGGCTCGCCAGAAGAGTCGGGCCGACCGGGCGGGTCATCGCCACGGATCTGCAGCCCGCAATGCTCGCGCGCCTGCAAGCCAACGTCGCACAAGCCGCGCTCGGGAACGTCGTCCTGGTGCAGGCCACGGAAACGGACGAGAAGCTCCCGGACAATTCGATCGATCTGGCGCTGATGGTCGACGTCTACCACGAGCTCAGCCGCCCCAGGGAGACGCTCGCGCAGGTGCGTCGCGCCCTCAGACCGAGCGGGCGGCTGACGCTCGTGGAGTACCGTGGCGAGGACCCGAGCGTTCCGATCAAGGCCGAGCACAAGATGACGCTCGCGTCAGGTTGAGCTCGAAGTCGAAGGCGAAGGATACCGTCTTGCGCAGGTGCTCGAGTTTCTTCCGCAGCAGCGGATCATCGTCTTCGACCTCGGGCCGGCGAGCAGGTAGCGACTGGGTCGTTTGCTGCTGCTATGCACCCAGGTCGATGACGGCGTTTCGTCGCTTGCGCGCGCGCTTCACCCGCTGGCGTCTGTTTGCGCTGCGCGCCGAGCTGCGGTTCGCGCCGACCGAGCCGCAGCGCCTCCTCGCATTGACCATCGCGCTCGGCGCCGCGTGTGGGCTCGCGGCGGTCGGGTTTCACTTCGCGATCGCGTTTGCCGAGAGACTGCTCATCTCGCGCGCGATGAGCGCTCCCGGAAGGTCGTGGATGGTGTGGTCCATCGTCTCTCCCACCGTGGGCGGTCTCGCGTGCGGCGCGCTCCTCCAGTACGTCGTGCCGGGTGCGCGCGGGAGCGGGATCCCGGAGGTGAAGGTGGCCTACGCGTCGAGGGTCGGCTCGGTGCCGCTGCGCGACGCCGTTGGCAAGTTCATCGTCGGTAGCCTGCAGATCGGCTCGGGCGCTTCGCTGGGTCGCGAGGGCCCCACCGTGCACATCTGCGCGGCGGTAGCGAACCTGTTCGCCCGCTACGTGCCGCTCTCGCCCCAGAGCCGCCGTCGCCTCCTGCCGGTCGGCGCTGCGGCCGGCATCGCTGCGGCCTTCAACGCGCCCATGGCGGCGGTGACGTTCACGCTCGAAGAGGTCGTCGGCACGCTTGACCGGACGATCCTTTCGGGTGTCATCGTCGCCGCGGCGCTCGCTGCCGTCATCGAGCGGAGCGTCCTCGGGACGCATCCCGTCTTCGACGTTCCCCGTCAGTTCGGGATGACCGATGCACGATCGCTCGTGCTGTTCGCGGGGCTCGGGGTCGCGGCGGCCGGCGTCGGGTGCGTCTTCACCGAGGGCCTGCTCATTCTCCGGAAGGGATTCCGCCGGCTCCCAGCCGTCCCGCTGTGGGCGCGTCCAGGCCTCGGCGGCGCGGTCACGGGCGGTCTGATCGTGATCGCGATGGTCTGGCTGCGGATGGGCGGCATCAACGGGGGTGGGTACGACGTCCTGAAGCGCTCCCTGTCGGGTGACCTCACCGTGAAGGTGATGCTCGCCCTGTGCGCCATGAAGCTCGTCGCTACCGTGTTCTCCTACTCGAGTGGAGGTGCGGGCGGCATCTTCGCCCCCTCGCTCTTCATTGGCGCCATGCTCGGGGGCGCGTTCGGGTCGCTGGATCGCACCCTCTTCGGCCACCCCGACAGCACCCTCGGCGCGTTCGCGCTCGTCGGCATGGGGGCCGTCTTCAGCGCCGCCATCCGCGCGCCGATGACGAGCGTGCTCATCATCGTGGAGATGACGTCCGGCTACGGCCTGGTCCTGCCGCTCATGATCGCCAACATGACCGCCTACGTTCTGGCTCGAAGCTGGCGGCCGTTGCCCATCTACGAGGCGCTCCTCGCTCAGGACGGCGTCCACCTGCACGATCACGCGGTCCTCGACGCTCTGGAATCGCTGAAGCTGGCCCCGAGCGCCGGCCGAAAGGAACACTCGTTCGTCAGCTTCGAGCCTGCGGCGAGCGCAGCCCACATGCTGCACGCCATCAGCGCAGGCACCCGACAGATCGTCTTCCCCGTGCTCGATGCTGCCGGCCACCTGCTCGGGCTCGTGCATGCCGACGACGTCTCCAGCCTCAGGTCCACGCCCGAGCTCGAGCTCTGTGTCAACGCGTCGGACCTGATGCGCCCTCCGATCAGCGTCGGCCCGGACGACGCCCTGCTCACTGCATTCGAGCTGATGCGGGCCGAGGGTCTTCCCGAGGTGCCGGTCCTCGATGCGGAAGCGCGCGTGGTGGGCCTGCTCGACGAAGCGGCCATCGCGCAGGCGTTTCTCCACGCCACCGCGCCAACGTCTTGAGGCACCGCGAGGTCGAGATCGAAGCGCTCGCCGCGTGCGTGGGCGCCCCGCGACACGTCGCTCGAGAGTCCGCTGAACATCGCCGAGCCAGGTTCCGAGGCCCCGCTCGGGACGCGGGACTACGTCGTAGGGCCGAGGTCTGTGGTGGTCCCCGTTCGATAGCGCACAATATGCGCGCGCTCGCAAGTTCTGCGCGTCGCGCCCCGCGAACGTCCAAACGCAGACGACTTGGCGCGGCTCGATTGATGCCGCCCATGGACGGTGATCCGCGCCTGGTGTCGATGACGTGCGCATGCTCCGCCACGAGTCGAAGTTCGTGGACGGGGCGCGCGCCGAGGCCCTCACGCGAT
>PLYU01000367.1 GCA_003153495.1 Myxococcales bacterium
CCGATTTGCCGCGGAGGGGCCAGAGTATTTTTGGGAATCGAGTCGCGTCGGGAGGTTACGGAGCAAAAAATAGGCGGGCGACCCCGGACCGCCGAGTCCCGCAGCCGAGAACCGTGACCGTCCGACGGACGGACGCGACTCTCCGACCGAGAACCGCGATCGTCGGACGGAAGAACGCGACTCTCGGACCCAGAGTCGCGATCGTCCGACGGGAGGACGCGATCCTCCGAGCGAGGACCGCGATCGTCGGACAGACGTCGACGAGTACTTCGCCACCGATCCGTACTTCCTAACAAACGGGCGTAGGCGTCGCGGTACGATCCGCTGATCGACTACCATGGTGGACGTGCGCGCATCTTCCCTCGTCCTGCTCGCCCTCGCCGCCGCCGCCTGCTCGTCGTCCTCGCCGTCCTCCGGCGGGTCCGCCGCGGCGTCCACGCCCGTCCTCCTCGGGAAGCCCGAG
Organism: Myxococcales bacterium; assembly: GCA_003153495.1. Taxonomy (GTDB): domain Bacteria; phylum Myxococcota_A; class Polyangia; order Polyangiales; family Polyangiaceae; genus Palsa-1150. The sequence goes on from PLYU01000367.1 coordinate 464, forward strand.
CAGGGGGTGGCGACCTACTACGCCGCCGACGGCAGCGGCAACTGCGGCTTCGATCCGAGCCCGGGCGATCTCGACGTCGCCGCGATGAACGCCGCCGAGTACGACGGGAGCGCGGTCTGCGGCGAGTGCGTCGCCATCACGGGCCCCAAGGGCAACCTCGCGGTCCGCATCGTCGACCAGTGCCCCGAATGCGAGACGGGGCACCTCGATCTGAGCCAGCAGGCCTTCGCGCAGATCGCCGACGTCGCGGCCGGGCGCGTTCCGATCACCTGGGAGGTCGTCGCGTGCGACGTGACGGGCGACGTCGCGTACCACTTCAAGGACGGCAGCTCGCAGTACTGGACCGCGATCCAGGTCCGCAACGCGCGGCTTCCGGTCACGAAGCTCGAGTGGCAAGAGAACGGCTCGTGGGTCGACGTGCCGCGCACGACCTACAACTACTTCGTGGCAGCCTCGGGCACGGGCGCGGGCGCCTTCCAGGTGCGCGTGACCGCGGCGGACGGGCAGACGCTCGTCGACTCGCTGCCGGCCCCGCAGTCGAACGTCACGGTGAGCGGCGCCGGTCAGTTCAGGTGAGGATCTGTCCCGCGAGCCAGGGACCTCGCGGAATGCTAGCGTCGCGCGCATGAGGATTCTCGTCACCGGGCATCTGGGTTACATCGGCGTCGAGATGGTCCCGGCGCTGCTGGCGGCCGGGCACGAAGTCGTGGGGCTGGACACGGGCCTGTACGACGAGTGCGACTTCCTCGGTCCGCCCGAGCGGATCCAGGGGCTGAACGTCGATCTGCGCGACGTCGCCGAGAGCCACCTCAGGGGCTTCGACGCCGTCGCGCACCTCGCGGCGCTATCGAACGATCCGCTGGGGGATCTCAACAAGGTCCTGACCTACGACATCAACCAGCACGCCTCCGTTCGCCTCGCGAAGGCGGCGAAGGCGGCGGGCGTGCGCCGCTTCCTCTTCTCGTCGTCGTGCAGCCTCTACGGCGCCGGAGGAGACCAGGCGCTCGACGAGAAGGCCGCCTTCCATCCCGTCACCCCCTACGGCGAATCCAAGGTCCGGGTCGAGCAGGAGCTCTCGCACCTCGCCGACGGTTCGTTCTCTCCTGTGTACCTGCGCAACGCCACGGCCTACGGCGTGTCCAGGCGTCTTCGCGCCGACATCGTCGTCAATAACCTCGTGGGTCATGCGTTCACGACGGGCAAGGTCCTGCTTCAGAGCGACGGGACACCCTGGCGGCCGCTCGTACACCTGCAGGACATCATCCAGGCCTTCAGCGCGTGCCTCGAAGCCCCCATCGCGGCGATCCACAATCAGGCCTTCAACGTCGGGCGAACGACGGAGAACTTCCAGATCCGCCAGGTGGCGGAGCTCGTCGCCGAGGTCGTTCCGAACTGCACCGTCACGTTCGCCCCCGGCGCGTCCCCCGACGCCCGCAACTACAAGGTGGACTTCCGGAAGATCGAGACGACCCTGCCCGGTTATCGTCCGAAGTGGACTCTCCGCCAGGGAATCGAAGAGCTTTACCGCGCCTACCAGAAGGCGGGCATGACGGAGGAAGTGTTCATGGGCCCGCGCTACTACCGGCTCCGCACCGTGCGCGGCCTGCAGGAGCGCGGTCTACTGGACGGCGAGCTGCGCAGGATCCGGAAGCCGTAACGGAGACCGCTCGTCAGAGCACGACCTTCCGCGCCGTGAACGCCTCGGCGCGTCCGTCCGGGGCGTGGCACTCGACGCCTCGAATGCTCATCAGTCCCTGGAAAGTGTCCGGCGTGAACCACGAGCGCGACACCTGCGACCGGAAGTGGCGCCCCAGCAGCTCGACCTTGCGGTCGGCGATCGCGCGCGAGAGGGGCACGAAGAAGTTGGGGGTACCCAGATCCCCCTCGTATTTGGGGACCTCGTACTCGAGCACGAGGTGGCTGCGGAAGGTGTTCCACGTCAGCTCCGAGAGCAGGCGATGATCCTGGTGCAGATCGCGGCCTTGATGGCAGAGGACGACATCCGGATCGACCTTCTTCCGGAGCTCCTCGAAGAAGCCCTTGATCGCCGCCCATTCGGCCGGGAAGTAGCTCTCACGGAAGCTCTTCACCTCCATCGTCGCCGTACGAGCGTCCGCGAGGAACTCCGCCGCGCTCTCTCTCGCCTCGCGCGCTCTCTCCTCGGTCGCCGAGAAGACCACCCAGTGGACCGACGACCCCGGTCGCTCCGACAGGAGGCGAAGGACCGTGCCCCCGCAGCCGATCTCGATGTCGTCGCTGTGGGCCCCCAGGCACAGGATCCGGAGGGGCATGTTCGTCCGGGCGCCGAGCGTGACGGGCAGCATCAGAGCACCGTGGCTTCGGGGATGGGAACGATGAACTTGGCGCCCCATCCGCGAGCGGGAGCGAGCTGCTTCATGATCTCGTCCTTGAGGTTCCAGGGCAAGATGAAGATGTAGTCCGGCTTCGCTTCGTCGAGGGCTGACGGCGGCAAGACGGGAACGTGCGTTCCGGGAAGGAACTTGCCGTGTTTGTACGGGTTCCTGTCGACCGTGAAATCGATGAAATCGGTGCGAACTCCGCAGTAGTTGAGCAGCGTGTTCCCTTTGCCCGGGGCGCCGTAACCGACGATGCGCTTGCCGGAGCGCTTGATGCCTATGAGCAGCTCGAGCAGCTTGCGCTTGGTCTCGCGCACTCGCTCTTCGAAGCGGGTGTAGGTCTCGACGTTGCGGTAGCCCGCCGCCTCCTCGCGCGCCCGTAGCTCGTGGACGCGCGCAGTGACCGGCCTGCCTCGCTCGGCGCTGTGACGAGCGTAGACGCGGAGCGAACCGCCGTGGGTCCACAGCTCGTCGACGTCGAACACGGTCAACCCGTGTCGCGCGAAGATGGACTCGATGCTGATGAGGGAGAAGTAGGAGAAGTGCTCGTGGTAGATCGTGTCGAACTGGTTGTTGTCGAAGAGCTGCTTCAGGTGCGGGAACTCGAACGTGGCCGTTCCGCCCTCCTTCAGTACGATCGGGACGCCGGCGACGAAGGTGTTCAGGTCCGGCACCTGGGCGAGAACGTTGTTGCCCAGAACCAGATCGGCGGTCCGGCCGGCCGCGCGCAGCTCGAGCGCCTTTCGCTCGTCGAAGAACGCGACCATGGTGTCGACCCCCCGCTCGCGCGCGGCCTTTGCGACGTTGGCCGCCGGCTCGATTCCCAGGCAGGGAATGCCGCGCTTCACGAAGTACTGCAGGAGGTAGCCGTCGTTGCTGGCGAGCTCGATGACGAAGCTGTCCTTCGTGAGCGACGACCGCTCGCACATCGCGGCGACGTAATCCTCCGAGTGCTTCAACCAGGCGGACGAGAAGGAGGAGAAGTAAGCGTATTCCGTGAAGATTTCTTCCGCGCGAACGTACTCGGAGAGCTGCACCAGGAGACACCCCCGGCACACCCAGACACGGAGCGGGTAGAATGGCTCCATCTTGTCGAGCTGGTCGGCCGAAAGGATACTCTCGCAGAGCGGGGACATGCCCAGGTCGACGACGGTGTCCCGGAGCGCGTCACCGCAGAAACGGCAACCGACCTCATTCATGGCCGGGAAGCTAGCACCGCGTGGGTAGAGTGACCGGATGAACTTCCATCCCACGAAGCTCGAGGGGGCCTTCGTCGTCGAGCTCGAGCCCCGGGCCGACGACCGCGGCTTCTTCGCGCGCTGCTTCTGCGAGAAAGAGTTCGACGCGCTAGGTTTGCCGACGCGGTTCCCGCAGTGCAACCTCTCGAGGAACCGGCTCCGCGGGACCCTGCGAGGAATGCACTTCCAAGCAGGAGTTGCGCCTGAAGCCAAGCTCGTCCGTTGCACCGCCGGCGCGATCTACGACGTGATCGCCGACCTGCGCGAGGCGTCCCCCACCCGATTTCAGTGGCTGGGAGTCGAGCTATCCGCCGAGAATGGGCGCGCGCTGTTCGTACCGGGAGGGCTTGCCCACGGCTTCATCACCCTCGAGGACGACACCGACGTCTTCTACCACATGAGCGACTTCTTCAGGCCCGACCGCGCGCGGGGCTTCCGCTGGAACGACCCGTGCTTGGGGATCCGGTGGCCCCTGGAGCCGACCGTGCTCTCGGAGCGGGACCGCGGGTACGCCGATCTGGATCCGGACTCGCCGGGAGAGTGGCGTACATGACGAGCGCAGCTACGGAGAGGAGCGACGGCGGCGCAATGTACGCGCTGGTCGAGAAGCTCTACCCGATCTGCCGGAGCATCACGGGGAACGGGGTCCGAGAGACCCTCCAGACGCTCTCGTCGTACGTCCCGCTGTCCGTGCACGAAGTGCCGACGGGAACGCCGGTGCTCGACTGGACGGTGCCGAAGGAGTGGAACGTGCGGGACGCGTGGATCGCCGATGCTTCGGGGAAGCGGGTGGTGGACTTCCGAGCCTCCAACTTGCATCTGGTCGGCTACAGTGTCCCGGTGCGAGCCCGGATGTCCCTCGACGCGCTGCGCCCGCACCTGCACGCCTTGCCCGATCGACCGGACCTCGTACCGTACAGGACGTCTTACTACGAGGAGACGTGGGGCTTCTGTCTGACGCAGCGGCAGCTCGACGCGATCCCCGACGGGGACTACGAGGTCTGCGTCGATTCGACGCTCGAGCCGGGGTCTCTCACGTACGGGGAGCTGGTCGTGCCGGGGGAGAGCGACGAGGAGATCCTCGTATCGGCGCACGTCTGCCACCCGTCGCTCAGCGACGACAACCTGACGGGCATCGCCGTCGCGACCTTCCTTGCCCGCGCGCTCGCGTCACGCCCCAGGCGGCGGTACACGACGCGGTTTCTCTACGCGCCCGGGACGATAGGCGCGCTCGCCTGGCTCGCGGCGAACAGAGAGCGAGCCAGGCGCATCCGCCACGGGCTCACGCTGACGTGCCTCGGAGACGCCCAGCCGCTGACCTACAAGCGAACGGTCGGAGGGTCGTCGGAGATCGACCGCGCGGCCATCCACGTGCTCGCCACGAGCGCCCTCCCCCACGCGGCAATCGACTTCTTCCCGTACGGGTACGACGAGCGCCAGTACAACTCCCCCGGATTCCGGATCCCCGTGGGGTCCCTGATGCGCGGGCGGCACGGTCAGTTCCCCGAGTATCATACGTCTGCCGACAACATGGCCTTCGTCTCGGCGGACAGAATGGCCGAGGCGCTCCGCGTGTGCCGTGACGTCATCGACGTCCTCGAGGGCAACGCGGCGTACGTGAACCTGGCGCCCGACGGCGAGCCCCAGCTGGGCCGCCGCGGGCTCTACGGCTCGCTCGGCGGGACCAACGTCGCCGCGCGCCAGCTGGCCATGCTCTGGGTCCTCAACCTGTCCGACGGGCAGCACGACCTGCTGGCGATCGCCGAGCGCGCGCGCGCCCCGTTCGGCGACGTCCGGGAGGCGGCAGACCTCCTTCTGTCACACGGCCTCCTGAGAGAGAGAGAAATATGAAGGTCGTCCTGTTCTGCGGCGGTATGGGAACCCGTCTCCGCGACTACGCGGAGCACATCCCCAAGCCTCTGGTCCCGGTCGGGCCCCATCCGATCCTGTGGCACCTGATGAAGTACTACGCCCACTTCGGTCACAAGGATTTCATCTTGTGTCTGGGCTACGGAGGCATCGCCATCAAGGAGTACTTCCTCAAGTACAACGAGTGCCTCGCCAACGACTTCGTGCTCTCCTCCGGAGGACACCAGATCGACCTCGTTCACAAGGACATCGACGACTGGCGAATCACGTTCGTCGACACCGGGGTGCGGACGAACATCGGAGAGCGGCTGGCCGCCGTGCGCCCTCATCTCCAGGGGGAAGAGATGTTCCTCGCGAACTATGCCGACGGTCTCACCGACCTGGACCTCAACGCGTACGTCGAGGACTTCGTCCGGCGAGACAAGGTCGCTTGCTTCATGACCGTGTCGGTGCCGCAGAGCTTTCACGTCGTTCGTGCGGACGCCGACCAGTGCGCGACGAGCCTCGAGCCGGTGATGCAGTCCGGTATCCGGATCAACGCCGGCTACTTCGTCCTTCGCCAGGAGATCTTCGACTACCTGGGCCCCGGCGAGGAGCTCGTCCTCGAGCCATTCAGGCGGCTCATGGTCAAGAGGCAGCTGCTCGCCATACCTTACGACGGGTTCTGGCGAAGCATGGACACGTTCAAGGACAAGATGCAGTTCGACGATCTCGTCGCCGAAGGAAGGGTGCCGTGGGAGGTGTGGCTGCCGCACTGACGAGCGAGGGGCGTTGCAAGAATATCGGCCGGGCGATTGATTTCGATCCGATCGCCGCATCGTAGGTTGTAGGTTCGCACCGAATGCTCCATACCACGGACACCGCAGGACACGAGGTCGCGGGACGCAAGAGCTGCAGCGTGCTGCAGCTCTCGATGCGCCGAGCGCACGACCTGGTCGCCTTCTGCCTGTCGTACGAATTCGAGGACGTGGTCGCGCAGCTGACCGCGGCGGATCGCGTGGACGTGGTCGACTTCCCGGCCGTCGAGCGCGTCCGGCGCATGTACAAGATCGCGCGGCTCGCGTCGGGCTCGAAGCGGCTGGCCCGCGCGATGGCGCCGGGCGTGAGCCAGGCGCCGCTCACCCGCGATTACGACCTGTTCTTCCCGATATTCAACCACCCGTTCGAGCTCTTCGCTCTGGCCGCGGTGCCGGACTGGCGCGCGCGCTGCCGCGTGAGCGCGTGCTTCGTGAGCGAGCTGTGGGCCGACGATCTCCCGGAGTACCTGCTCGAGCTCCTGTCGAGCTTCGACCACGTGTTCCTCGGCGTGCAGGACGCCGTCGGGGCCGTCTCGCGGATCATCGGCAAGCCGTGCACCTACCTGCCGCTGGCGACCGACGTGCTGCTCTTCGCGCCGAGCCCCTCGTTGCCGCGCAATATCGATGTGTGCAACGTCGGGCGCCGCTCGCCGGTGACGCACGCCGCCCTGATCCGGCTCGCGAGAGAGCGACGGATCTTTTATTACTACGACACCATCCACGCTCGGGGCCATCACGATAGGCAGATCACGTTCAGGGTCAACGACCCCGCGGAGCACCGGCTACTTCTCGCGAACTTGATCCAGCGGAGTCGGTATTTCGTCGCCAACCGCGCCCGGGTGAACGAGCCGGAGGGCGGCGCGAGCAAGCAGGAGATCTCGGCCCGCTTCTACGAGGGGATCGCTGCAGGGGCCGTTCTGATCGGCGAGGAGCCACGGTCGGAGGAGTTTCGTCGGCAGTTCGACTGGCCGGACGCGGTCGTCCACCTTCCGTTCGACTCGCCCGATGTGGGCGAGGTCCTGGCGGGGCTCGACGCCGATCCCGCCCGGCTGGAGCGGGTCCACCGGGAGAACGTGCGTCAGGCGGCGCGGAGGCACGACTGGCTCTACCGCCTCCGGACGGTCTTCGACGCTGCCGGCATTCCGCCGACCGAGGCGATGCAAGCCCGTCACGACCGGCTGATGGCGCTCTCCGGGCATCCGTGAGACGGGGGCGTTCGCATCAGATCGGCGGCGCCGGCGGCGCCGGCGGTGGCGGCGGCGTCGGCAACTGCACCGGCTCCCACTGCGGCGTATGGTTGCTCTGCGTATCCCCCGCGTAAGGCACCACCGTCGCGGTGGTGTGCTGGTTCCAGATGTCGATCGCGGGATAGGTGAACACCTTCTCGCTGTCGACCACCAGCGCGGTCAGATACAGCTGCGACGTCACCTCGTTCTGCGTGGCGAACTTCACCTGGTCGCGCGCCGACGAGAAGACGAGCCAGTAGTACGTCCTCCCCCCGCAGCTCGGGTACTCTGGAGACCATTTCGCCCAGCTGTTGGTCACCCCCGGGCTCTTCATTCCCGTGCACGCGGGGGGGTCGTTGGCCGCGAGGCGCGTCGCGGTCCCGCCGGCCGCCGGGACGACGTACACCTGCGAGCTCGGCGCGTAGTACATGTTGTCTGCGAGCGGCGTCCGGTTGAACGTCACGTACTGGTCGTCCGGCGAGAACGCCGGGAAGTACTCGTTGAACGAAGGGTCCGACGCGCCGGGGACGGGCGTCGCCTTGCCGCCGGCCCTGTCGGCATACGGAACCGACCACAGATCCGCCACGCCCTGGTTGAGGCGCCCGCTCTGCGACGCGTTGGTGGACGTGTACACGATCGTCTCGCCCGAGTGGCTCCACGTCGGCGCGGCCACGCCGGACGGATCGCCGTCGCGCGCGATGAGGCCCCAGCTGGTGCCGCGGTTGGCGGCCATCGCCAGCGAGAGCTGATCGCCGCTCGGCGTCGTGCCGGCGGGGGCGATGGGCGGCGCCGGGCTGGAGAGGTCGAGCCACGCGAGCTGCGAGGCGGGCGAGACGTCCCACTCGTTGGAGCCCTGGAAGCCCCAGGGGGCGGGGCCCTGCGGGCCGCCGCCGTCCGGGAACAGGTACGCCGGGAGCGGGCTCGGCAGCTTGCTCTCTCCCTGGAACGCCGCGACCAGGATGTGGCTCTGCTGGTCGTTCCACACGTGCGTCGAGAACGTCATCATCCCCAGCCACGGCATTCCGAGGGCGTCCTGGCCGCCAGGCGTCAGCCAGGGCGGCACCTTGCCGGTGTCGCTCGGATCGACCATCGACGCGACGCCGTCCCACGGCCAGTCGTCGGTGAAGACGACGCTCTGGCGATCGGGTACGGCGACGTGGCACCCGATGCACGCGACCGCGCCGGGGGCTGCCCCGCGCGTCGACGGGCTCCCCGACTCCGAGCGCGCCGCCCTCCACTGCGTCTGCGGAACGGTGAGCGCCACCGCCGCGTTCTCGTCGCCGACGCCGAAGCTCTCGAGCCAGGCCTGGCCGGAGCTCTTGCCCACGGCGGCCCAGTAGATGATCGAGCCGTTGGCGTTGGCGGGCGCGATCTGGAACCTCACCTGAGAGCCAGCGGGTGCCCCCCCGGCGGCGCCCACGGCGCTCACCGTCACGGTGATGTCCTCTCCCCAGGTGGACGCCGCCAGGGCGGTCCACACGTCCTTCGGGAGCTTCCACGTCTTGCTTCGCGTATAGACGACCAGATCGTTCTTCTGCCTCTGCGCGTGGACGCGGATCCGGAAGAGCGTCTGCGCCGGGCTCGCGGGCGCGAAACGGATGCGCGGCCGGACCCAGTTGGCGGGGAAGAGCGCCCCGTCGGGCGGCTCGACGATGCACGGGCCCCCCGCGGGCTGATCGGCGCCCGCGAACAGCGACGCCACGTTCGCCGGGGGCAGCGCGGACCCGTCGTCGGGAGCCGGCTCGATGTACTCGTGCTTGCCGTGCTCGACCAGCTCGTCGCAGGTCGGATCGCAGGTGCGGCCGCTGACGCACGTGCCGGAGCCGTTGTCGGCGAGCGCGCGTCCCCCGTCGCCCGCGTCGGCCCCGCTGCCGGGGCCGAAGAACGTCCCGCTCCCGCTGCCGCCCGGACCGCCAGGCGATCCTCCGTGACCGGCCCCGCTCTGCCCGTTGCCGCACGCGCACGCCCACAGCAGAAGACTCGATGCGAGGGCCGAGCGAGGACCCCATGTGCCACCCATGCCAAGCATGGTACCCCCGGCGGCCCCTCCCGGCTCACAGCGAGGCCCCGACGCCGAGGGCGACCCCCAGCTGGACCCCCGAGACGCCGACCGCGGACGCGCCGCTGTCGCTGGCGGTGACCGGCCGCACCGGCGCGCCCACGCTCGCCTCGCTGACGACGCGCCACCGGGGTCCCAGGCTCGCCCACGCCCCGGCGGCGCCGGCGAGCA
>PLYU01000334.1 GCA_003153495.1 Myxococcales bacterium
GACGGCGCCCGCCTCGCGCGAGGCGGACGACGCGCTGGGGGAGGCCGTGCGCGATCCGTCGACGCGCGTGCGGAGCGCGGCGATCTCGGCGCTGGCGCTGCGGCATGCCACGTCCTGGCGCAAAGCCATCCGCGAGCGGCTGGACGACGTGAACGAGGACTCGGAGGTGCGGGCGACCGCTGCGGCCGGCCTCGGCGCCCTGTGCGATGCCGACTCGGCGGACCGGCTCACCGAGCTGGCGCGCTCGCTCGCCAACCCGGGCGACGACGAGGAAGCGCAGCAGGTGGGGCTCGGTGCGCTCGTCGGGCTGGCGGCGCTGCAGCCGCCGAAGCTGCAGGACCGCCTGGCGCCCCTGCTCGTACCGGCCGCGCCGCCGAGCGTCCGCGCCGCCGCGCAGCGCGCGCTCGGCGCGCGTCCGATGTGCAGGTAATGGCGCGGTAGGTGTCCGGCCCTCGCAGCGTGCCGTTTACGCGTTGCGTCAAGAAACAAAGGCGGCATACTGATCGATCGCGGGGGGAGCGTATCCATGTCTTCAGGACCGTCGAGGCCGTCGAAACCGCTGGGGACGCCGGAGGGCCACCGGCCGCTCGTGCGCGATCCGCGCAGCGACAGCTCGCCGCCGTCGGCGCGCGAGGAGAACCCGCTCGGCGCCCACCGCGGCCGGCAGACATCCGACCCGATGGCCATGCGCGTGGCCGGCCTGGAGGCCGAGGTGGAGCGGCTGAGGGCCCAGCATGCCTCCGACTCGGACCACATCGCGGACATGCTCCTCAGCCTCGCGGACGCCGAGAAGAGGAAGGCCGACTCTCTCGCTCGGGCGTCGGAGGCCGAGCACCGGCTGGCCGCCACGCGCGCGGCGACGGCCGCGGTGCTCAACCTGCTCGAGGACCTCGAGCGCCGCGAGGAGATGGCGACAGGAGTACGTGCGCGCACGATCGACGAGGCGCGCCGGACGCTCACGAGCGAGCGGCCGGGGCCCATGGGCAGCCGGGGGATCCGGTCGTCGCCCCCCGAGCCGGACGAGCCGCCGGCATCGGGGAACGTGGTTTCGCCCCGGGCGGGATCCGCTCCCGTCGAGGATGATCCGCTGGACCTGTTCGGCGAGCTGCCGGGTCAGCGCGGGAAGTGAATCAACCCTTTGCCTTGGTCATGCTCGCCACCTTCGCCAAGACGGCGGCCACGCTGAACGGCTTGGTGACGTAGTGCCGGGCGCCGGCGTTGATCCCGGCGATGACGTCCAGCGGGTGCCCCTTCGCCGTGAGAAAGAGGATCGGCACCCCGTGGAGCTGAGGGTCTTGCCGGACGGCCTTCGCGAGCTCGACGCCGTCCAGCCGGGGCATCATGACGTCGAGCACGAGCGCGTCCGGCCTCGGGATCGCCGCGAGCAGCCCGCGCGCCTCCTCGCCGTCGCGCGCCTCGTACACCGTGTAGGTCTTGCCGAGCGCGTGCACGAGCATCGTGCGGATGTCCGCGTCGTCGTCGGCGATGAGGACCACCGGGGCCCCCTCGTGCGGCTTGGCTGACGGTGACGGGGCCCGGCCCGGCTTCTTCGGAGCCCCTTTGGCGTCGGTAGCGTCGGACATGACAAGGCCTCCGAGCACAGGTCTACCGGAATTCGAATTCTCCTGCATGAGCGTAAGGCGCCGCGAGCGCTCCCCCGGCCCTCGACACTCCCGTCCCCCGCCACTACAGATGGGATCGAGATGGCCGAAATCACCCGAGTATCTCCGCAGGAAGCGAGCGAGAAGCTGACCGAGGGCTGGACGTACGTCGACGTGCGGACCCCCCAGGAATTCGAGGCGGGCCACCCCGCCGGCGCGGTCAATGTGCCATTCATGCTCGCCGGCGGCGGCGGCATGACGCCCAATCCCGACTTCGCGCGCGCCATGATGGCCACGTACCCGAAGGACGCCAGGCTCATCGTGGGGTGCAAGACGGGTGTGCGCAGCCTCAAGGCGGCCCACGCGCTCGTGGCCGAGGGGTTCACGACCGTCGTCGACCAGCGCGCCGGGTGGGACGGGGCGCGCAGCCCGTTCGGGCAGGTGGCGGAGCCGGGATGGTCGCGCGCCGGCCTGCCCGTCGAGCAGGGCCAGCCCGCGGGTCGCTCCTGGGAAGACGTGAAGAAGAAGGGCGAATGATCCCGGCGGCTCAGGGCGTCTTCGCTCGGTCGTAGTCCGTCGCAGCGCGCTCGACGACCTCGAGGTCGCGCGCCGCTCTCTCCGCCTCGGCTTGCAGCTCCGCGGTGAACATCGTGAGGCCCCAGATGTGGTTGTCGCGCAGGCGAAGCGAGTAGCGCGTCCCCCTGGCCGTGACGACCGTCGCGCGCTCTCCCCGGACCTCGACGTGCGCCACGCCCGAGAGGTCGCGTTCGAGGCGGTCCACCCACCCGCGTCGCCCCGCGAGCAGCGCGAACACGTCGGCTCCGTCGGGTGCGTCGGCCTCCTCGGCCCACGCCTCGAGCAGGGACGTTCGCCGGTCGGACGGGTAGCTCCTGCGCACGAGGTCGCACGCCTTCCGGCGCGCGTCCCGGACGGTGTAAGCCGCCCACTGCGCCTCCGTCTCCAGGTACGGGAATGCGTCGCGGGGATGCCGTTCGGCCACGCAGAGCGCGATGCGTGCGTAAGCCCCTTCCGGGGTCGTGTCGGGTGGAAACGGCCGGTGCTTGATGGCCTGCGCCCCCGCCGCGACGATCGACCCGAGGCCGATGGCCAGGACGAGCAGGGGCCAGCGACGCATCGCGTCCGTGCCATAGCACGGCGACGGCGTGTAACCTGGCGCCTCCATGTGGCTCGGCTCCCGCGTCGTCGTAGTCGTTCCGGCGTACAACGAGGCGCCGCGGATCGCGCGGGTCCTTCGGGGGATGCCCGCGTGGGTCGACGCGATCGTCCTCGTGGACGACGCGAGCACCGACGCGACCGCGGACGCCGCCGCCGCGCTGGGGGACGCCAGGATCGACCTGGTGACGCACGCGCGCAACCGCGGCGTCGGCGCGGCGATCGCGACCGGCTACGCGCGCGCGCTCGCCACGCCCGGCGGGCCGCGCGACGCGTTCGTCGTCATGGCCGGCGACGGGCAGATGGATCCGCGCGACCTGCCCGCGCTCCTCGACGGGATCGTGCGGGGCGGCGCGGACTACGTGAAGGGCAACCGCTTCCGTTGGCGCGGCGCCGCGGTCACGATGCCGCCGGGTCGCCTCCTCGGCGGCCTCGCGCTGTCGTGGGTGACCGCGCGAGCCATCGGCGTCGCGATCTCCGACAGCCAGTGCGGGTACACCGCGATCTCCCGCGCAGCCTGCGAAGCGCTGGACCTGGTGGGGCTGTGGCCGGGCTACGGGTACCCGAACGATCTCCTCTCGCAGCTCGCCCTCAGGGGTCTGCGCATCGCCGAGGCCACCGTCCGCCCGGTCTACGCGGACGAGGTCAGTCGCCTCCGGACGCGGCACGTGCCGGGGGTCGCCGGAGTCGTCGCGCGCGCCTGGGTGAGGCGCCTGCGCGCGCGGTCAGCGCAGAGCCCGGTCCAGGATCGCGGGCACGTGCGCGAGCGCGTGGTCGATGTCGAATAGACCATCGAGCTTGTCGGGGGCGATCTTCCCGGCGACGTCCGGGTCGGCAGCCAGAAGATCCCGGAACCGCCCCTCTCCCTGCCAGGCGCGCATCGCGTTGCGCTGCACGAGCACGTAGGCCTCCTGGCGCGGCATCCCCGCCTCGACGAGCGCCAGGAGGACCGCCTCGCTGAAGTACAGCTCTCCGGCCCGGTCGAGGTTCTTCTTGATGTTCTCCGGGTACACGACGAGCCCCTCGACCAGGCCCGCCGCCCGTTCGAGCATGAACGCGAGCGTCGAGGTCGCGTCGGGCGCGATCATCCGCTCGACCGACGAGTGCGAGATGTCGCGCTCGTGCCAGAGCGGTACGTTCTCGAGCGCGGGGACCACGGCGGCGCGGACGACGCGGGCGAGGCCGCACAGGTTCTCGCTCAGGATCGGGTTGCGCTTGTGAGGCATGGCGCTCGACCCCTTCTGCCCGGCGGTGAAGGCCTCCTCGGCCTCGGTGAGCTCGCTTCGCTGCCAGTGCCGGACGTTCGTCGCGAGCCGCTCGATCCCCGCGGCCAGGATCGCCATGGCGGCGAAGTACGCCGCGTGTCGGTCGCGGGCGACCACCTGGGTCGAGACGGTCTCCGGCTCCAGCCCGAGCGCCGCGAGCGCGTGTCCCTCGATGGCTGGCGAAAGGTGCGCATACGTTCCGACGGCGCCGGCGATCTTGCCCACGGCGATCTCGCGCCGCGCCGTCTCCAGCCGGCCGCGCCCGCGCGCGATCTCGGCGTGGTGGCCGGCGAGCGCCAGGCCGAACGTGATCGGCTCCGCGAAGATGCCGTGGCTGCGGCCGATCATGGGCGTCCTCGCGTGCTCCCGCGCGCGCTTCGCGAGCGCAGTCATGAGCGCGTCGCACCGCGCGAGGAGCTTGTCGGCGGCGTCGCGCAGAAGGATCGCCAGCGACGTGTCGAGGACGTCGCTCGACGTCATTCCGCGGTGGAGCCAGCGCGCCTCGATCCCCGCGAGCTCTTCGACGTGCGTCAAGAAGGCGATGACGTCGTGCTTGGTCGTCCGCTCGATCTCTTCGATCCGCTCGGGACGCAGGGCCAGGCCTTTGCCCCGGATGCGCGCTGCCGTCCCGTCGGGCACCAGCCCGGCCCCTTCCATGGCGACGCAGGCGGCCAGCTCGACCTCCAGCCAGACGGCGTAGCGGCGTGCGGGTGACCAGAGGTCTGCGAATTCGCGGGGGGTGTAGCGAGGGATCACGATGGCGCGACTACCACGTTCACGCCCGGCCATACAGCGGCAGGGCAGCGCCGCTGATGTCGCGAGCCTCGTCGCCCAGCAGGAAAGCCACGACGCCGGCAGCCGACTGCAGCGACACCCAGCGATCGGGGTCGGCCTTCGGCATCGCCTTCCGGTTCGCGGGAGTGTCCATGGTGCTCGGCATGAGCGCGTTGACCCGGACGCCGTGCTCGAGCACCTCCGCCGCGACCGTCCGGGCGAGCGCGACCACGGCCGACTTGGACGCCGCGTAGGCCGCGGCGCCGCCCCCCGTCCACGGCTGCTCCACGACGCGCGAGCCGATCACCACGATGCTCCCGCGCTTGCGGGCGACCATCGGCGGCAGAAGCGCGCGCAGGCCGCGTCGCACCGTGTCGAGGTTGGCGGTCATCATCGCTCGCCATACCTCGTCGTCCGTCTCCTCGTGGAAAGGCTTCCCGCCTCGCCAGGCCCCGGCGACGAGGGCGGCGACCGACGGCGCGCCGCCCAGGTCTCGCTCGATGCGGGGCATCGCTTCCGTCCAGGTCACCTCGCTGGCGACGTCTCCGGCGACGACGGACGCCCTCCCGAGGGACCGGGCCAGCTCGTCGAGCCGGGCCCTGGCGGGCTCGGCGCCGACCAGGGCGAGGCCGTAGCCGCGCCTGGCCAGGGTACGCGCGATCTCGGCGCCGAGCGCGCCGGCCGCGCCCGTGACCAGGGCCACTTCGGTCATGCCCTGACGTTTACCTCACGCGGCCTCGTCGCGCATCTCGTAGAGCCGGGCGCGCAGCTTGCTGCGGACGCGCTCCTCGATCTGCCGCACGCGCTCCTTGCTGACGCCGAGGCGAGTCCCCAGCTCCTGGAGAGTGCTCGGCTCGTCGGTCATGAGCCGCTCGCGTACGATCATCTGCTCGCGCTCGGTCAGCTCGCCCAGGGCCTCGCAGACGACGTCGTGCGCTCGGCCGCGGCGCTGCTCGCTGCTCGCCTCGTCCTCGGGGGACGGGGACGAGCCCGCGAGGCGGTCCATCATGGCCCCGTGCTCGTCGGTGCGGGCGTCGAGGCTGGCCTCGCGGCCGGCCAGCAGCGGGAGGAGCATCTCGGCCCTCTCGACCGTCATCCCGCTTGCGGCGGCCAGAGCGCCCGCATCGCTCTCGCGCGTCTTGCGGTAGGCGCGCAGAGCTCGCCGCTCGGATTTGGTCGTTCCCAGGCGCACGACGCGGTAGGCGCGCACCACGTAGTCCCGGATCTCGGCGCGGATCCAGTACGCGGCGTACGTTGCCAGGCGGCACTCCCGCTCCGGGTCGAACTTGGCCGCGGCTCGCAGGAGGCCCACGTTGCCTTGCTGGATCACGTCTTCCAGCGGGATGCCCCAGCGGCGGTACTCCAGCGCGATCGAGACGACGAACGGCAGGCACGCCTTCACGAGCTTGTCGCCCGCGCGCCTGTCGCCGGCCCGCCAGCGCCGCGCGAGGTCGCGCTCGGCTTCGCGGTCCAGCGGTGCGGTCTTGACGGTAAGCGGCAGCATGGCGTCTCCCTTCGGACCCGACCCCGAGAGGACGCTTTGCACGCCAGGTGCCACGCAAAAGACGCGAGAAACGCGCGACCGCGGAAGGATTGCGCGCAAGTCGCGAAGGCCTTTAGCCTCCCGGGCGCAGCTTTTTCGCGATCGGTCCTCAGACCTCGAGCGAGAGGCCCTCGTACGCGGCGACCACGTCCGGGAACAGGGCGCGCGCGCGGCTCTCCTTCTCGCGCACGGCGGCGTCCCCCTGCAGCGGGTCGTGATGGAACAGCACGAGCTGGCCGGCGCCGGCGGCCTTCGCGAGCCTCGCGCCTTCCTCGAAGGTGCTGTGTCCCCAGCCCTTCTTCGACTTGCCGCCGGCCGTTCCGGCGTACTCCTCGGGGGTGTACTGCGAGTCGTAGACGAGCACCTGCGCCCCGCGCGCGAGGCTCAGGAGCCTCTCGTCGATCCGGCCCTCGTAGTGCTCCGTGTCCGTCGCATAGACGAAAGTCCTGCCCCGGTGCTCGACGCGGAAGGCGTAGACGCCCTGGGGGTGATTCCCGCTGGCGTTCGTCACCCTCACGCGCCCGCCCTGGCCATCGTCGATCTCGACGAGCTCCCCCTCGGCGAGGTCGCGGAAGCTCATCTTCGCGCCCATCGCCGTCAAGTGGACCGGGAAGTTCGGGTGGTCCATCTGACCGGCGAGCGTCTCCTCGAGAGTGCGGGAGACGTTGTTGCCGCCGTAGAGATGAAACTCGTTGCCCGCGACGAACGCGGGCTCGAAGAAAGGGAAGCCCTGGATGTGATCCCAGTGAACGTGACTGAAGAACATGTGCGCGACGAGGGGCATCTCGGCGAGCAGCTTCTTGCCGAGCAGGCGCAGCCCCGTGCCCCCGTCGAAGATGAGGATCGCCTTGCCAGCCCGTGCCTCGACGCAGCTCGTGTTCCCGCCGAAATGTACCGTGGTGGGCCCCGGCATCGGAATGCTGCCACGAACTCCCCAGAACGTAATCTGCATCCTCTCTCCGCGGGTCGCGCTCCGAGAGCGTACCTCGCCCTTCCGAAGAAGGGTATTGATTGTCTAGTGATCGAGAGCGCGTCCAGGAGCGAACGAGAAGGGGGGCGCCCCGAGGCGGGCATCGACGCCATCGTCGCCCTAGGCTGCAGAGTGCGCCTCGATCGCGAGGGCGCGTCGGCGGGCGCGCTGGCGCGTCGTCTCGACGCGACGGCGCGAGCGTATGCGATGCACGCGGCGTCGGGTGCCATCGTGGTCGCGAGCGGCGGACGCCGGTGGGGCACGCACGTCGAGGCCGACGTCATGGCGCGGGAGCTCGTGCGCCGCGGCGTGCCGCCCTCCGCCGTCGTCCGGGAGCGGTGTTCGCTGTCCACGCGCGACAACGCCAGGTTCACGGCGGCGGTCATGGCGCGCCGGGGCGCCGGCCGAGCGGCGATCGTGACGTGCTCGTGGCACATGCCGCGCGCGCTGGCGCTCTTCTCGAGCGCGGGCGTCGATGCGGTGGCGATCGTCGCAGACGACGGCGTGATCGTCCCGCATGGCGTCCGCCTGTGGCGCTGGGGAAGGGAGTGGGTGCTGACGCGGGCGCTCCACGAGGCGGCGCCGCTCCAGGTTCGATGAGCCTCCGCCGCGCAGCGACCTCGATCCTCCTGAGCGGGCTGATGGTGTCGGGCGTCGCCTCCTGCTCGAAGGCGCGGCCTCCGCCCACCGCGTCCTCCCCGGAGGGAGGCCCCGACTCCACGGGCCCCGCGCAGCTGCTGGCCATCGCCCGGGCCGAGAACCTGCGCCGGGCGGGCGATCTGCCCCGCGACGCGAACCGCAGCCACGACGTCGTCGTGCGCCGCGCCGCCGCGCGCGCCCTTGCCCGCATCCTGGACGCCGCCGGCGCCCCCCTCGTCCCCGCTCTCGAGGACGAGGACGACGAGGTGGTCAGCTGGGCCGCGTACGGGCTGGGAGAGTCCTGCAGAGCGCACGAGGACGGCTACGTGCGCGCCCTTGCCGCGCGGCTCGCATCGTCACGCGGCGGCGACCGCCCGCGCGTGACGATCCTCCGCGCCCTCGGGCGCTGCGGCGGTGATCCGGCCGAGCAGACCCTCCGCGCGTGGCTCGGACGCGGCGCGGGGCCGACGGGCGAGGCGGTCGCGTACGCGCTGGGAGAGATCGCGGCGCGGAGGGGCTCGCTGTCGAGCGAATCGGTGGCGCTGCTGCTCGACGCGGCCGAGGGGGCGCCGCCGATGGACGCCGCGCTGTATGCCCTGGGGCGCATGGAGGGCGGGGTCGGGGAGGACCTCGCCGCGCGCCTCGCCGCTGCCGCTCGCGCGGCGCTCGAACGGCCGGGTGCCGCGCGCGTCTTCGCCGTGCGCGCCCTGGCGCGCAGCGGAGACGTCCGCGCGGTGGCCGATCTCGCCCGTGTCCTCGCCTCGGAGACCTACT
>PLYU01000035.1 GCA_003153495.1 Myxococcales bacterium
CCGAATGTCCGACGCCGCAGCAGCGCTGCGTGAGGTTCTGCAACGACGAACGGGGGATGAACTGAATGCCTCCGGTTGACGACCGTCACGCCGCCTCCGGCTACTCCGTCCTCGCCTCGTCCCACCGGATGCGGATTCCGACGCGTTCGTGCAGGAAGTGGCCGTCGTGCCGACGTCGCTCACGATCACGAAGCCCAGCGTGACCTCGCTACGGAACCCCGAGCGCGACGGAGCGCCTCTTGTGCCCGCGTCACCTGTCGCAGCAGTACAGGCCTGACGTGGCGCCGAGAATGGACGTACAATTGTACCCCGCCGGCGGGCCATTCTCGCAGTCGTGCTCGTTGGTCTGGCCGGTGATGCACGCGCAGTCGGTCAGGCCCGCCGGGACGGCGAGACAGCCTTGGGGCTGCGCGCTCCCGGTCGTGGGGCTCCCGGTGCAGCTGCCGCCACCGCTCCCGCTGCCACTTCCACCGCTGCTCCCACCGCTGCTTCCGCCGGCATTTCCGCACGTGCTGCACGCGCTCTTGTCGCAAGCCGCCAGGTTGATCGCGGCGGTGTCCCCACTCTGCTGCGCGCAGCTCGTGAGGCACGTCAGGTCCGTGCAGCTGGCGCTGCACTGCTGCGCGGTGGATACGCAGGTCTGATCGCCGTCGCACGCGGTGATCTGCGGACAGCAGTGCTGCTTGAGGCACGTGTCGCACGGCTGGTCGGTCGCGGCGGCAGGGCACGCCGTCGGGTTGACGGTCCCCGTCACTGCGGGGGTCGGCGTCGTCAGGCACGACGCGCAGCTCGTGTTGAAGCAGGTGCTCAGCCCCGTCGCGCCCGGGTCGGGGTTGTTCGCGAGGCAGCTCTGGATGCATGCCTCGCTCGTGCATGCGTTCGCGCAGTTTGCGAACGTCACACACGCGGTGCTCGTGCACGCGGCACCTTGCGTGCTGCAGTTGGTGTTGAGGCACGTCTGGCAGGCCGCGCTCGAGACCTGATTGCCTCCGCCGCCGCTCGAGGAGCTCGAGTTCGAGCTGGAGCAGCCGACAGCGGCCAGCGCGAGCGCAACGACGAAGCCTGCAGCACACCTCACCCGATTGATCATCGTCGAGACCTCCGCGCAGCGCTACGCCGCACCGAACGCAGCTGTAGCTCAGGAGGACCTCGCGGGCCATGAAGGGCGGGCCTGCTCTCTGTCGAACCAGCCGAGAACCCGCCCGTGCCCATAGTAGGAATCGCTCGGCCGCGGTGACTTGCCGTTGACGCCGCCACCCTTCCGGCGCTCTCCTCTCCCTTTTGAAAGCGAGGTCTCCGACCATGGCGAAGGCAACTGCGACGAAGAACAAGCCGCTCACCAAGAGCGCGCTCCTCCAGGCGATCAGCGACGGGGTCGGCGACGGCCTGTCCAAGAAGCAGGTGACGGCGGTCGTCGAGACCCTGGTGTCCGTCGGTCACAAGGAGCTGAAGAGGAACGGCATCTTCGTCCTGCCGGGCTTCGCGAAGTTCGTTGTCGTGAAGAAGCCCGCCCGGCCTGCGCGTGAGGGCATCAATCCGTTCACCAAGGAGAAGCAGAGGTTTGCGGCAAAATCCGCGAGCAAGGGCGTACGGGCGCGAGCGGTGAAGGCGATCAAAGACGCGGTCGGGTGAGCGTCGCCGACGGCCTCGTCGCCTGCTTCTCAGCCGGCCCTCCGGTGATGTGAGATGTCGCCGGTTCCAGAATGTCTGGCGTGCGGAGCGTGTTGCTTTTCACGGCTCGAAACCTTCGTGCCCGTCACCGGTGACGATCACGCGCGCCTCGATGACCGCGCCGGCGAGCTTGTTCGGTTCGAGGGCAATCGCGCCTACATGCGGATGGTCGACGGACATTGCGCCGCCCTGCGCGTCGAGAGGAGCTCGAACCGGCTGGTATGCAGTGCCTATGAAACGCGCCCTCAGACCTGCCGCGATCTCGCACGTGGCTCGGGCGCTTGCCTCGGCGAGATCGCGAGCAAGCAGCATCGACCGCTTCTCGCGCTGGCAGGAGGCTATCGATGAAGCCGGCACAGGTCGGACGGCACCGACGCTACTCACTCCTCGGCCTGTCGGAGCGTCCGAGCCCAGAGGGACTTGTAGTGGCCGACGTGGGGGTCCCATCCGTTTGCGGGCGGCACGTCCGTCTCGAAGAGGACGAACCGCACCTCGACGGCGTACTGCGTTCCGGGCACGGGGATGCCATCCTGCTTGGTAGTCCAGGTGTCCGTGCTCACGGCGAAGTCGGCGCTCGGCACAACGCCGCGCCGTCCCAGGGCCGGGCGAGCTTGTCCTTCGGGAAAGACGAAGACCTCCCGTTCCACGCCGATCACCATCCCCGCGTCGGCGGCCACCTGCGTGAACGCAAGCGAGGCGGAGTCGGTCGAGACCGACAGGGCGTCAATGGCGCGCGCGATCCTCAGCGCTGCGGGGACGCGCACGGCAAGCTGGCGGGGCCCGAACGCATCTGCATCCGGCGACGTCGAGAGCGTTTGCCGAGAGCACGCCACGGAAAAGAGGAGGGTGGCGACGAGCCCATAGAAGAGCTCGATGCTGCGCGAGCCCACGAGCGTCACGGAGGCATGGTTGCGCTCTTGGCAGCCGCTCGCAACGGGGCGTCCGCCTTTTCAGCTACGTGCTCGTCTGCCGCGTCGGTACCTTCGAGCTGCGCCAGACCCGGCACGCGCTCGTCCTGGGGCTGGGCATCCTGGTGATGGCGCTCATGCTGGCGAGAGTGTTCGGCAAGTTCTACGGGGGACTTTGAGCGGCCGGGGTATCGGGCACCGCGGGCACGTCAGCCACGTCCCCGGCCTCCGCCAAGGGCGGTCCCATGTCGACCGTCACTTCGTCGCCCCTCGCCCGCAGCTCCGCGACGGTCATCATCGGCTTGGTTGAGTGCACCAAGTGGATCAGCTGTTTTGCGAGCTGCGAATCCGGAGTCGCAACCGTCTCGCGGATCTCGTGAATCTTCTGCAGAACATTGACGAAGCTCTCGGCACGCCGTCCATCGCCTGGCTCTCCTCGAAGCAAGGACTCGCCCGCACGAACGACGGCGAGCGACTCCATCTGGCCGATCACGTCGGCGAGCTCATGCCGTCTAGCACTGCTATGAGAATTACCCC
>PLYU01000048.1 GCA_003153495.1 Myxococcales bacterium
GTCGACGGGGTGAGCCTCACCGTCAACGCCGTGCGCGGGGACTGCTTCGAGGTCGCCCTCGTCCCGCACACGCTCTCGAAGACCAAGCTCGGGGCTCTGACCCCCGGCGGCCGGGTCAACTTGGAGGTGGACCTCGTCGCGCGCTACGTTGCACGATTGATGTCCTCGGCGAGCTCGTAGATCCCGTGCGCACGATCGACCCCAAGCTCACCGAGCGCGTCTCGGGCGCCATCGCCGACATCCGCGCCGGCANNTGGTGGACGACGAGGACCGGGAGAACGAGGGCGACCTGACCATGGCCGCCCAGTTCGTCACGCCGGACGCCATCAACTTCATGGCCACGCACGGGCGCGGGCTCATCTGCGTGACGCTCACCGAAGAGCAGGTCGACCACCTCGAGCTGCCCATGATGAAGTCGCCCGGCCGCGGCGGCCCTCCCCTGGGCACCGCCTTCACCGTGAGCATCGAGGCGCGCCAGGGCGTGACCACGGGCATCAGCGCCGCCGACCGGGCGCACACCATCCGCCTCGCCGCCAACCCGGCCGCCCGCCCGCAGGACATCATCACCCCCGGCCACGTGTTCCCCCTCAAGGCGCGCCGGGGCGGCGTGCTGGTGCGCACCGGACAGACCGAGGGCTCCGTCGACCTCGCGCGCCTCGCCGACCTCACCCCCGCGGGGGTGATCTGCGAGATCATGAAAGAGGACGGCACGATGGCGCGGATGCCGGACCTCGAGGTCTTCGGGCAGAAGCACGGCCTGCGCATCGTGTCGGTCGCGGACCTCATCCAGTACCGGTTCTTCACCGAGCGGCTCGTCGAGCGCGTGTCGGAGTCGACGCTCACGCTCGACCAGACCGGCTCGGAGTGGCGCGTCATCGTCTACGAGACGACCATCGACGACCGCCAGTTCCTCGCCCTGGTGAAGGGCGACCTG
This sequence comes from Myxococcales bacterium, assembly GCA_003153495.1. Lineage (GTDB taxonomy): Bacteria > Myxococcota_A > Polyangia > Polyangiales > Polyangiaceae > Palsa-1150. Next base: position 935 of record PLYU01000048.1, read on the forward strand.
GACGGCGCGCCGGCGCCGCTCTGCCGCGTCCACACGGGGTCGACGCTCGCCGACACCTTCGCCGCCACGCGGCTCGACGGGGGCCTGCACCTGCGCGAGGCCATCGCGCAGATCGAGAAGGCGGGCTGCGGCGCGCTGGTCTACATCGCCCCGGCCGGCGACGTCCGCCGCGAGCTCGAGGCCTGGCTCGCCATGCGAGACGCGCCCCCCCCCTCCCGCGCGGGCGACCCCCCGCTGCGCGAGTTCGGCCTCGGCGCGCAGGTGCTGGTCGACCTGGGCCTGCACGAGATCCGCCTCTTGACCAACAACCCGCGTAAGATAGCCGGGCTCCGCGGCTTCGGGCTCGACGTCGTCGAGCGCGTGCCGCTCCACTCGATGGGACACGGCGGAGAGTAGGAACCTCAACCATGACGACGCGCGTGATCGAAGGCAACCTGGTCGTCCCCAAGGGGGCGCGCTTCGCGATCGTGGCGAGCCGCTTCAACCACTTCGTGGTCGACCGGCTCGTCGAGGGCGCGGTCGACGCCCTCGCGCGTCACGGCGAGAAGCCCCAGAACGTCACGCTCGTGCGCGTGCCCGGCGCCTGGGAGCTGCCCATCGTGGCGCGCAGGCTGGCCGCGTCGAAGAAGGTCGACGCCGTGATCGCCCTCGGCGCGGTCATCCGCGGGGCGACGCCCCACTTCGAGTACGTCGCCGGCGAGGCCGCCAAGGGCCTGGCCGCGGCGGCGCACTCGAGCGCAGTCCCGATCGTGTTCGGTGTGCTGACCACCGAGACGATCGAGCAGGCCATCGAGCGCGCGGGCACCAAGGCCGGCAACAAGGGCTGGGACGCCGCGGTGAGCGCGATCGAGATGGTCGCCCTGGGGCGAGCGCTCGACGACGCCGGCCTCTGAGGCGAGGATGGGCGCGCGTCACTCCGGCCGCGAGGCGGCGCTCCAGATGCTCTTCCAGATGGAGGCGTCCGGCACGAGCGCGGACGACACCGAGCGGCTCTACTGGCGCAGCTTCGTCGCCGAGGCCGACCCCGAGGGCCGCACGTACGCCGGCGAGGCGGTCCGCGGCGTCGAGACCGCGCGCGACGACCTCGACCGGATCATCACCGAGGCGTCGACGCACTGGCGCCTCGAGCGCATGGGCCGGGTCGACCGCAACGTCCTTCGCCTGGGGACGTGGGAGCTCGCCCACCGCGTCGACGTCCCGCGCGCGGTCATCCTCGACGAGGCGGTCGAGCTCGCGAAGAGCTTCGGGACCGACGACTCGAGCGCCTTCGTCAACGGCGTCCTGAACCGCATCGCCGACACCCTCGGCCGCAGGGACGAGCCGAAGGCCTGAATGGACCTGCGCTTCTTGCCCCCCGAGCTGCGCAGGCTCGACGACGCGAGCGTGGAGCTGTGCGCGTGCTGCATCTGGAGCGACGAGCGCCCGGTGGACGGCCTCGCGGGACTGCTCGACTGGCGCCTGGGGGCAAGGCTCAGCGCGCTGCTCAAGTCCGGGTTCGTGTCGGGAGAGCTCGGCGAGGCCCTGCTCGTGCCCGGCAAGCCGCACGTGCCCTTCGAGAAGGTGCTCTTCCTGGGGCTCGGCCCGAAGGCGGGCTTCGACGACCGGGTCTTCCGGGAGGTGGTCAGGCACATCGGGCGCGCGCTCGAGCGGCTGCGAGTGCGCCGCGCCGTGGTCGAGCTCCCGGGCCGCGCCGGCGAGGCCATCGCCCCCGAGGCCGCGCTCACGCTCGCGCTCGAGTGCGTGGGCGACGCGCCCGAGCACGACGTCTGGTGGCTGGTGGAGGCGCCGGCGGCCCAGAAGCGGCTCGAAGTGCGCGCGGCCGACGAGCGGCGGCGCGTCCGGTCGGCGTGACGGGGGCCCGGTTAGGCGATGCTCGACCTCGACTCGACGCGCGAAGGCCCGAAGGCGCGCGACGCCTCGACGCTGGTCGTGGTCCGCGACGCGGCCGCCGCAGGCGGGCTCGAGGTGTTCTGCGTGGAGCGGCACAAGGTGGGCTTCCTCGGCGGCGCGGTGGTGTTCCCCGGGGGCAAGCTCGACCCGGGCGATCTGGACCCCGCGTGGGCCGACCGCGCGACGCGTCCGCGCGAGCCGCGGACGCCGATCGCTCCCGACGAGAGCACGCTGCGGGGGCTGTCGGTCGCGGCGTGCCGCGAGGCCCTCGAGGAAGCGGCGATCCTCCCGCTCACCGGAGCGCCGCAGGCGCACGCCGAGCTGCTCGAGTGGCGCGAGCGGATCGCCCGCGAGGGCATCGCCGTGCTCCCGGGGCTTCTCGCGTCGCGCGGGGCGAAGATCGACCTGGCGGCGCTCTATCCGCTGGCGCGCTGGATCACGCCCGTGTCCGAGCCGCGCCGGTTCGACACGCGGTTCTTCCTGTTCGTCGCGGACGCCTCGCTCACCGGCGCCCACGATGACCGCGAGACGACGGCGAGCTTCTGGGCCGCCCCGGCCGAGGTGCTGCGCCGCTTCCGGGTCGGGGAGCTGCAGCTCGCGCCGCCGACGCACCGGACGCTCGAGGTCCTCGCCGCAGCGCGCGACGCGCGCGACGCCGTCGCCGTCGCGGAGCGGGCCTGTCTGGAGCCGATCTGCCCGCGGGCTGTGCTGCAGCGCGACGCTCGCGGCGAGACGATGGCGATCGTGCTGCCGGGGGATCCGGAGCACGAGGTGCGCGAGGCGCGCGTGGCCGGCAAGTCGCGCTATGTGATGCGCGACGGTCGGTTGCTGCCGGAGGACCCCCCGGGATGAGCCGGCGGCGCGCAGGGTCGCGCGTGCTCTCCGCGGTGCAGCTGGCGGAGTTCTGCGACGTCGATCTGAAGACGATCCACAACTGGTGCGCGCGCGGGAAGATCGCGCACACGCGGACGGCGGGGCGGCACCTGCGCTTCCGCAGGCTGGATGTGGTCGACTTCATGCGAGCTTACGAGCTCACGCTCCCGGAGGCGCTGCGGCAGGGCCGGCCTCGCGTGGCGCTGGTCGAGCGGGACGCGCACGCGCTCGAGGCGCTGCAGCGGGGCCTGTCGCGGAGCTTCGAGGTGGTCGTGTGCGACGACGCGGTGGGCGCGCTGCTGGGGCTGAAGGCGGCGGATCCGGACGTGGTGGTGCTGGGGGACGTGTCTCCGCTCGACGCGGCGGCGGTGGCCGCGCGCATCCGGGGGGCGGAGGGGACGAGGCACGTGAGGGTGGTGACGCTGGGCGCGGCGGCGGCGGGGGCGGCGGCGTCGGTTCCGCGCGGCGACGTGGCGGCGCTGCGGGACGCGCTGGCGGAGCTCACGGGGCTGCAGTGAGCTTGCGCGTCAGCGCGACGATCATGGCGCCCATGTTGCCCTGCTCGGGTACGACGTGGGGCGGGGCGCCGAGGTCCTCGAGGGCGCGGGCGCAGGTAGGGCCGACGGCGGCGACGAGGGTGCGCGCGCGGAGGGCGGCGGCGAGGGCGTCGCGGAGGCCCATGGTGTGGGCGATCGCGAAGAGGTGCATCGCCTGGACCTGGGTGGTGAAGGCGACGGCGTCGACGCGGCCGTCGATGATGCGGTGGACGAGGTCGCGCAGGGGCGCGGTGTCTTCGGGGAGGGCCCAGGCGTAGGGTTTCACTTCGAGGACGCGGGCGCCGCGGCGCGCTAGAGCGTCGGGGACGGCGGGGCCGGCGCCGCCGTCGTGGATGACGATGGCGTCGCGGTCGGCGACGGGGACGGCGTCGAGGGCGAGGAGGAGCTCCCGGGTGGTGTGAGGGGGTTCGGCGCGGATGTGGACGGGGAGGGCTTCGCGCTTGAGGACGGCGACGGGCTTGGGGCCGCGGCAGACGATGGTGGCGCGGGCGAGGCCGTCGCGGAGGGCTTTGCCGCGGGAGAGGGCGTCGGCGACGGCGAGGGTGCGGGCGAGGCCGACGCCGGTGGCGAGGACGACGAGGGCGCCGCCGGGGGCGAGGGCGTCGATGGCGCGGGCGACCTCGGGGGCGCAGTCGCGCTCGATCTCGCGGAGGGCGGGGACGCAGAGTGGGTCGCCGCCGTGGCGGCGGACGAGGGAGGCGAGCTCGCTCTCCATGCGGGCCTCGAGGAGGGCGACGCGGGCGCCGGCGAGGGTGTCGCTCAAGGTGTCCTCCGGGGGTCGTGGTGGCGCGGCGAGATGTAGCATGAGGGGAAAGTGTCGCGGCGTGGCGGCGGGTCGCGCGGCGTCCGGGGCTGAGGGCGCGGGACCGACGCCGGCGGCAAGGGCGCATGAGATCTTCACGGAGGGGCGGATGCGGCTACCCTGGCGCGAGGGTGACCCCGCGAAGCATCAAGGCCCCTTGGCGGAATCGGCAGACGCAGCGGATTTAAAATCCGCAGCCCGAAAGGGCGTCCGAGTTCAAGCCTCGGAGGGGCCACGCAGAACGCTTGTCTTTCCCATGTTCCGTGAGGGGCAAGGAGCCGAAAGCCGAAACCGAAACCGAAACCCCTCGGGCCCCTTTCTTGGGGCGCCGGAGCAGGTCGGCGGGCAGTGCGGCGAACACGTCGCCGAAGCCTTGCGAGAGGTTCTCTGCTTCACGCAGGTAGATCTGCATCGTCGCGAAGTCGCCCCAGACGCATGCCGGAGCAGGACTTCCCGGCGGACGGAAGAGCGGTGCCGAATGCGACGGATGACGCTATCGTCCGTCCCCGAAGGACGCGAGACCCATGATGGATCGCTACCGGTTCGACGGCCTAGCCCGGGGCCTCTTCCACCTGGTCCCGCGGGACGAGTCGCCTCCGCCGGACGGCGCCGCGCCAGGCGACGTGCTCGACCTCCGAGCGGCGCTTTTTCTCCCCGAGAACGACTTCGAGCGCAGACGCCTGCTGGTGAGCCTCGGGCTCCCTGACATGCGGCCGGGCACGCTGGACCTGGCCGATCGCGGGCGACTCGAAGACAAGCTGGTCGACCGCATCCAGAGCGCGTTCGCGGTGTACCGGGTGGACCCGCCGCGGAACCACCTGCAGATCCCGGCGCCGCCGGCCCCGCTCCCGCCGCGGAAGAAGGCGTCTACCCGCGCGGAAACCTGGTTCTCCCTGCGGGTCGTCGACGAGGTCGGCGCTCCGATCCCCGGCATCGAGGTCGCGCTGACGCTCGCCGGGGACCGCCTCGTCGTGCCCACCGACCGCGGGGGAGTCGTGCGTCTGGACGGCATCGAGGGCTCCAGCACCGCCGCGGCGAGCCTGGTGAGCGTCGCGGCCGCGCGCTCGGTGCTGGCGCCGCGCTGGAGCTCCCCGCGAGCCCCGAACATCCCCGCTGGACCGAGCACGTTCGTGCGCGAGCTGGCGGCGGCCGTCGACGCCCTGTCGCTCCAGAAGGAGACGCCCGCGACGCTCGTGCTCACGCCTTACTTCCAGTGCCACGAGATCCCCGGCACACACTTCGACTTCGGCCGCAGCTTCGTGCGCTCCGACGCCATCGAGCCGCTTGCCCGCCTCGCCGAGGCGCTCTCGGGCGACGACGGGCGTCAGGCGATGATCTTCGGTCACACGGATCTCTCGGGCCCCGAGGCGCTCAACAAGGCCCTGAGCGAGCGGCGCGCCAAGGCGATCCACGCCCTCTTCACTCACGACGCGGGCGCCTGGGAGGAGCTCTACTCCGGCAGCGCCGACGGCCCCCACTGGAAGGAGAAGTGGGATCTGGAAGAGGCCCAGCACATGCTCAACGCCCTCGGCGTGACCGACGACGCGGGCAGCGCCTTGGTCGAGGACGGCGTCCGCGGGCCCTCGACGAAGCAGGCCATGCGCCGGTTCCAGGCGCGAAGCTACCCCGATTGCCCCGCGGAGCAGGCGCCGCTCGCGCCGTCGGACAACCTGGGCGTGGCGGGGCGCAAGGAACTGTTCCTCGCGTACGCCAAGCGCGTGTCGCGGGCTCCGGCGGACGCCGCGCGCTTCCCCACGATCGGGGCCGCGAGGTTCATGGGGTGCGGCGAGTTCAACCCGCTGAGCCTCACCGCGCGTGACCCCGAGAGCCGGCGCACCGTGGTGTTCCTGTTCGACCCGGCAGCCGCGCCGCAGGGGCTGCCGTGCGCGCTCGGGTCGCTCGCGCCGTGCCGCGCCAGCTGCGGGCCGCCCGCGGCTGCACCGGACCCGGGTGGCAAGCCGCCGTACCGATGCAAGGTGTACCAGAAGGTCGCGAAGAAGTGTCCGTGTCAGGGGGGGGTGGACCTGAGCCATGACGTCCTCGTGCACATCCCGGTGACCCTGAGCGACGCGCAGAACATGCCGCACGTCTTCGTGCTCGAGAGTGACGACGGCACCATCCGGATCGAGAAGGCCCTGTCCAGTGACGCTCGCGCACTGACCGATTCCTCGTGCGAGCTCTATTTCACCGGCCTGCCGGAGGCTCATCAGTACCGGCTCTCGTACCAGGCCGACGGGGTGACCAACGTCCTGTTCGGTTTCACGCCGTACGACAGCCTGCCGGATGTCGTGCTTCCCACCTCGCTTCCGATAGACGACGGTCCAGTCGCCGAGATGTTCGCCCGCATGAAGGCCGAGGACGACGCCTTCGCGGAAGCGCTCGCGCCGGCGCCGGTCGCCGACGGCCCGACCCGCGAGCCCGGGGAGAGCGCCGCGTGAGCGTCGCGGATCCCGTCTTCGTCGCCAGCGCATTCGGGCGCACCGGCATCACGCCCACGATCGGCCTGGGCATGCCACTCTACGTCATTCGCGGGACGTTCGTGCATCCCGTCACCGGCAGAGACACTCCTCTTCCGTCGCACCACTGGCTGCTCGGCAACATCGTCACAGGTACCACGGTCTCGATCAGCGTACAGAGCGATGCCTCCGGCCTGTGCGTCGTGAACGACGTCGCCGAGCCCGGGCAAGGGGGCTTCGTCCTCGGCTTCGTCCCTGCGCCCGTGGACGTCCGGAATTTCTTCGTCGACAACAACGAGGGGTGGATCGACCTCGACAGCGGCACGTGGGCCTCGCCGCAGCCGGATCGGGACAAGGTCGAGCAGCGCAATCTCTTTCGTCTCCCCGCATGGAGCACTTCGCGCAAGGCGGCGCGCGGTGGCGGATTCAAGGCGTGGCCCGACAAGGCGAGTCAGGCGAGCCGTGAACGCGGCGTCCTCTCGCGCGAGGACGTCTTGCGCAAGCCCTTCGGGTCCACCGGGAGTCCGTGGGAGATCGCGATCGACTTCAACTGGGTGCACGCGACCGTCCGCTATTTCTACTTCGACTGGAACCACGACAAGCAGAATACGCTTCCCCCCGGGCTCTTCATCGACGCGGTTCCGGCCCGGCCGGACAGCGTGGTGACGCGCGTCGGCTCGGGTACGGCGATCAAGGATGGCGACGGCTCGGCTCGCATGCTCATCGAGACCGACGCCGCGCGGTGGGGGTGGCAGGGCATCGACTTCCAGTTCCGGACGCCGCGCGACGCACGCATCGATCTCGCCGCGCCCGAGCCGGCTGCGGGCTCCAAAGACACCCGCATGACCGCCGTGGGCGCCGTACCGGCGGATCGCAATACCCGCTATGTGCCGCCCTTCCGGTGGCACTCGCTCGGGCACCGCTGCAAGGCCACGGCCGGAGGCAAGACGTACGGGCGCTCCTGGACGGCGCTGAGAACCGAGCTCGACACCGACCACGTCACCGACGTGACCGCGGAGTTTCACCTCGACGACGTGCAGCTCGTCAACAACGACGGGACCATTCACGACAAGCACAGCGGACGCCCGGCGCTCTTCGATCATTTCATGAAGCTGATGGACCGGGTGGCGTCACGGCCTCACCAGTCCGACACGACCGTCGACGTTGGGTTCTTGATCGCAGACAAGGCCTTCACGGTGGGCCAGGGTACGCTCGCCGCAGGTCAGAAGCGCCTCGAGCTCTCGACCCGCCTCGTCCACCTCGAGGGGAACCTCTTCGATCTCCGGGACGATCGTGTGGACGGCGACCTCGGTCGAACCGTGATGATCGGCGCCCGGGCAGCCATCCAGAACGCGCACCTGTTCGCGAACTATGGCGGGAGCGGGGGAGCCAACCCCTTCCTGGAGAACCAGGGCTTCTACGAGCTGCACTACATCGACGTGCCCGGCGTGCAGGACCCGCGCGCATCGAAGCCGCTCGGGCACATGCTGGTCTTCGTGTCGTGGAAGCTCGACCCGGCTGGGCTGCCCGAAAGCGTGGTGAACGACTTCTACCTCTTGATGACCGAAGCGGCAGAGCGCTGGAGCCAGGGCTGTCCCGGCGTACCGGGCGCGACGAAGGACTATCGAATCGTTTCCAAGGACCCCGCCGTGAGAGACATGGTCATCCGCCCGAGGATGTACTTCGGAGAGGTGACCTCGGGAGAAATATTGAAGATGGAGCTCGCGAAAGGCGGTAACCGGTCGAATACCGGCGAGCTCGTTTGGTGGTTGCGCTTTGCCGTCACCCCCACGATGGCGTACTTCGACGGCTCCATCGCCTTCGACAAAGGTCGCCTCGGGAGGACCGCCGCCGACTCGGATGGCTTCACCGCAGCGTGGCACACGCTCGCCCACGAGTTCGGGCACGTCTTCGGCTTGCCGGACGAGTACGGCGAGGAGCTGGATCCGGCCACGGTCGACCCGAGCGCCGGCACCGACAACCCTCGAGTGCTCGGGTATCCGCCGCTCGTCGGAGGCAACGAAGGAATGCCGACGGACTACCGTCCATTCTACGGCGATCGCTTCGCACAGATGAACCAGAATACCTTGCCTCGCCTCCGTCACTACTGGCACCACGTCGAGTCCCTCAACAAGGACTCTGCGTTCAATCAAGGCAGGGGCATTCGCGGGAATCCCTTCGTCATCCGTCACGAGACGCTGGGTGGCGGCATCGACTACGTCCGGCCTGCCGACGAGCACAAGCATCCGTACGTTGCGTTCTTTTCGGGCAAGGACATCCCGAATGGACGCGGGGAGTGCGCGCTATTCCCGGTCGGGCAAGACGAGGGCGTCACGGAGGCCCTCTTCGTCCCCCCGGGCACCCCTTCCCCCTCTCCCCTGGCCCTGGTCAATCGTGTCGACGGCGTCTTGGTCGTGCGATCGAAAGTGAGGTTTCGTTTCGATGGCACGGTGGTCCCATTCGATCGATGGCAGCTGATCTGGAAGAAGTTCATCGGTCGTCTTTACGACGAGAATCACCGGCAACACTTGCGCTTCGCGCTGGTCGGCGGGACCAAGCTGTCGCGGATCGCCGTTTTCCTTCAGCCGCACTGCGCGGAGGGGGTCAGCGTGAGGTCGGACGATTTCAAGCTCTTCCTGTCGAGCACCTCCACGCCTCCCCCCGATCCTTTCGCGGCGGGCACGGTGTCGAGCTCCGTGACGCTGGACGCGGGTCAGTTCAGCGCGTTCAGCGTGCTGAGAGCGATCCTCGGCGTCTCGACCAGCATGCCCGGGACGGCACCTCCCGCGCCGCCACCGCCGGCTCCGCCGCTGCCTCCCCCTCCTCCCGTGGCGAACACCACGCCGCTCACGCCGGCCGACCTCGTGAACCTCGCGGCGCTGGTGGACCGAGAGCTCGGCGATCCAGCGGGTACCCGGCGAGTCGTACCCCTGTAGGAAGCGATGAATCGATGCGCGCATCGGATTGTTTGGTTTCTCGTGTCGACCGTGCCGGGCTGCTCGCCGGGTGCGTGTGCGAGATCAAGAGAGGTACCTGTGTACAAGGACGTGTCGTCTCCAGGTCTGCAACTCTCGCGGGCCGAGCCTCGAAGCTCGGAATGTCCGCATGCCTCGAGCGCGCGGAGCGGCCGCGTCGCAGCCGTTTCGCCGGCGTTCACCCGGTTCGCTGCGGTGGGGTCGTTCGAAGAGGCCCCGGGCGCCCCGTGGACCCCGCGCTTCATCGACATTCCCGCGGATCGGGACGATGTCGTGCTCGAACGTCAGGGAGCCAGCGGGGCAGTGCACGAGGTGTGGTCGCGCACTGGCGCGCGCACGTCGCAGCCCAGGCTCGTCGCGCAAGGGGCCCACGGGTCAGCGTATCCAGATCGTTATTACTTCGGAGGTGCCGCATACTCCTGGAATGGTGCCGAGGCGTTTCTCTTTGGCACCAACCTGAATGCACTGGGTGAGCAGCTCGCGTGCGGCGTTGCTCGCGACGGGAACTTGGAGACGTTGATCGCGAACTCCGGCGCCGCGAGGAATCGCGCGCCAGAGGAGGCGGACTACACGCAGGTCGCCCGCGTATCGACCGCGGGGTCGGTTGTGAGGGGCCTGTGGAGGATCAAGCTCGACGAGCCCGGCGTGGGCGCCATCGACGCGGCGGGACAAGCCGTGGTGGTGCTCCCGAGCGGTCGCTTCCTGGTGTTGCTGCCGGAAGCGGACGGCAAGGGCAACGCTGTCCTTGCGACGGACGCCCGGGCGGACGCCGGGGCTACCGACGCGAGCATCGTTCCTCCTTTTGCGATGCTGCTCTACGGGGGCGGCGCTGCGGGGGCGCTGGCCGCTCGCCGAAGCGCGGGGCTCTCGGCGTCGCGCCTCGATGCCGTGCGAGTCGACGGCACGCGCGCCTGGACTCTCACCGTTCCTTTTCTGGCCACGCAGCCGCCGATCGACGGCAACGACGTCATCTACCTCGTCGGCGGAGGCCTCGCGGCGGTGGGCATGGATGGACACCTCCTGTGGTCGTCGCTCTCGAGCGTGCCGATACGGGCGCAGGCCTTCGGCGACGGGTCGCTTGCGGTCGTCCGCGGCAACGAGCTTCAGATCGTCGCACACGACGGGGCCATCACGCGCTCGTTCCGTGCTCCGGACGAGCTGACCACGTACCCGGCGATCGCCAGCGACGGCTCGGTGTGGGTGGCGACCGAGAAGGCCCTGTACGTGGCGCGGTGACGGGGGCTCGGCGTAACCGTTCACGCCCCGCAGGTCGTCACGCGGAGAGCGAGGAC
>PLYU01000047.1 GCA_003153495.1 Myxococcales bacterium
TCTTCTCGGGCTTGCCGATCTGCAGGTTTCTCACGCCCTCCAGGCCCAGGTCGCGCAGGGTCTCGTCGACGCGCCGGTCGATCTCCTCCTCGGAGTAGTCGGGGGGCAGGCGGAAGCGCGCCGAGTACTTCACCGCCTCGAAGACGGTGAGCTCGGGGTGCACGATGTCGTCCTGCGGGACGTACCCGATGCTGCCGCGGAGGGCGTCGTAGATCGTGTACAGGTCCTCGCCGTTGATCCTCACCTGCCCGCTCGTCGGCGGCAGGTACCCGTTGAGCGCGAGCAGCAGGGTGGTCTTGCCCGCGCCCGACGGCCCCATGAGCGCGATCATGTCGCCCGGCAGCGCCTTGAACGACACGTGGTCGAGCAGCACCTTCATCTGGGTCTTGTCGTCGCGATCGGGGACCTGCAGGAAGAGGTCCCACCCTTCGATCTCGTAGAGGGGCTTGCCAGCCCAGTTCGCGTGGTCCTCGATGGCCACGTCCACCCTGCCGCCGGTGATGTGGATGACCAGCGGCATCGGCCCGATGAAGACCTTCTCGCCGCTGGTGATGGGGACGCGCTGCCCGGGCGACAGGCGCTGCCCGCGCACGAACGTGCCGTTGGCGCTCCCCCGGTCCTCGAGCAGGAGCTCGTCGCCCGCCTTGAGGATCTGGGCGTGCCGCGAGGACACCTGGGGGTGGCTGACCACGATCTGGTTGTCGGGCGTCCGTCCGATCGAGATCGTGGTCGACTTGAGCTGCTCGAGCGTCAGCTCGCCGATGACGGTCCGGTGCCTGCGCTGCGCGTTGCCGGCCGAGGCCTCGGCGGGCGCGCCCGCCGGCGCGGAGGGCTGCGCGACGTGAGCGAGGACGCTCACGGGCACCTGGACGGGGCCGAACGCGATGACGCCGCCGGGGTCGACGGGTGTCGGCTCGTTGGGCGGGAGCCGGTGGCCGCCGAGCCAGGTGCCGCTGGTCGACCCGTGGTCTTGCACCGTCATGCGGTCGAGCGCCACGGTCGCGTGCAGGCCGCTGACGGCCGAGTGCGCGAGGACGAGCGAGGCCCGCGCGGCGTCCCGCCCGACGATGACCTGGCCCGGCGGCGCCGCGACCTGTCCGGAGGACATGATCATCGAGCAGATCGCCGGGTGCGCGAGCGGGACGGGCACCCCGCCGACGACGAACACTGTGCGGAAGTCGAACGGGACGACCTGCTGCGGAGCCACGGGAGCCCCGTTCGCGGTCGAGGGGCCGGCGCCCAGGTCGAGGAAGAAGAGCTGGCCTCCCTGGCGCACGATGCGCGCGTGATGTGGGGCGACGCCGTGACCGGCGACGACGACGTCGTTGTCGGGGGCGCTGCCGACCGAGACCTGCTCCTTGCCGAACGAGGCTGTCATCAGCCGCGCATCTTAGTGCAGGGCGGCACAAGAGGAGAATTTAGAGAAAGCCGCCAAGCCGCGAAGAACGCCAAGAAGAAAGGGCTCTTCTCTTGGCGGCTTGGCGCCTTGGCGGCTGATCCTCTCTCTTCTCGTTCAGATGCTCAGCGCGCCCGTGCGGAGCAGGTAGGCGAGCTTCGCGCGCTGTTCGGGCTCGAGCAGCTTGTGGATGCGACCGAGCGCCCGCGCCACGGCGGCCTGCACGCGCTCACCGCTCTTCACGCGCTCGTCGGCCGCGCTCCTGACCTTCGCCTCGTCGAACGACTCGGCGGCGACCGCGTCGGCCAGCGCGGAGGTCGTCCTGCGCTGATCGACGGCGGCCTGGGCCCGCTCGGTCTTGAGCTCGCTGAGGATGGCGGCCAGCTCGGTCACCTGGGCCTCGTCGAGGTCGAGCTTGAAGGCCAGGAACCGCAGAGGGCGCCTGACCCCGAAGTGACCGGCGCCCGGCTCGTCGCCGCCTCCGCCGTCACCGTGATGGGCGGCGTGCCACCCGAAGTGGGTGCCTCCGTCCGGACCGCAGCCGACGCCTTCGCCGCAGGCGCCGCGCATGCGTGCGCGCCACCTTCCGTAAATACCTGGATGCATTGTCGTACCTCCTCGCCGGGGCTCATCGCGCCTGGCGGGTCATACCGGGGCGAGACGAAATGCCACGCCGCGGACGCGGGCCGACGGCCACGCGCAGAGGGAATGTGAGTCGCGGCGGAGCGGTGTCAATGGGGGTCCTCGCTCGTCATCATCCCGAGGGACCGCGGAGCACGCGCTCCGGGCTTGGCTTGCGAGCGAGAAGTCGGCCGGCAGGCCTTCACCCGTCCCGACACTGTGGCGCCGCCTCGGTCCTTGAGTCGGTCGGCCATGCGCCAGCGGCCCTCCCCTACCCCTCTGGAGTGACCCGCGGCAGCGCCCGGTGCTGCCCGCCCCTGCCTTGCGCGCGCTCAACTGGGGCCACGCTTTCAGTCCAAGCGGAAGCCGCCAAGGTCTTCAATGTGAACTCGCCGGCCTTGCTCGGCCGCAATGCGGCGCGCCACCTACTCGCCTCCCCCCTCGCCATCATGCCCTCCTCACGCTAGCGTTTCTCAGCAAGGCGCACCTTTGGATGATATGGTTCGGACCGAGTGACATTGGCAGATCAGGCCCTTTGACAGATGACTCCCATCAAGAAGACGTCTGCGACTTCCACCCCGGCGCGCATTGAGTCGTTGCACGTCGAGAACTATCGTGCGCTGCGAAAACTTACGCTGGAGCATATGACCCCGCTCACGGTGCTCCTCGGGCCGAACGGAAGCGGCAAATCCACCGTCTTCGACGTGTTCAACTTCCTCTCGGAGTGCTTCACGCTGGGGCTCCGAAAGGCCTGGGACAAGCGCGGCCGATTTCGTGAGCTGCGCAGCCGCGGCACCACCGGACGGATCGTCTTCGAACTCCGGTACCGGGAGTCGAAGGAGCTTGAGCCCGCGACATATCACCTCGAAATCGACGAGAGAGACGGGGCTCCAGTCGTGGCAGAAGAGTGGCTCCGATGGCGCCGCGTGGCTCGCAATGTCGCGGGTGCTCCGTACAAGATTCTTAGCTTCAAGGACGGGAAGGGTTGGGTGATTTCCGGGGAGCAGCCCGTTCCGAGCGATACGAAAGTGAAGGACCGGCTCGACGCGCCAGATCTATTGGCAGTCAGTACGTTAGGACAGCTCGGCAAAAATCCGCGCGTCGCGGCATTGCGACGCTTCATCACCGACTGGTACGTTTCTTATCTATCGATTGATGACGCGCGTGGTCAACCGCAGGCGGGGGCACAGGAGCGCCTGAGCAAGAGCGGGGACAATCTGGCCAACGTCGTCCAGTACCTGAAAGAGCGACATCCGCAGCGTCTCGAAGATATTTTTCGAAGATTGCGCAAACGGGTGCCGCAGGTCGAGTCCGTACTCGCAGAGTCGATGCCCGACGGACGACTCTTGCTCGAGATCAAGGATGCGCCCTTCGCTGAGCCGATCTTGGCGCGATTTGCCTCTGACGGCACCCTCAAGATGCTTGCGTATCTAATCGTTCTTCAGGATCCAAACCCGCCAGACTTCATCGGCATTGAAGAACCGGAGAATTTCCTTCACCCGCGCCTTCTGACTGAACTTGCGGAGGAATGCCGTGCGGCGACGGAGCGCTCCCAGCTCCTCGTCACCACGCACTCGCCCTTCTTCCTCAACGGACTAAGGCCGGACGAGGTACGTGTCCTCTATCGCGATAAATATGGGTTCAGCCAGGCGGTACGCGTCATGGATGTTCGTGGTATCGTCGAATTCCTGGAGCAAGGGGCTCAGCTTGGGCACCTCTGGCTCGAAGGTCACTTCGGTGTTGGCGATCCGCTTGTGAACGCAGGCGCGCCCGCATTGCGGGAAGCTGAACGATGACGGTCGAGCATGTCGAGCTCCTCCTCGAGGAGCGATCCATGGAGGCAGCCCTCCAAGTGCTGCTACCGAAGCTGCTGGGGTCCACCTCCTTCTCGCTCCATCCGCACCAAGGCAAGGACGACCTGCTGGCGAAACTTCCGGGGAAGCTGAGCGCCTACGCGAAGTGGATGCCTACGACCTATCGCGCGGTCGTGGTCATCGACCGAGACAACGACGACTGCACCCAACTCAAGACCAAGATCGAGTCGATGGCGCGCAACGCCGGCCTTTCGACACGAACGAGTTCTCGACGAGAGTGGCGCTTCGTAAGCCGCTTCGCCATAGAGGAACTGGAAGCTTGGTATTTCGGGGATTGGACAGCGGTACGCGCCGCATATCCGAAGGTCGCTGCAGGCATCCCAAGGAAGTCGGCTTTCCGCGACCCAGACGCCATTGCGGGCGGGACGTGCGAGGCGTTCGAGCGAGTGTTGCAGGATGCTGGCTACTTCTCCACCGGCTTGCGGAAGATCGAAGTGGCTCGCGCGGTCGCTGCGCACATGGAGCCGCGGCGCAACGTCTCAACGAGCTTTCGCGCATTTGCCGCTGTTCTGCGGATGCTAGCCTCGCCATGAGCTTCGTGTGAGCGAAGTCGGCGAGGAGGCAGGACCCACCGCGAGCACCGCGACACGCACGCCAGGCGCGTGCTCCGCGTTTCCTCACAGGCTCTCGGATGACCGGGAGTCCAGCCGAGCCCGCACCTTCTTCAGCACCTCGACGTCCGCCGGCGGGAACCGCGCGGGGTCCAGCTCCCCCGGCCCCGCCCACGCGAACGCCGCCACGTCGACCGCGCGCGGCTCGCGCGTCCCGACGCGCGTCGCCTCGTAGACGAGCAGCAGCACCGCCTTCTCCGCTTCTTCGTAGCGGTGGAACGCCACGTCCACGATCTCTCCCACCCTGACGTCGATGCCGAGCTCCTCGTCCAGCTCGCGCACCAGCGCGTCGCGCGGGTCCTCGCCCGGCTCGGCCTTGCCCCCCGGGAACTCCCACGCGCCCGCGAGGTGCGCCCCCGCCTTGCGCTGGCCGAGCAGCACGCGCCCCTGCTCGATGATCACCGCCGCCGCGACCACGATCGTACGCACCGGCCGAGCATGGACGGCATCCCTTCCCCCTGCAATCGTCCGCTCCCGCTCGACGCCGGCCACGGCCGTGCGCGCTCTTTTGGAACGTCGCGTCATCCGCCCTTGCGGTATCTTCCCCGGCCTCTGGCTCCAGGAGACCACGCACATGAACGATCCGTTCCAGGCCGCCGATGACGGCAACTTCAAACGCGGAGCGTTCAAGCCCGTCGCGATCCTGATAGGCATCGCCCTGGTCGCGGGCGCCGCGGTGTTCGCGTTCCTCGGCACGAAGACCGAGGTCGAGACGCTCACCAAGGATCAGGTCAACAAAGAGATCCTCGACCTCCAGCTGCTGTCCAAGCAGGAGCAGGTCCCCCGCTGGCACAAGTGGATGGACGCCGACAACGAGCCGCACCTGCGCCAGGAGGCGTTCGTGCACCTGGCCTGGGCCAAGGACAGGGAGAGCATCCCCTCGATGATCAAGGCGCTGTCGGCCGCGGACCACACGGTGCGGGGCACGGCGGCCATGGCGCTCGTCGACTTCGGCTCGCCCGACGCGGACGCGGCGAAGCCCGCGCTGCTCAAGGCGCTCACCGAGGCCGACAGCAGCGACAAGCCGCAGATCTCCTGGGCGCTCGTCGCCCTCAAGGAGCCTGCCGCATTCAAGGATGTCCTGGCCGAGTACAAGCTGGGGCACCTGGCGAACGTGCAGCGCCTCGACGGCTATCCGGCGTTCGACACCGAGCTGTTCGCCGGGCTCGTGCCGATCGAAACCCTCGCGGGGCTGGCCGGCGACGAGAGCGAGAGCGTGCGGCAGCTCGTCGCGACCACGCTGTCGCGCACGGGCGATCCGCAGTGGACCGACACGCTCATCACGCTCGTCAAGGACCGGAGTGTCGAGATCGCCCGCGAGGCGGCGGTGGGTCTCGGCAAGATCGGCAACGAGAAGGCGACGGTGCCGCTCGTCGACGCGCTGACCAAGGCGGATAAGGGCTCGCGCGAGAAGTTTCTGCAGGCGCTGCGTGACGGCATCGGGGCCAAGGGCCTCGTGCTCGCGCTCAAGACGGTCACTCACGACAAGGCCGACAGCGAGAAGTTCCAGACCAAGCAGATCTTCGACATGCTCAAGGATCTCGAAGACCCGCGCGGCGGCGACGCGCTGTACGCGTACATCCAGACCAACCCCAAGCCGCACTGGAAGTACGAGGCGGCGATGCGCATGGCCGAGATCGGCGACGAGCGCGCGGCCGAGGTGCTCGGCTGGCGCATGGCCCAGGACCCTCTCAAGCTCTACAACGAAGTCGACTGGCCGGAGTACCGCCGGGACGACAACGAGCGCGTCTACGGCGCCCGGATGCTGGCGGATCTCGCCATGCTTCACCCCGAGAAGCACGACTACCTGGCCAAGGTGGCCGAGCCGGGCGTCCTGTCGTGGGTCGACCCGGAGAACAAGCCCCAGCCCCACGCCAACGGCATGCGCTTCCTCGCGATCCTGGGCTCGAAGAAGGCGATTCCCCTGCTCGAGAAGTGGGCGGACCCGAAGGAGAAGCTGCCGACCGAGGGCGCGCAGCCGCCGTTCCCGGAGACGTGGGCGACGGCGCAGAGCGCGCTGCGCTACATCGGGTGGATCAAGGATCCGCGCGGGTGGGCCATCCTCGAGAAGCAGATGCACCGGCGGATGAAGAAGCTCGACGTGTCGTGGGAGTCGCTCAACCAGGGCGGGCTCACGATCGTCGGCATGACGCTCCGGGCGCTCGGCGTGGGCTCGTCGCAGGGCTTCGCGCAGTGGGGGGACCCGAAGGCCTTCCCGGATCTCGTGAAGTACATCGAGGAGCCGATGGAGAACGAGCAGTCGCGCAGCGAGGCGTGCTTCGCGCTCTCGTGGGTCGCGACGGACGACCAGATGAAGGACGTCGTCAAGAAGCTCAAGGACAACTCGAAGACGGACCCGAAGGCGAACTTCCTGCGGACCTGTTACCTCGAGACGCTCGTCCACAAGCCGGTGCCCGACGCGACCGCGGGGCTGCTCGACCTGCTCTCGCCGGTCGTGTCCGACATGGAGATCCGCCACCAGGCGGCGCGCGCCATCGGGATGGGGGGCATCACGCCCGCGATGGTCCCGCAGATCTTCGCGAAGCTGAGCGACGTGAGCCTCAAGGCGGACGCCGCGCTCGCGCTCATCCTCGGCGCCGACGCCGACACGGCGGCGCGCGCGATCGCGACCTACAACGACCCGGCCGTCCCCGCAGAGGCCATCGAGGAGCTGAAGGACACCTACAACAAGACCTTCGGCTACTGGAGCGATCACAACTACGACGCGGGCGACGTGGCCCGCTGGGTGGACAACGCGCAGGCGATCGCCCACGTGAAGGTGCACGACCAGCTGCAGGACTGGCCGCGGATCATCCTGGGCCGCAACCTGGTCGAGTCGATCGAGGTCGACAACGGGCCGCACTCGATGACCCGAGTCCAGCTCCGCTTCAAGCTCCTCGCCGACGCGCTGGGGCAGAGCGCGGTGAAGCGCGAGGAGGCGATTCGCGTCCTCAAGTTCACCAAGGAGAAGGGCGCGCTCATGGCGCTGCGCGGCGAGAAGGGCCCCGTCGCCGAGCTGGCGCGGCAGGCGTTCTTCGAGGTGATGAACCCGAAGGCGACCGCCGAGGCCGTCCCGGCCTCTCCGAAGTCCGAGAAGCAGCAGGCCGGCGGCCCGCCGCGGTGACGTGAGAGCCCCCCTCCTGTCCTCCCCCCGGTTTCGGGGGGAGGCCGCGCTACTGCGTGCACGGGGCCCCCTGCCCCAAAGCTGGGGGAGGGCTGGGGTGGGGGCTCTCTGCGTTTCGCTCTCCGTCTCCTGCGCGCCGAGGGCGCCGGCCCCGGCGGCGCAGTCGGTCGTGGCGACGAACCTCGCGCCGCCGCGGGGCTCCGTGCTGGAGCAGGCGTGCACGCCCACGGGGCCGGAGCTGTGCTTCAACGCCGTCGACGACAACTGCAACGGGGTCATCGACGAGGGCTGCGGGGCGCCGACGGGCCTCCTGCAGTTCGTCATCGCGTGGGGTGCGAGCCCGGCGGACGTCAACCTGTCGGTCGTCACGCCGGCCGGCGAGCGAGTGCCCGAGGGGCGCACGCGCTCGACGCCCAGTGGCTTCCACCTCGATCGCGACTGCCCCGGCGAGGACGGGTGCGGCGGCCAGAACCTCGAGAACGTCTACTTCGACGGGGCCGAGCCCCCTCGCGGGCACTACGTGGTGGAGATCGCCCTCGCCGCGCTGAACGGCGCCGAGCCGCCGGTGAAGGTCCATCTCGGAGCGCGCCTCGGGGCGCGCGCCCTCGGCTTCGACGTCGAGCTCGGGCCCGGCGAGGATGCTAGAAAGACATTCGCGTTCGACTTGCCATGAGCTCGCTGACGCTCCTGCCCTGGCTGACCCTCTTCGCCGCAGCGCGAGCGCACGGCGCCTGGGGCCTGGCTTACGCGCCCGCGGACACCGCCGGGCCCAGGCCGGCCATCGTCTACCTGCACGGCATGTGGGCGAGCCCTGAAGACTCGTGCCCGCTGTTCGAGACGGCGGCCACGCCGTTCGGCTTCCTCGTGTGCCCGCGCGGCAACGCGCCGCTCGGAGACGGGACGATGTGGGCGGGGACGCCCGCCGACGCTGCGCACTCGGTCCGCGCCGCGCTCGACGCCGCGGCCGCGCTCGCGCCCGGGAAGCTGGATCGCTCGGGGGACGGCACGCTGCTCGGCTACTCCAACGGCGCCTACTTCGCCGCCGCGCTCGCGCGGGCGGAGCCGGGGCGCTGGACGAGCCTGGTGCTCATGTCGA
This sequence comes from Myxococcales bacterium, assembly GCA_003153495.1. GTDB lineage: Bacteria > Myxococcota_A > Polyangia > Polyangiales > Polyangiaceae > Palsa-1150. Next base: position 8,723 of record PLYU01000047.1, read on the forward strand.
TGAAGCTGGACCTCGATCCGGGCCCGCTGCGTGCCGCCGGCGTCCGGCGCGTGGTCCTCGCGGCGGCAGACCGCGACGGCGCGCGCGCCTCGATGGAGGCGCTCGCGCGGCGCCTCGACAGCGGGGGCCTGCAGGCCCGGTTCATGAGCCTGGGGCCCGGAGGACACGAGTTCCCGCCGTCCGACCTGGGGAGGTCGATGTGCGAGGCCATCGCGTGGGTGCGCGCGGCCGACGCCGCGGCCTGCGGCGGAGCCCGGCCGTGACGCTCGACACCCCGCGCGTCGCGTGGCAGCCCGGCGACGACATCACGTCGATGATCGCCCGGTACGCGAGCGAGAGGCCCGGCCACGTCGCGCTGATCGAGGGCGAGCGCAGCGTGACGTGGGCCGACCTCGAGCGCAGGGTCGAGCGCGTCGCCCTCGCGCTGCACGCCTCGGGGACGAGGCGGGGCGACAGGGTGGCCGTCCTCGCCAGCAGCTCGATCGAGTACATCGAGGTCTTCTTCGGCGTCCTCTATGCCGGCGCGTGCGCCGTGCCCCTGCCGACGCTCGCGGCCGAGGACTCGCTCAGGCTCATGCTGGCGGACTCCGGCGCCACCGCGCTGTTCGCAGGCGAGGTCTACGCGCCGACCGCAGAGAAGATCGCGGGGGCCGCGGTGACGCTTCGCGTGGGGCTCGGCTTCGACGGACACGGCTTCGAGTCGCTGGACGGGTTCATCGACGGCGCTTCGGGGACCTCACCCGCCGTCCGGGTGGGTCCGGACGACCCCTTCGACATCATCTACAGCTCCGGGACCACCGGCGTCCCCAAGGGCATCGTCCACAGCCACGGGGCGCGTCGCGCCAGCTACGCGGGCGAACGCTCCCGGTACTTCACGAAGGACACGGTGAACGTCCTCGCCACGCCGCTCTACTCGAACACGACGAGCGTCACGTGGCTGCTCACCACGGCGCAGGGCGGCGCGAGCGTGATCCTGCGCAAGTTCTCCCCGGACGCGTTCTTCGACGCGGTCGAGCGGAACCGGGCGACGCACGCGATGCTCGTGCCCGTGCAGTACGACCGGATCCTCGCGTCCGAGCGCTTCGCCGGCGCCGATCTTTCGAGCCTTCGCTACCTGTTCTCGACCAGCGCGCCCCTGCGGCCCGAGACGAAGGCGCGGGTCGTGCGCGAGACGCGCGCGGAGCTCGTGGAGATCTACGGACTGACCGAGGGCGGGCCCGTCACGGTGCTCGAGGTCCGCCGCCACCCCGACAAGCTGGCGAGCGTGGGCCAGCCCGCGCCCGGGTGCGACGTCCGGATCGTCGACGACGCCGGACGCCAGCTTCCCGCCGGCCAGGTCGGCGAGGTGGTCGGCCGCTCCGCCAACATGATGAGCGGGTACCTTAACCGCCAGGAAGACACCGACCTGATGCTCCTGCGCGACGACCATGGCACCCTCTACTTCCGGACCGGCGATCTCGGCCGCTTCGACGAGGACGGGTTCCTCTACCTGCTCGACCGGAAGAAGGACGTCATCATCTCCGGCGGCTTCAACGTCTACGCGGCGGACATCGAGGCGGTCCTGGCGGGTCACCCGGACGTGGTCGAGGCGGCGGTCATCGCCGTCCCGAGCGAGCGCTGGGGCGAGACCCCGCTCGCCCTCGTCGTGCCGCGACCGGAGAACCGGACGGGCGCCGACGAGCTCCGCGAGTACTGCAACGCGCGCCTCGGCAAGGCGCAGCGCGTCTCGGCGGTCGAGTTCCGAACGGAGCTGCCGAAGAGCCCCATCGGGAAGGTCCTGAAGCGCGAGCTGCGCGCGCCGTACTGGAGGAAGTAGGCCGTGACGCCGAAACGGGAGCGGACCGACGTCGTGGTCGTCGGGGCAGGGTCGCATCCCCTCCGCGACGCGTACCACCTCATGCTCAAGGCCAGCTGGGCCAGCATCCTCGCGGCGATCGCCGCGGGCTTCCTCGCGCTCAACGCGCTATTCGCTCTCGGCTTCATGGCCACCGGAGGCGTCGCCGGCGCCCGCGCCGGGTCGTTCCGCGACGCGTTCTTCTTCAGCGTGCAGACCATGGGGACGATCGGCTACGGCGCGATGTACCCGGTGTCGACCGCGGCGAACGACCTCGTCGTCGCCGAGTCGGTCGTAGGGCTCATCGTGACCGCGCTGGCGACGGGGATCGTCTTCTCGCGCTTCTCGCGCACCACCGGCGAGCTGCTCTTCTCTCGCCACGCGTGCATCGCGCCCATGGACGGCGTCCCCACGCTGGCCTTCCGCATCGGCAACGACCGCGCGAGCACGATCTTCGAGGCGCGGGTCGCGGTGACGGTGATCCGCACCGAGACGACGATCGAGGGGCACGTCTTCTACCGGCTATACGACGTCGACCTCGTGCGCAGCCAGTCGCAGGCCCTCGCCCGCTCGTTCACCGTGATGCACCGGATCTCCGAGAAGAGCCCCCTGTTCGGCGCGACCCCCGAGACGTGCACGCGCGACGAGGTGGAGCTCGCCGTGAGCGTCGTCGGTACCGACGACACGTCGCTGCAGCCGGTGCACGCGCGGCGGCGCTACCGGATGAAGGACATCCTCTGGGGCGCGCGCCTGGCGGACGTGCTCTCCGAGCTGCCGGACGGGCGCCTGCAGCTGGACCTGCGCAAGTTCCACGACACCGTCCCGACGCAGCCCACGGCGGCGTTCCCGTACCCTCGTGGACCGGGCCCGCAGGAGACGTGACGACGGTGGCGTCTGATCGATCGAAGCGGCGAGATCGCCCACCCTGGACAGCTCCGGGGCGGCAATGTGTCGCTGACGCCCCGTCCACGATCGCTCTCGAAGCGAGGTGAGCCGATGATGGCGCAGCTCGCCACGGTGACGGGACGCCCTTCGTCGATGATGAGGCGCCTCGCGTCCGTGATGACGTGACCTGCGACCGTGATGAGGCGTGTCGCGTCGGTCGCGAGGCGCCCCGCGTCGGAGATGAGGCGTCTCGCGTCGGAGATCCGGTCGATCGCGAGCATCGCGGGGCGGCTCGTCACGGACTCGAGACGCCTCACATCGGTCGCGAGCTGCCTGATGAGCGACGCGACGTGCCTGCTCACGGCGGCGAGTGACCTCACGACGGTCGCGAGGTCGACTGCGACCGATGCAACGCGAGCCAGCTCGGTCGAGAGGTCGATCCTGACCGACGAGAGGCGCGTCATCACGGACGCGAGGCGCCTC
>PLYU01000003.1 GCA_003153495.1 Myxococcales bacterium
TGGCGACTCCTGGCGACAGCGCCCCGAGCCTGACCCCGCATCACCCGCCTCCCAGAGGAGCAAGAAGAAGCAGCGAGCTGCGTGAACAGCCCACAACCCGTCCAGCCTGCCCCGCAGCCGGACACCCTCTACGCCTGCTTCAGCTCGCGACGATCGGAATTCTCCGGATCCCCACGATCGTCAACAGCCGCCTTCCAGCACGCGGCGAGCCACGCCTGCTCGACTGCCCCCAGGGCCACCCCTGCCACGGTCCCCTCGACGACCGCATGCGAATGCTCCCACCCGGCATCGCCCAGCGACAACGTTCCAGAGCGACGCGCGCGGTCGTAGACGAAGATCGCCTGTTCGCCGTGCTCGTTCTCGAAATAGCCGAGGTAGCGGTCCGGCACGGAGTCGTCGATCGCGGGCTGCGTCCCGCACGCGTCGGAGTGATGGTTCATGACGCGGAAGATCGCCTGCTCGCTCATGTTCGTACCCTCTTCGGAGCTCCGAAGGGATGTCAAGTCAAGGGCGCAAGGGGCGAGTCGGCGGCCCGGCACCACGACGCCACGAACAGAGAAGACCTACTTCGGCCTGGCGCCGAGCCCCCGGCTCATGCCTGCGGGCCGAGCAGCTTCTGGCCGAGCAGCCACACCTCGGGAGCGCCGCCGCGGCTGGTCACCTTGAACAGCTCCAGGCACCGCTCGCGAAGCTCGATGCCGTCGCCGACTTCGCGGCCAGCCCCCGCCTCGATGCGCGCGAGCACCTCGGCGACGCGACCGTAGTAGCGGTCGGCCGGCACCAGCAGTCCGCCGAGTGCGTGGTGCGTGCGCGCGTGGTTGTACCAGTGCACGTGGGCTTCGAGCCGGCGACGCATCTCGGCGACGTCGTAGAAGCGGTGGGCGTCGAACAGCTCCTTGTGCAGGTTGGCGTTGAACACCTCGACCTTGCCATTCCACTCCTTGTGCTCGGCGACGACCACGTCGATGCCCATCTCCGTGAGCAGCCCGGTGAAGCGCGAGATGCCACGCCATGACCAGAACGCCGAGCCCTTGTCGTGCATCACGCGCTCGGGGCGCCCGTGCTTTGCGGTCGCTTCCTCGAACGTGCTCACGACCATGTCCGCGCGCTCGGCGTCGTCGACGCCGTGACCGACGACGTAGCGCGAGCAGTCGTCGATGAGGATCAACGTGAACGTCGAGACCTTCCCGATGTACCGCTGCACGAAGTCCAGGTGCCAGAGGTGGTTGGGGCGCACCGCCTCGTAGCGCCGCTCGTGCTTCTGCCGCACCACTTTCGGTGGCCGATACCCGGCGTCCTCCATCACGCGGCGGGTCGTGTGCACCGAGACCTTGATCCCCTTGCGCCGAAGCTGGTTGACGATCTGGCTCGGCCCCAGTCCGGGGTGCGTCGTGTACTCGTCGAGGATCTCGGCGTCGCGCTGCTCCTCGATGTCCTTGGGGGCCGGCCCGCTCGTCGGCGACGGCCCTTCGCCCGCCGCCGCCTTCTTCACCCGGCGCTGCCAGTCGTAGATCGAGAAGCGGCTGATGTTGTGTTTCTTCGACGCGGTGGTCACGCCGTCCTTCGCCGCGTCCTCGAGCACCACGGCTTTCTGCGAGGGCGTGTACGTCTTTGCCACGCGCGACGAGGGCGTCCGCGTCGCCGTCTCACGTGGCGTCGGCGTGACCGGCGTCGGCGGTGTCTTCCTCCGCGCCGCCGCCACCGTCAACCCTCCCCGTGAACGCGCCCGCAGCCAGCCACTGACCGAGGTCTGCGGCACGCCGTGCTTCCTCGCCGTCGCGGAGACGCCGATCGTCGGTACGTCCGCGAGCACCGCCTCCCGCTGCTCCTTCGTGTAGCTCTGTCGCTTCCTCTTCGCCGCCATCGTGACCTCCACCCGCTCGCGGGGGAGGCTCCGGCTCGTCCGGAGTTTCCAACACGTTTGCGGATGGTCAGATGGTGGGCATCAGCAACTACGCCAGCCGCGTGCGGCGCAGCACCATTGCGGTGCAGCCATCCGCCGTCCCACGCTGGAGGTAGCTCCGACCGGCCGGTCCCTCGACGTCGACGCCCGCGGCGCCATGCACGGCCACATGCGCGCGCAGGATCGATGTCGAAGCGTGCGGAAGCGACTGGAGCCGCAGGGCGTCGAAGTGGAGTGCCGGGGGGGCTCGCCTTGACTGGCTTCGATCGCGAGTTAGTGTGTTTGATGCGGGATGGCCCGACGTTCGTGGTGAGCGTCGGGCCATTGGCATGTCAGGGTCGAAGCACGGTTTCCCGTTTCGATCCCGACCAGTTACCAAGGGGAGCCAAGAGAGAAATGGATCGAAGCAAAATGGGTTGGTTAGAAAGAATGTTCCTTAGCGTAGAAGGTCCGCAGCATGTGGCACGCCGTCAGGCATCCGACGTAAGGAGACTGGTTGGCGAAGACGTGTTCTTCGCGGAAGTTCGTCGACGTGGCTATCACGCGGCACTGGTCGGTCCACAGTACGTGGTGTTCCGACATCCGATCGACGTAAGGGCGTAACGACAATAAGAACGGACCGATGAGGTCAAACGAACGATAGTCCCCCAAAACGGGGAAGGAGTCCCATTCGCGGGACGTGGCGAAGATGGCCCCCTCCCGGCACTGTTCGGGAGGGCCGTTCCATCGGACTCTGGGAGCCATCCACGGAGTCGGTGGCGGCGGGAGCATGCGCGCGCGCTGGTGCTACTCTTGTGCGCTAGGAGTCGATCGACATTGACTGACGAGCAGCGTCACGGGAGCGGCACGGGCGAGTTCTTCGCGGTGGACCGCGCGAGCTGGGCGGCGGCGTGCGGGCTCGGAATGAACCCGGCGGTCGCGTTCTTGGTGCTCGCGCGCTTCTCGCAGCGCGACAACCGAACGACGGCCGCGAGCGTCCATGCCGTCGAAGAACACACCGGCATCGCGCGCGGCCGCGCGCGGGAAGCCATCGACGTCTTGCTGAATGCCAGTCTTGCCCGCCTGCTGCGCGACGGCACCCGGCCGCTCTACGAACTCGTGGCGCACGGCGAAATCCAGCAGGCTCGGCGTCCCGCCCTGACCGACCGCGAGGCGGCGCTTCACGAGCGTCTGACTCGGCTTTCGCTCTTTTTCTAGGGGGTATGGTTGGGCATGAGCTGGTGGTAGAAGCGTTTCCTCTCACAGATCGGCTTCGGCCAAGGACAACGCATGCCCAGCTCTGCTCTTCGCAGTTTGCGCGCCGTTTGGGAAGACACGTTCGCGCCTCCTCTTACTCGACCGGGGTTCGCCAACCTGGTCGTCATCGTCGTCGGGTGGATCCTGACGCGGGGTTCCCACGCGGTGACCGAGGCGCTGGTGGAGACGCAGGTGGCGGGGCGACGGCACCACGAGGCGTTTCACCGCTTCTTCTCGCGCGGCACGTGGGACCCTGACCGACTCGGATTGTGGGTCTTCTGGCGCATCGTCTCCGTGTTCGGGGAGGTCGGCGCTGTGCGCATCGTGCTCGACGACACGCTGGCGCCCAAGAAGGGCCCCCACGTGTTCGGCATCGGCAGCCATCTGGATGCGGTGCGTTCCACCAAGCGGCAGAAGATCTTCTGCTTCGGCCACTGCTGGGTGGTGCTCGCTGTGCTGGTCTCGGTCCCGTTCTCGACGCGCACCTGGGCGCTGCCGGTGCTTTTCCGCCTATACCGCACCCAGAAGGACTGCGAGCGCCAAGGCGCAGCGCGTCGCAAGAAGACGGAGTTGGCGCGTGAGATGATCGACGTCTTCTGCTCCTGGGTCACGGACCGTCGAATCGAGCTGGCCGCCGATTCGGCCTTCTGCAACGACACGGTCACCCACGGGCTGCCCCAGCGGGTCGTGCTGTTCGGCGCGATGCGCCCGGATGCCGTGCTCACCGAGTTGCCGCCTTCGGCGGGCCACGGCGGCAAGGGAGGACGCCCACGCAAACGCGGACGTCTGCTGCGCAAGCCCGGGCAGATCGCCCGCGACGGACGCACGCCCTGGCAATCGACCGAAGCCACGCTCTACGGACGCAAAACGACGGTGAAGTACAAGACCCTCTGCGCTCAGTGGTACCGCGCCACCGGCACGCGCCTTCTGCGGATCGTCATCGTCGCCACCGACTCGACTGCCATGCCCTACCGGATCTTCTTCTCGTTCGATCCGACGCTCGACGTTCGCGCCGTGCTCGAGACGTACGCCGGCCGCTGGGGCATCGAGGTCTTCTTCCGGGAGGCCAAACAACTGCTCGGCTTTGCCGACTCCCAAGCACGAAAGGAGGCCGCCGTCCTGCGCGTCGCCCCGCTCGTCGGTCTGCTCTACTCCACTCTCGTCATCTGGTTCGTTCAGGACGTCTATCGCTCGCCCGTCGCTGCGCCTCCCCTGCGGCCCTGGTACCGACACAAGCGCGGTCTCTGCTTCGCCGACATCCTCCGCGCCTCGCAGCGCACCGTCGCGCACTTCGATGTTCTTGATCCGGGTAACGATGTCGGCAACTTGCAACAACCCCAGGTCCCCTCACACTCGCCCGACGTCTACGCACTCGACCCTGCTGCGTAAGGGCGAAACCCGAGTATGAGGACGCGAAGATCCCTGACCCGCTCCCGGCGCCGAAGCCGCGGCTCAAGAGGATCAAGTGATCGATCTCCTTGAGATTCGACCCTGCCGGAGAGGAGCCGCACCCTACTCG
>PLYU01000025.1 GCA_003153495.1 Myxococcales bacterium
GGCGCTGGGCATCCTCGTCGCCGCTCGAGGTCTCGGACACGAGCTCGGCGACGACCAGCGCGACCTCCACGCCGCCGCGCTCGGCCCGCCCATCCGCGCCGGCGCGATGCACGCCCTCGCGCGCGCCGCCATGCTCCGCCACCCGGCCGAGCCTTACCTGCCTTTCATCACGTCGCTGCGCGCGTCGTACGCCGGCGACGACAACCCCATCCCCTGGGTCGGGGCCACGCTCGAGCGAGCCAGCGTCTACGGCCCGGCGCACCTGGTGCTGGCGCGAGCGGTGGCGCGCCGGTCGCCCTCGCAGGCGCGCATGGAGTACCGTCTCGCGGTCGAGCAGCTGCCCGCCCTGCTGGGCGCTGCGGCCGCCGAGGCGCCCCGCCTGGTGGGCGGGTACTACGACGCGATGGAGCTGGTGCCCGGGGGCAAGGAGGGCGTGCCGGTGCTGGAGGCGGTCGCCGACGCCGTGCGAGACCGCCTCCCCGCGACCTGCGTGCGACTCGACGCCGAGCTGGCCGAGCGGGCTCCGACGAGGCCGGGGCCGGCCATGCGGGCCGCGAGCGCGGCGATCGATGACCTGTCGGCCGGAGAGGCGGCGCCGTGGTGCGAGGGCCCCGGGCGATCGGGGTGCGTGCAAGACGCCCTCGACCAATCCGCGCGGGCCCGGCGGCTCGCGCCCGAGCGGTGCGCGCCCAGCGCGTTTCATGCGCGCGCGCGCGTGGCGAGCGGTGACGTCGCGGGAGGTCTGAGCGAGCTGCAGGACGCCTCGGACACCGTGACCGAGCGGGTGCCGTGTCTTCAGCAGCTCGTCTCGGTGGCGTGGGCGGTCGGAGACGAGGCCCGGGCCCGGGCGGCGCTCGACAAGATCGCGAGCGCCGGCTGCTCCGAGGACTCCGAGTGCGCGCGCGATCTGCGGTGGGCCGCCGGCCAGGAGGAGGAGCACGCGTATCCACGCAAGGCGCTCGCGCTCTACAAGCGCGCGTACGAGCGAACGCCCGCGGACGAGGGTCTGCTCGAAGCCATCGCCCGGCTCGCGGCGCAGACGGGGCTGCACGTCGAAGCCGCGGAGGACTACGGACGGCTCGCGCGCGCGCACCCCGCGGACCCGCGCTGGCCGAAGGCGCAGCAGGTGGAGCGCGACGAGGCGATGAAGGGCGTGCTGAAGCCGTAGCGGTCGCGACTGGCGACCTCAGGGGATGACCTCGAGCCGCTCGCGCCGATGGCCGAAGCGGGCGCGATAGGCTCGAAAGTCGCGGATGTCGAGCGTGAAGATGCGTCGCTGCCGCCGGACCTCGGCCGTCGCGACGAGCGATGCATCGGCCAGATCCATTCCGCGGGAGGAGTACTCCTCCATGAGGGCGAGCGCCCTGGTGAACGTCGTCTCGTCGAAGAAGGACACCGACAGTCCACGTCGAGCGATGAAGCGCCGGAGGTTCGTCGAGCCCACGCTGTCGGGCCGCCGGAGGTGAAACGATTCGGTGAGGACGGGGACCGTGGTCAGGGGGGGTCCGGAGAGCCTGGCCAGGGTCTCCCGGCAGAGGTTGTGGTCGGAGTCCTTCGGATCGAACAGGGCCACCAGGGGGCCCGTGTCGACGAGCATCATCGAGACGGACGCCTTCGCCGGCCAGCGAGCAGCGTCTGGATCGCACGGCGGCTGTCGCGCGCAGGTGCGACCGCGTACCCCCCGGGACCCAGATCGAGCTCCTTGTAAGCCAGCCACGCGTCCGGTCCGGAGCCCTCGAACGCCTGATCGCGCAACACGAGGACGCCGCGCTCGAGAATCTCGCTCACGGACGCCCCCGTCGCGGCAGTGAGAGCCCGGAGTGCCTGCTCGGCTTCCTCGTCGAGACGAACGCTTCGTGTGCCCATGGGGATCTCCCGGCGGACTGTATTACAACTGTAATACGGTCGACGCCCCCGTCAAGCGCCGCTCACGTCCTGCGACGACCCAGCGCCGCCCGCGCGCCGTCGACGAAGCCGTCCGCCGTCTGCTCGAGGCCCCAGCCGTTCACGCGGGTCTCCGCCGTCTTCCTGAGCGCGCGGAGCAGGTCGGGCTGGGCGACGACCTTGCGCATGGCGCCGGCCAGGCGGGCGACGTCGCCGGGCGGGAACAGGCAGTCCGCGTCGGCGACCAGGTCTCGCGCCGCCCCCACGCAGTCCGACACCAGCGCCGCCATCCCGCAGGCGAACGCCTCGTTGACCGCCAGCCCCCACGGCTCGTTGTCCGACGGCAGGACCAGCACGTCGCAGGCGCCGTAGATCTCCGGCAGCTCGCTCTGGTTGCGGAAGCCGAGGAGGCGCACGTCGTCGCCGACCCCGGCGGCGGCGACGGCCCGCTCCAGCTCGTGGCGCAGCTCGCCGGAGCCGACGTACACCAGGCCGCATGGCCCGGCGGCGCGCGCGCGCACGAAGGCGTGCAGGGCGTCGAGGGGGCGCTTCTTGGGGATCAGCTTCGCGGCGAAGAGAAAGAGCGGCACCGCGAGGGGGAGACCGAGGCGCTGGCGCGCCGCCGTCGGATCCTGCCGGGCGCTGGCGGAGCGAGACTCGAAGTACGCGTTGTCGACCGCGTAGGGCGCCATGGTGATGCGCTCGGCGGGGACGCCGTACGCGCGGTAGTAGTCGCGATTCGCGGAGCCGATCGCGAGGAACTGATCCACGCGGCGGAACAGCGGGCGCAGGGCCAGCTGCTTGGCGACCCGCGTGGAGAGCCCGCGGCGCGGGAGCAGTTGCGACTCGCCGCGCAGGAGGACGCGCGTGCTCCCGTGCGGGCCGAGGATCGCGGCGACGCACGTCGCGTAGTTGTAGCCGTGCACGACGAGCGCATCGAGCTCGCCGCTGCGCAGGATGCGCAGGGCCTCGGGGTTGAAGAGACCCGCAGGAGTCAGGCCGGGGCGCGGGGACACGTTGCGCAGGAAGCGGTGCTCGTAGCCCTCGAGGAGGGGGACGTCGTAGCGGAACACCTCGCCGAACTGAGGGTCGAGCGAGGGCTGGACGCCGTGGTCGTCGCAGAAGAGGACCGTGAGGGACAGGTCAGGGCGCTGCGCCAGGCGACGGTAGAGAGGGGCCTGGTACTGGATCGGGTGGGAGACGAGGACGGCGAGGCGGAGGGGGGCGGTCACGTCGTTCGCACCCGAAGGCTCCGAAGGGGCCTCGTCTGCCGTGGCCCCCGGGCTGAAGCCCGGGGCACATCAGGATAGCGGGGCACGAAGCCCGCCTGCGGCGGGCTGCTGTACAGGGTTCTGCCAGGGCTCGAGCGCGGAGTCGATGTCATGGTGAGCTCGCCTCCGCGCGCCCGCGGATCGGAGCCTCGACCGCGCCGCGCACCAGCTCGGACACCGAGGCCCCGCGCCGCCGTGCCTCGCGCTGAAGCTCCGCCGCGAGCTCATCGGGGACGCTGATGGTGACGCGGGTCACTCTGGATGCATACAGCATGCATGCTCGGTAGGCGAAGATCAGGAAGTGGATGGGGGCGCGAGCGAAAGGCGGCGAAGGCCCTGGCGCAGCGAAGTGACGTTGAAGTCGGGCCGTCAGTCCGGTTTCGGATCACCGACGAGCGCGTCGAGCTCGGCCCACAGCCCCGATACGTCGATGCACAAGCCGTCGCACCCGGGCACGTTCTCGACCACCCCCTCGGTGGCCGCGACGGCATGCGCGTACCGGCCGTCACCGCCGAGCTCGAGAATCTCGAACGTGCGCAATTCCGGATCGACGAGCCAGTACCACTTCACGCCGAACGCAGCGTACTCGCGCAGCTTCTCCACGCGGTCGCGACGCTCGTCGCGCGGCGTGGGCGTCACCACCTCGACGGCGATCCCGGGCGGCACGTCGATGAGGCCTCGAAGCTGCGGCCTCGGCGCGCCCGGGAGGTACACGGTCAGATCGGGCATGCGTCCACGCCCTCGCGCCACAGCGAGCTTCGTCCCCGACCCGGCGACCCATGCGCCGCGAGCGACGGCCCAGGCGCGCAGCACGCTTCCGAGCCAGATGACGACGAATTCGTGCAAGTAGCTCGGCATCTCCTCCTCCACGAGGACGTCATCCACGAGCTCGCCCGGCTCGCCCTCGGGCATCGCAGCCCATTCTTCGAGCGTCATGCGCGCGGTCCCGGCCGTCGCGCTCGCATGGCTTGCCATGGGCAAAAGCGTAGCACTGCTACGGCGTCGGACATTCTGGAGTTTCGCGTTCGCACTTGCGACATCATTGGAACTCGCACCCGAAGGCTCGGAACGGTCCTCGTCCGCCGTGGCCCCCCGGGCTTCAGCCAGCTTCAGCCCGGGGGCAAGCGAATGGCGATCCGTGATCGGTGATCCCCCCAGCTCCCGCTCACGAGAGTATCTTCGTATCCGGTCCCCTGGTGCCAGGCACCGCCTCCCGCGCCGCCTCCTGCGCGGACCCCGTGGGCCCGGCGTCCACGTTCACCTCGCTCGCCGGCTCCTCCTCGCCCTCGCGCTTCGCGCCCGCCTCCTCGGCGCTCCCGGCGCTCGCGCCCTGGATCCTCGCATGCAGCGCGTTGGCCTGGGCATCGAGCTCCTCGAGGTCGAACCCGGCCTCGACGAACTCGCGGTCGCGCTCCTCCGGGCTCATCGCGAGCACGCGCTCGATCTCGTCGTCGACCGTCGACTCCTCGATCGACCGAAGGACCTCTTCGGGCGTTGGCTTTCGCGGTCCCTCTCGCTTCGGCATCACTTCGCCTCGCGCATCTTCCTGAGCCGACCAGCTCGTTGCGCCGCATGGCCCCCTCCCGCGTCACTACAGTAGCGGGGTTGTAATCGGCGGCGCCACCGGCGGAGAGCTCGCTGTGCTGGACGTAAACCTCCAAGACAGGTGGTCGATCAGTGCCGTCGAGTCCAAGATGTTGTCGCCGGCGTCCCAGATCGCGAATCGCAGGGCGATGGTCTCGCCGCGCACGACGTCCGCGCGCGTGATCAGCCAGCCTGTCGCCCCGCCCTGGTCGTACGCGACGCCACCGTCCGCCGTCACGGTGGTCATGCCGGTGCCATCGAGCTGATTCGTACCGAGGGGACAGGCGAATGTCTTGCCGCCGGCCGTCGTCGGCGCACACACTTGCACGAAGGCGCTATTGACGTTGACGCTATTGTTCATCGAGTCAAACGATATGTCATGATCGGAAGGAGTGCTCGTCGCCGAGGACCATAGCAACGCCACGAACTGATCGTTGTAACCGGAGAAGGAGCACACCGACTGTGGAAACTCGGTCGAGAAGAAGTCGAAGTCGAAGGTCAGCCCATCGGCGTTGGTCGGCACCTTGAGTTGCACCTCGAGGGCCATACCGTCGTAGACCTTCCCGCCTTTGGCTACGATATTGGGGCACGAAGGCGAATCTTTCGGAAAGCCAACCGGGGTCAGGCTCTCCGTGCACATCGCCCCATTGACGGGCGACTGACCGAACCCCGGCGGCGGCACGTTCTGCAGGCCCGCGCGCGCGATTCCGGAGGAGATGGCGACCATCGACTTTCCGTCACGAGGCGTGACGTTCTTGCCGAACGAGGGCAGAAGGCCATGCGAGAGAGGATTGGGCGGCAAGTTCTGCGGGCAGGCCGGCAACGTCGGGATCGAAGTACTCGTTCCATCCGGCAGCACCCAGGCGGCACTCACGAGTCCCCAGCTCTTGCCCGCTTGCCGGCGGCAGATCCCCAGCGACGTCGCGGCGGCGAGGGCGTCCGTCGAGTCGATCGCCAGCCCGATATCGCAGCCGGCAGGCTCGTCGTCCGGTGTGCCGTCGCAGTCTTCGTCGATGCCGTTGCCCGGAACGTCGTAAGCGCCGGGGTTGACGTTGGGATCGCAGTCGTTGCAGTCGCCCTGGGCGCCGCTGAAGCCGTCGTGGTCGCCGTCGACATCGGGCGGATGCGTGCACCGGGCCACTGAGGGCGCATCCGGTGCCGTGGCCGCGTCGCTCCCGGGAGCCGTGACGAAGAGCGGTGCGTCGGAGGCAGAATCGGAGCCTGCGCCCTCCTGCCCCCCTTCAGCCGCTGCGCCCGCGTCCGGCGCGACCGGCGACGCGCCCGCGCTCGAAGGGTCGCCAGAGCAACCCACCGCGCAAAGGAGCAGGCCGGGCCACCCTCGTAGGCGCATGCCGCTTTATGTCACGTCGCGCCCAACCACGCAGCCCCATACGGACATGCTCGGGTCGCGCGCCGCGGATGACGAGCCCATGGATCAGCTCGTCGACCGAGCTCGCGCGCCCGAGAACGGCTCGCTACTGGCAAGCCGCCGCCCACGGAAAGATCTGACACGTCCGGTCGCCTGCGGGGACCGAGAATTGCGGGAGTTCCTCGGCCGTCACGCCTGCCTGCACGCGAACCGTCCCTTCGTTGGGGACACGCACCCTGTATACATTCGGCCCCAGAGCTTGCACCAACGTCGACCCGACGCCGCCAATGGCTGTCGTGAACCCGAAGAGCGATCCGCTATGCGAGAAGTAGTACCCGAAGGAGTTCATGGGGCTGAGCACCTGGTACGTGTGGCCCGAGAGCGTGTTGACCCTTCCCGTGTCGTAGTAGACGTGCACCTCGTAGGTGGGCCAAGCAACCTTGAGCTGATCGTCCAGAGACAGGCTGTCCGCGAGAGGATCGACCGCCGCAACCAGCCCCAGCGCCGCGCTCTTCAGCAGGTTGAGAAGCAACGAATCGAAAACGACCGGGATATTGCCGAGGGGGGGCATGTTGCGCGTGATGACGTCGATGTAAACGTCGCGAGCCCTGGCCACGCCGGTGAGCGCCTGGAGGCCCTTGATCGAAATGTCGGCGGGGAGGATCTTGGTCGAGAGGCTCTGGAAGCTCATGTTCCGGTAAATGGACGCGGTCGAGATCGGCGTCGAATACCCCGGGGCATTGCTCAGCTCGACGAGCATGCACTGGTCGTTCAGCGAGCCGGAAGGCAAAGGCGCACCGCACACATTGCCACCCGAGTTCCGGGGACACGAGAACTGAAAGTTGATCGTGTTGTTGACGGGGTTGGCGGCCGTGTTCGTAACCGCCGCGCCATCAATGATCGTAGTCCAACCCGCGTCGGGATCTGCGATCTCCGCGCCCCAGTTGGCGATACGGAACCGAGCATTGAGCTGATTTTTCCCGACGCTTACACCGTTCGTCCCGGGCGTGGCGAAGAACGTGTTGATTCCTCCGTCGGTCGTGTTGATCGCGCTCTGGTCCGCTTGCCCGGGGTTGTTGGTGCCGATCTGAGTGTTACTCGTGAACGCGATGCCGAGCGGGCATCCGGCGGCGAGCGTGGGGACCAGCAGCCAGGTGCTCGGGTCGCCGACGATTATCGTGTTCGGAATCAGAACGGGGTTTGTGCTCGTCGGGGGAGTGGCTGGCATCGTTACGTCGACGGTGGCGCCCTGGTCTTCCTTGTGCATTCCGACGAACATCTTGAAACTTGTGGCGGACGTGATGTTGAACTTGGTGAGGTCCACCTTGAATTGAATCGCCCAGTCCGCCCCACCTGCCGAGATCGACTGGTGGGTCCACGAACCGAGCGACCCGGCCTTGATCCAGCGCGGCTGGCTCAGAGAACTGCTCCAGTTCGTGCCGCTCACGTACGTGAATGCCGTCTCCTGCCCGGAATAGATGAACGGGTCCGCCGTGCCCGAATAAACGGGGACCTTGACCGCGTAGCCGTTCCCGCCCGGAACATAGAGGCCGAAATAGGCGCCGTCCGCCGTCTCCGCTGCACTGTCCGCCTTCTGCTGGATCGAGACGCTCAGCTCGGTCTGATCGGGGCTGAGAATGAGTCTAATGCCGCCCTCACCCGTCGGGGCGTTGCCCGGGTCATTCGGGAAGTTGACGAGCGGTGAAGCCGACCAGCGCGGCTCGTTCAGATCCTTCCGGACTACATCGGTCGATCCGGCGGGCGGATTCCACGAAGGGGGCCCGAACAACCCGGGGACGCCGATCGGCGTCGGGAAGCACACCTGCGCGCCGCGCGCGACGCTCGGCAAGGCCACTGCGCCCAGAAGGCCGAGGGCCGTAACTCCACCGCGCGCCCAGCGGCGCGCGGAACCATTTCGAACGAGAGTAGGCATCGTTGTGCTCCAGGGGCCGAGGGTATCTCGGTGAGACTTGTGGGGTCATACGTCGATCGTGTCAGTATTGCACTATGAGAAATAGGTTGAGCTCCGGTCCAGGCCCGAAACTGGCCAATGTGGACGGAAACGGATCCGGAAACGTTCCAGACGACTGGATCTGCCAGCTGTCAACCAGTGCGGCCTTCTGGTAGAGGTCCACGCTGTACGGGCCAGTCAGCGCGTACACCCCGACCCAGTAAGTGTGGTCTGTAACGAGCGTGGACAAAGCAGGGACAGGCGGTGCGTGGTTCTCACCCGTCACGATGTTCATGACGTCGGTGGTCGCCAGCAGCGCTGCGGGAGCTCCGCCGTCGTCGTCGTAGAGCGCCATGCGGACCGACCCGCCGCTCTGCTTTGCGATTGTCGCGAGTGCCAGGACGGTGGCCGGTGCCGGGGCCTTCACCGAGGTCAGGAAGATCCCCTCCGAGGGATAGAAGTCCGTTGCGTCCGGGAAAATGGTCCCGTTTCCGAGAACCGACGGCGAGGCGT
>PLYU01000046.1 GCA_003153495.1 Myxococcales bacterium
GAAGATGTACTATTCGGTGCAGCCGCTGGAAGTGCCCGAAGACCTCTCGATCCTGCAGACGACCTTCAAGATGATCAACGCTGAGACGCAGTTGATGTACTCCTCGGACTACCCGCACTGGGATTTCGACCTGCCGAGCACGATCTTGGATCTGCCGTTCATCGACGACGAAGCCAAGAAGAACATCCTGGGCGAGAACGCGCGCCGCGTGTTCAACATCGAGGAAACCGGCAAGCTCGCGAAGATCCCGGCGGCCTAGTTTCGGCCTTGTCATCCCGAGCGCAGTCGAGGGACAGCCGCGATCTTCGCGATCAGAGCTGTCCCTCGACTGCGCTTCGCTTCGCTCGGGATGACCAGGGGGGGGGTCGAGCAGCGCCCGCGCTCGCAGATCCGCGAGGAGCGCCCGCACGTCCGCGTCGACGCGCGCGCGGTCCGCGGCGTAGCGCGCGGCCAGCTCGTCGACGATCGCCTCGACCGTGCGCGTGCCGTCGCACAGGGCCACGACGGCGGCGGCGGTCGCGCTGAGGCGCAGGCCCCGCTCGGGGGACAGGAGCACCGGGGCGCCGTCGCGGGGGTCGGGGCGGACGCGGGCCTTCGAGGACAGCCTGGGCTTCATCCGGACGCCGCGATCGTGTCGAGCATCGCCCAGAGGATCTTGCACTTCTCGACCAGGGCGCGGACGCAGGCCTCCTGCAGCTCGCGGGTGCTCGCGTGGCGCGTGACGAAGGCGATCGCCTCCTCGGCGTCGCGGGCGGCGCGCGGGACGCGCTGGCGGAAGTACAGCAGCGCCGTCTCGTCGACCCACGGGTAGTGGGTCTCCCAGGCGGCGATGCGCGTGCGCATGATGCTCGGCGCGAAGTGCTCGGTCAGCGACGACGCGACCGCCTCGACGAGCGACCGCGTGCGCACCAGCTCGACGTACGCGTCGCACGCGTAGCGGACGCCGGGGAGCACCTGGCCGCACGCGGCGACCTCGCCCTCGTCCAGCCCCACGGCCCGCGCCAGCAGCAGCCACTCGGCCAGGCCGCCGTCGCCGGCGCCCGTCCCGTCGTGGTCCTGCAGGCGGTGGACCCACATGCGGCGGAACGCAGGGTCGTCGCTCTTGGAGAGGATGAGCGCGTCTTTGATGGGGATCCGCGTCTGGTAGTAGAAGCGGTTCTGCACCCAGCGGCGCAGCTCTTCCTTCGACAGCGCCCCCGCGTGCATCCGCACGTTGAAGGGGTGATGGTCGTGGTAGCGGGGCGCCCCTTCGGCGCGCAGCCGTTCGACGAACGCCTCGGGCGAGAGAGCTTCTCCGGTCACAGCGGGATCTCCATTCCGTCGTGCGCCACCTGCCACCCCGCCTGCTCGACGGCGCGCCGCTCGGGGCCGCCGGCGCGCAGCATGGGGTTGGTGTTGTTCACGTGCGTGAAGACGCGCGCGCCGGCGGGCAGCGCCCCGAGCCGCGCGAGGCTCCCCTCCGGGCCGCCGACGGGCACGTGCGCCATGTCGCGCGCGCGGGCGCGGCCCAGGCCGAGGGCGATCAGCTCGTCCTCGCTCCAGAACGTCCCGTCGAAGAGCACCGCGTCGGCGCCGCGGACGAGCGCCTCGATCTCCCGGTCGATCGCGCCCACCGACGTCACGATCGCGAGCACGCGGCCAGTCGCGAGGTCGCGCACGCGCAGCGCCACGTTGTCCTCGGGCGACGGCTCCGAGAGGCCGACCAGGTGCACCGGGAGCTTGCCCGGCGCCGGCACGGGCGTGACCCCGAGGCCGACGTCCTCCAGCAAGAGCTCGCGGCCCAGCTCGAGGCGCCTCCAGGTGACCTGGTCGGGCGTCCGGGCGAGCGTGCGGAGCATGGCGTTCTGCTCGACCAGCCCGGCGCGCACTCGCTCGGTCGCCAGCACGACGAGGGGCTGCGACTCGCGCAGCGACAGCAGGCCGACGACGTGGTCGAGATCCCCGTTGGTCAGCGCGATGGCCGCGATGGGGGTGTGCCTGGGCCCCCGGGGGTGGAGAGCGGGGAAGGCCTGGATCTGTCTGTGAATGTCCGGCGACGCGTTGACGACGAGCCAGCGCTCGCCGGCGGAGGAGAGCGCGATGGAGTCCTGCGTCCCGGGGCGGACGCTCTCATCGCCCGCCCGCACCAGCACGCAGTTGGGGCACGCGCAGTTCCACTGGGGGAACCCGCCTCCGGCGGCCGAGCCTAGAATGCGAGCGCGCATGCGCGCCAAGCCTAGCGCGCCGGCGGGTCAGCCGGCGGAACGCTCGTCGTCGCTCTCGGCGATGGGGCTCGGATCGCGGTCGCCCTGGTCCTCCTGGTAGGAGCCAATTTCCGCATCCATCTTGATCTCGGCGAACGTCGGCGCGGTCCAGTCCATCGGTGTTACCTCGAGTGTAGGCCTGACGGGGCAATCATGCGCGGATCCGGGGCGCCGCGCAACCCCCCCGCCTGTCATCCTGAGCGCAGCGAAGGATCCCCTCAGCGATTCACCCGCTCCAGGTAGCCGCCCGTCCGGGTGTCGATCTTCACCCACTCCCCCTCCTTGATGAAGAGGGGCACGTTGACCGTGGCGCCGGTCGACAGGGTGGCCGGCTTGGTGGCGCCGCTCGCGGTGTCGCCCTTGACCCCGGGGTCGCTCGAGGAGATCTGCAGGATGACGCTCGACGGCAGCTCGATGCCGATGGGGATGTCGTTGTAGATGGTGACGTCGCAGTCGAGCCCTTCGCTCAGGAACCGGACCTCGTCGCCGACCTTGTCCTTCATGACGTGCACCTGGTCGCCGGTGTTCGTGTCCATGAACACGAGGCTGTCGGACTCGGCCCAGGAGTAGGTCATCTTGCGGGTGTCGACGTCGGCCACCTCGACGGACTCGCCGGACTTCCACGTGCGCTCGATGACGGCGCCGGTCTGCAGGTTGCGGATGCGCGCACGGGTGAACGCCTGCCCCTTGCCGGGCTTGACGAACTGGTGCTCGACNNTGCCGGGCTTGACGAACTGGTGCTCCACCACGGCAAAGGGCACGCCGTCGATCTGCAGCTTGAGGCCCTTACGGATGTCGGTTGTGTGCATGGCGTGCCTTGTGGCGCCGAGCTACCACGCCGGCGAGCGCGCAGGCAACGACCAAGATGGGAGGGCGGTCGATGGGGAGGGTCGTGGCGCAGCCGGGTGAGGTCGAGGTCGGGGTCGGGGTCGAAATCGGGGTCGGGGTCGGGG
>PLYU01000198.1 GCA_003153495.1 Myxococcales bacterium
GCACGGGCATCCTCGACTGTGACGCGGGCACCGTCGTTGCTGAAGTAACCGCCCTCCCAGTCTGGATCATCGTGCCGCGTGCCAGCAGGTCTCCAGCCGTAGAGCACGCCGAGCGTGAACGCGGCGTCCCACCCCGACGACGCGGCCTGAAGGTAGTCACCGCGCTGCTCACACGCGACAAGGTCGCGACTGCGGCGTTCGCACCACCGTTGCGTCGCCTCAGGATCGTTCCGCGCGGCGTCGGGCAGCGGCTCGAGCGCGCGATAGTCACGGTGCAGATCGACACCCATAGATCGAGTATAGGAGGGGAACCCGCGGATTGCGCTCGCTTTCGTCATGAACGCAGACTCCAACTTCACCGGGGTGATTCAAGCGCGGATTGCGTCGTGGGCGGCGCGGCCGCTCGAAACGCGTCAACCATCGACACATTTCGGTCGTGGTCGGGTTCGCCCCGGCGAGGCTTGCGCCGGCGACCGGTTTACTGCTGCCCTGGGGGCTCCAAGTCTTTGCGGCGCGTGCCGTTGCAGTAGCACTCTTCGGTTCGGGTGCCGTCGGCGCCGATGATGATGTGAGCTGGCCCGTCTTCGCGGTGGAGGTCACCATCGCGGCAGTACCACTCG
The DNA here is from genome assembly GCA_003153495.1 of Myxococcales bacterium. Taxonomy (GTDB): domain Bacteria; phylum Myxococcota_A; class Polyangia; order Polyangiales; family Polyangiaceae; genus Palsa-1150. The sequence continues at coordinate 621 of PLYU01000198.1, forward strand.
GTCCGGGTCCCGTCAGGGCTGATCTCAATATCGGCGGGGCCGCCCTCACGATGCTGCGCACCCTTGCGGTAATACCCCTCGTCAGAGCCGCTCCACACGGCGTGCCGGCGGCTGCCGGGGCGCGCACGAGCACACCGTGAAGGCCGCCAACGTCGCCATCCACGGGCCCGCGCACACGGGCTATGGACAACCCAGCTGCGGCTGGGCGGCGCCCGATCCTAGGATCCGGGCGACAGAAGCTCATCCATATGAGCCTGGGCGAGGCGCTCATCCGGACACCAGTTGGACGCCTACGGTGCAGCCGAGGTCATCGTCCGACTTCTCACCATCCGTCTGAGAGGTTCTCGGTAGCGGCTGCCAGCGGGCACTGAACAGCCGCTGCACTTCACGAACCCGTCCGGGCGCGACCTGCAGCAGCACCGCGGTGCCGGGGCGTGCCCGGCGCTCGAGGGTTGCGATGGCCGGACTAATCAGCGACAGACCGTCGACTCCGCCGTCGACGGCGAGCCGCGGGGAATGGACGGCGAAGCGGGCCGGCAGGTTGCGAACCTCTGACGTTCGCACGAAGGGCAGGTTCGCGACCACGAGCCGCACCTGTGCCCAGTCCTCGATGACCTCCAGCGTGTCACCGCAAAGGATCCGCGTGCGATGGGCAAGGCGGAGCCGCGTTGCATTGCGCCGCGCCAGCTCGCAGGCGTGGGGGTCTATGTCGATCAGGACACCGCGCGTCCGGGCGCAGGCGCGCAGCGCTGCGAAACCAAGCACGCCGGTACCGCAGCCAAAATCGACGACGGTGCTTTCGTCCAGGCGCCGAGCCAGTCGTTCGATGTCCTGAAGTACTTGCCGGGTGTTCCCGCCGGGGGGCATAACCTCGCGCGACACTTCGATCGTGGAGTCCTGGTGCCCGACAACGAGCTCGTAGCAGCCAACAGCCTGATAGGGCGAGACGCCGGCACGCAGGTCCGCGAGCATTGTCTCGATGCGTTCGCCCGGCGTCAGTGCGCGACAGCGTTTCAGCGCGCGAAGAACGAACGCGACCTCCTCGCCGAGGCGCTGAGCGCCACCGCTCTGAAGCGCTCGGGCGACGTCCGCCCGGAGCGAGTCGGCGATGGCATTCCTTACCACCGATCGGCGCTGCTCTCGGCGACGAGATGGCGCAGTAGCTCCGCCATTCCGCTGCGGGCGTGGACACGGCGCTGCCGGACGGCACCTCCGCCGTCGTGCACGAGCCGCTCGACCCCGTCGAGGCCATCCTCGATGCCGCGGTCGCGGGCATACGGCCTAACCCATTCGAGGGTATCCGTAACCGCTTGACGCACCGGTTGAAGCGAGCCGTGGTGAAGAATTGTTCCGGCGATGCCGTCGCGGCTGGCAAGAAAGGCTGATTCGGCGATCAGCTCGGCGGGAGTGACGCATTCGCGTCCGCTGTCCTTGATCGCGTAGGCCATGGCCTGCGCGAGCGCAGTCAATGCCGCCACGTGTCCGAGCGAGCTTTGGCTGTCCATTCCGCGGAGCTCGACCGTGCCGAGATTCGGGCGCAACCGCACGTCCCACCACATCAGGCTGCTGTCGACGATACCGAAGGCGCGACGATAGCCGTCGAGGGTCGCCAGGTAGTCGTCGTAGTCGCGGAAGGCGCGTGGGATGCCATGACGGGGGTAGCTTCGTACCAGAGCGGCGCGCGCGCTCGCCATGCCCGAGTCGACCCCGAACCAAAAGGGCGAGTTCGCGGCGAGCGCGACGAAGAGCGGCACGTATTCGCGCATCCCGTTGAGAATCCGCACCGCGTCTTCACCGTCAGACACGCCCACGTGAACATGCAGAGCGCACTCGGGAGTGCGTTGGACGAGCCCGCGCAGCATCTCGCTGACTTTCTTGTAGCGACCACCCGACAGGACCCGTGCGTCGCCCCAGGCGCCGCTCGGATGGATGCCGGCGCCGAGCGCCGTCCCCCCGCCTACCGCGACGGCACGGCGCAGGCCGGCCAGCGCCGTGGTCACGCCGAGCGCGGCGTCGGCCGCGATTCGACCGAGGACCAGCGCCGCGGCGAGGCCGCTCGAGTACCCACCTGTCGAGATACCGCCGACGTCGGCACCGCACGCGAACACGCCCGTCGCGACCTGCGCTCGCTCGTCCACGCTCAGACCGCCGTTCGTCGTGGTGATTGCGGCGATCACCCCCACCGTGGTAGCGCCGTGCGCACGGACGATCGGAGCGCCCGCGCCGCGCGCCGCCGCGATCATGCTTTCGACGGTCCGGCCGCGTACGCGCCGCATCAGAGCGGCGTCCTCCACGACGTAGCGCGCGCGGGCGGCGGACTGCCGCGAGGTCCATTGCACGACGTCGGTTTCGGCCCACGTCGTGGTGGTGAAACGATCGCCGCGATCGTTGATCACGGTGGCATGGTGAGCATAGGTTTGCGCTAGGGCCACGAATTCCTCCGGCAACGGACGGGCCGGAGGAGCCGGCATGTTTCGTCCAAAGGAGCTCACCCTCCGCGGTCCGCGCCCGCGGCCGCTGAACGCCCACCCGCCGCCCACCGAGCGTCACCTCACCAGCCGCATGGCCGTGACGCACAGCGGTCCGCTCGGCGTGCCCGGGCTGCTACTGAAGGCGGGCTGCTGCAGCAGCCCGACGGCGGA
>PLYU01000037.1 GCA_003153495.1 Myxococcales bacterium
GAGCAGATCTTCGAGGCTAGCGCCCCGGATGGCGGCGAGGACGGAATCGGCAAAGGTGGAGGCGAGGGACTGGAGGTTGGAACGGAGGGACATCCAGCTTCGTCTAGGCCGAATGGAGAGGGGCCGTCAATCGAGGATTCGACCGTCGCGACGTTCACCGGCAGGCGGGGTTGCTGCTACGAAAGACAGTCGGTGGATGATCCCTTCGCCCGCGGTGCGCATCTCTTCGACGCGGGAGCGTTTTTCGAGGCTCACGAGGTATGGGAGGGGCGCTGGAGAGTCGCAACGGACAAGGCGGAGCGTGACTTTCTCCAGGGGCTCATCCAGGTCGCTACGGTTCATGGCCCTGGATGTTGAGGCTCACCTCCCCCGCGGGACCGAGTGCTCCCAGTCTGCCAGCAGCGCGCGCACCGCGGCGACGAACGCCAGCGGCTGATCGAGGAGCAAGTGGTGGTAAGCCTCCGGGATCTCGACGAGCGGAGCCGATCGGCTCAAGAGCTCGTACATGTACTCGCCCGTCTCGGGCGGTACGACGACGCTCCGCTCGCCGCGCAGGAGCGCGATGCGGCAGCGAGTGCTCGCGAGATAGTCGCTCATCTTCTCCAGCGAGAATTTGACGAACACGCGCGGGTCGAACTTCCACGTGAAACCGCCTTGCACGGGCCGGAGTGACGTGCGCGCGATGTGCCCGAGGATGAACGCGTTCTCGCACGGCTGCTGGGGGACGAGACGGAAGTGCGCGATCGCTTCCTCGAGCGTCGGATAGATCTTCGGATTTCGGAAGCTCTTGCCGGCCTCACCCTCTTGGCTCTCCGGATCCGGCTTTCGCACTGGAGCGTCGACGATGACCGCGCCGGCGAGAGCGTCGCCGTACAGTGAGGCCGCGACGATGCCGACGCGGCCACCCATGCTGTGCCCGACGAGCACGGGCGCGCCTACGAAGCGCGCGTCCGCCACGACGGCAAGGACCTCGTCGGCCCACTGGCGTCGAGGGTACTCCGGGCGACGACCGCTCTCGCCGTGGCCGCTCAGGTCGAGCGCGACCACGTCGTACTGCCGCGCGAGCATCGGCGCGAGGAACGACCACCATTCGGCGTGCGCGGCGCCCCCATGGACGAGAATGAGCCCAGGTTTGACGCGGTCTCCCCAGCGCAGGTAGTGAATCGGACAGCCGGCGACCTCGACGAAGTGGTCGGTGCGCGGAGCGGTTAGCGCTTGGCGAAACCAGGCGGGCGATTCGGTCATACCGGGGAGCGTAGGCTCGACGCCCGCCTCGGTGGAGCGGTCCCTCATCCGCAAGGGCAACGATCTGACTTGACGGCCGCCCTCCGCCGCGCAGGGCTTCGGCGCACGGAGCGACGATCTCCGGACGCTGCGGCCATACCGGCAGCGTTCGCCGTGAGCGAGCAGCCGGCGAGCGTGATGCTTGGAGACGAGCACGCGCTTCCGCGGAATCTCGGCCGCGCTCGGCGCGATCGTCGGGCGCCTGTCACGTAGGGAATTCCACGCCCTTCCGCAGGCTCGCACCCCGCGTGACCGCGATCTCCGGACCGCGCTTTTCGACGATCGCGTCCACCCTTGTGGGGCGTGCGATGTGTGCGCGGCAGGGGAGTGCATCGCGCAGAGCTTCCGGGCTCCGAGTGCGGCAGAGGAGGACGCCGCCGCGCGCATCCTCGCGGCGCTCCGGGACAAGAACGGCCCGTCCGTCGGCCAGATCCATCGCGACCTCTTCGTCGAAGGAGGCATCGACCGGCGCACCCTCGAGCATGTGCTCGGGGCGCTCGCGCGCGCATCCCAGGTGAGGATCGTGAGCGACGAGTTCGTGAAGGGTGGCGAGACCATCGTCTTCCAGCGCGTCTACCTGGAGTCCGCAGGGCGGAGCCTCTCGGGGTCACAGGGCGGCATCCGCATGGTGGTGGTACCCGAACGGGCCACAGCAAAGGGGGGTACGCGGACCAGGCGAGCCAAGAGCGGATCTGGCCGCACCCGCGTCACGCGCCGCGACGGCGCGAGCAAGGCTGCCCGGGGCGGGGGCACGACCGGACGAGAACGCGCCTCCCCAGACGCGCCCCCTCTCGAGGCTGCGCTCCGGGCGTGGCGTACGACGGAGGCAAAGAAGCGCCGGGTGCCCGCGTTTCGGATCCTGACCGACCGGACGCTCATCGGCATCGTCCACGCGCGTCCCAAGGACGAATCCGAGCTGCTCGATGTCTCCGGGATCGGACCGGCGCTCCTGGAGAAGTACGGCAGGGCGCTGCTCTCGCTCGTCGCGGCGCCGCGGTGACTATCGGGCGCCCAGACTCTCTCGCCCCGCTGCACGCCGCGGTGAATCACGAGACACGCCGGCTCCACGTCCTGCATGCCGAGCGCCTCCACTGCCGGCGGGGGTGCAGCTCATGCTGCGTGGATGGGCTGACGGTCTTCGACGTGGAGGGCGAGCCCATTCGCCGTCATCACGCTGAGCTTCTCCGCACGGGCACTCCGCATGTCCAAGGAGCCTGCGCTTTCCTCGACGGCGAGGGCGCCTGTCGCATCTATCCGCAGCGCCCCTACGTCTGCCGAACCCAGGGCCTTCCCCTCAGGTGGATCGACGAGCGGAACGGGCAGCCGGTCGAGCTTCGCGATATCTGTCCGCTCAACGAGGCCGGCGAGCCCATCGAGCACCTGACCGTCGAGGCATGCTGGACGCTGGGCCCGTTCGAGGAGCGTCTCGCGCGGCTTCAACTCGCGGCAGGTGCGGCGTCGACCAGAACGGGCCTTCGGAATCTGTTCGCGACGAAATGAGGCCCGCCGGCAGGCGATGGCCGCCCGCCCCGAGATCCGCGAACGCCGCTTCCAGGTGCAGGCGGCCGACCACGAGCACAGCGCGCGCTGGCTCGCCATGCTGCCCGAGGTCGACGCGCAGGCCGGCTACAGCCACCTCGACGGCCAGCCCTTCTCGCCGACCAACGCGGCGTTCGTCGGGGTGAAGGTGCAGTGGCCCGTCTGGGAGTGGGAGGCCTCGTACTACGCGCAGCGGGCGGCCGCCGAGCAGACGAGGGCGGCCGAGCACGAGCTGAAGAGCCAGCGCAGTCAGGTCGACGTCGAGGTGGCGAGCGACCTCGCGCAGGCGCAGGCGGCGAGCAGCGCGGTCGAAGTGGCGCAGGAGACCATCGCGAGCGCCGAGGAGGCGTACCGGGTGACCGGCGCCCTGCTCAAGGCGGGCAGCGCGACCACGACGGATCTTCTCGACGCGCACGCGGCGCTCACGCAGGCTGGCCTGAGCCTCACGCGGGCGCAGTACGAGCAGGCCGTGGCGCAGTCCAATCTAATATGGCGCGCTCGCTGGGGAGGTGACTGCATCCCGACCAGGATGCCCCGCGTCGCCCCGCTGAACCTCGTCACGTCGAAGCTCGCCTTGGGTCCAAACCCCAGCCCCATCCGCGACAGCGCGCGTCGGCCTTCCCCGCCGCATGCGTCGCCGGGCCGAGCGCCGGCCCCCCGTTGCGCGGTTCGTGGACCGTCCGCACGTTGAAGAGGCCAGGATGACTACGACGAGCCAACACCGCCCCGACAGGCGCTGCGCGGTCGCCGCGGCGGCGCGAGATCGGCGGACGCCCCGCGTGGACGCGGGTCCTCGACCGTTCCGCCGGCCGCGCGCGATCACGCCTGCGCGGCTCGTCGCGTGGCGCAAGCGCAGGAACGAGAATCAGGGTCGCTGCTACGAGTACGCCTTCAGCGAGGCCGAGAAGTTCATCGACGCCGGCAGCCCGCGGCCGACCTTGCGAGTCGTTCACGGCCTGGTCGACGGCGGCCGCCCGCACGCGTGGGTCGAGCGTGGGGGGGGCGCCTACGACTGGCAGATGCTTGCCGCCGCGAGCGGGCCGCGGCAGCCCGTGCCGATCGCCGTGTTCTACGATCGCCACCGGCCGCGCGAGACGACGGTCTACACGGCGCGAGAGGTGATGAGGATCGCGCTGCGCGCGAAGCACTACGGGCCGTGGAAGACGTCGGCGAGGCCGTCGAGTCAGACGGGAACGGGAGCGTGTTGGCCACGGAGGTACCACGGGTCGGGCTAGCCGCACACGAACGCCCAGCTCAGGGCTCGACGATCCGCGTCCGGAGGATCTGATCGAGCCGCGGGAACTCGCGGTCCAGGTACGCGTTGCCTTCGGTCTGCACGCGCTCCTGATCGGGGCCGTCGCCGCCCGGGGCCCCCTCGCCGTAGCCAGCGTAGAGGTCGTAGACGACCTCCATCCCGCGGACGACCCGGGCGAACGGCGCGAAGCCGGACGCGTCGAGACGGGGGTGGTTCTCGTAGCAGATGAAGATCTGCGTGGTTCGCGAGTCCGGGCGGCCGGTCTGCGCGAAGCTCACGAAGCCGCGCAGGTTCGACTGCGTGACCGGGTCGTCGGCGATGCTGGCGCCGCGCCACCGGGCGGCGACCTCGGGGTCGCCGTGGATTCCGAACTGGATCATGAAGTCGGGGATCGCGCGGAAGAAGCGGGTGTCGTCGTAGAAGCCGATCTTGACGAGGTTGTAGAAGCGGTCGGCGCCGTGAGGGGCCCAGCTCCGGCGCGCCTCGACGACGAACGCTCCCTTGGTCGTGGTGAACTCGGCGAGGAAGACCTCCGGCGCCTGCGCGGTGGCGAGCGACGGGTCGAGCTCCGAAGGCGCGTGGTGCACGGGGGCGGGCGGGGGAGCGGCGGGGCCGCCGTCGCGGCCATCGGCGCG
>PLYU01000176.1 GCA_003153495.1 Myxococcales bacterium
GCTGGAGCGCGCGCGGGGGCGAGCCGCCGTCGGGCTGGCCCTCGGCGCGGCGGCCGTGTGGCGAACGAATGTCGCGCTGGTTCCGCTGCTCTGGGCGGCCGGCTCCCTGGCCGCCGGCGGCCCGAGGGCGTGGCTCCGGGGTCCGCCGCTCAGAGTCCTTGGCTGGGCGGCGCTACCCATCGGGGTGGCGGCGCTGCGCGCCTCCCTGCTCGTCGGGGGTCCCTGCGGCCCCGCGACCAACGGCGGGGTGAACTTCCTGCTCGCGCACAGCGACTGGACCGAGATCCACCTGCCGTACGCCGGACCCGACCGGCCGGGCGCGGAGCGGGTCATCCACTTCTTCCGGAACCGCCGCCGCGCCCGGGAGGCCATCTACGTGGCGACCGAGCCGGCCTTTCGCGAGCGCCCGCTGTACGCCGAGGCATGGCGGTCGATGGCGGCCACCCCGGCGCGCGAGCTGCGGCGCCTGCCGATGGCATGGCTCGACGGCATGGGGCTCGGCCGCGAGGGCTATTACCCGCGCGCGCTCTGGTACGACGCGCTCGTCGACAGCGATCGCTGGATGGAAGCCTCGCGGCCGCTGCTGGGCGTGGGGGTCGTGCTGCCCGCGGTCGCCTGGGCCTTCTGGCGCATCCGGTCGCTGCGCGAGCGCGCGCAGTCGGCGGAGGGACTGCTCGCGGCGACGATCGTCGCGGCGCTCGTGACGTTCACGCTGTACCTCTCCGAGCCGCGGATGCGCGTGCCCTTCGACGTGGCGTTCGTCGCCGCGGCGGTGCTGGCTTGGACAGGAGTGTCGGGCGGAGGCCTGCGCCGTGCCTGGCTCGTCGTGGCGCCAGCGCGCGCTAGTAGGCGGCCTTGAGGCCCGCGATCATCGGGAAGTGCCTGACGTTCTGCGTGAGCACTCTGGCGCCGAGCGCCTCGCTCGCCGCGGCAACGAGGTAGTCGACGGTGTCGACGCCGGAGTGCGAGCGCAGGTACTTCCGGGCGAGCTCTCCGGCCCGGTCGGCGATCTCTCGCGTGACGTCCTGCCAGCGGAGGGCATCGAGCAGCGCGTGGGTCGCGCGCTCCTCTCCGCGGCGCATTCCTGCGAGCACCTCGGTCCGAGTCACGGTCACGCTCCAGAGCTCGTCCCCTGCACGCGCCGCGTCCGAGATCACCGCGACGGCCCGCGCGTGCCCGCGCAGGTGATCGATCATGACCGACGTGTCGAGCACGAGCCTCATGCAGAGCGTCGCGCATGCAACCGGGCCAGTCGCCCCGGACGAAGTCGCTCGACGTAGTCGGCTCCGCTCAATCGACGTCGCCACCCTCCCGCGGACTTCTGGATGGCCCGGAGCACCCCCGCCGCATCGGGGCCTTGCAGGTACACGTGATCGATGGCCTCGCGGATCAGCTGCGACTTGGTGCGCCCGGATGACCGAGCTTCCCGGTCGAGCACCGCGGCCTCCTCGTCGCTCAGGTAGATCTGCGTGCGCGTCACGATGTACGTATACATCGCAGAGATCTGTGTCGCAAGGCGCGAGCATGCACCCCCGTCACTCCCGCCCGAACCCAGCCCTAGCCCTGCGAAGCCGCGTCGATCGCCACGAGCACTTCCAGCTGCACGATCCCGCGTCGCGCCGGTCGTATCGGCTCGCCCGACAGCTCCGTGATCGTGAAGCGGTCGGTCACCCGACCGCGCTCGCTCCTCGCGTCCGACGCGATGATCTGCACCCCCGCCCGGAAGAGCGCCTGCGTGATGCCCAGGAAGAGGCCCGGCCGATCCGTCGTCTCCACCGTGAGCTCCGAGAGGTTGGCGTCCGGGCTCTCCTCGAAGACGACGCGGGTGGACGAGCCCCGCACGCTCGAACGCGGCGGGCGCGCCCGGCGCACGACCTCCTCGATGGTCACGTCGCCGGTGACCAGGTCGTTCAGCAGCCCGGTGATGCGCGCGATGTCCGTGCCCAGCACCGGCATCGGATGCTCGGCGTCACGCGCCAGCCGGAAGAAGTCGACCGCCTCGGGAGGGCGGCCGCCGCCGGGCGCGCGGGTGTAGGCCTGCGCCGACACGATATCCATCCCGCTCACCACGAGCGCCGCGCTGATGAACGAGAGGAAGCCAGGCCGATCGTCCGCCACCACGCACACCACGTCCCCCTGGGGGAGGCGGCGCCACAGCTCGACGTACGCGGCCGCACCCGCGCGCCGGCCGACGATCCCCGCGTGCTCGCGGCTGTCGCCGGCGTCGTAGCTCTGCCGGTACCGCTCCGGCATGGAGTCGCGGAAGGCGGAAGTGGCGCTGACGGGGAGCGACGAGGTGACCATGCTCCCAGTCTGGCAACCCCCCGGGACCGGCGGGATTGCCCAGATGTTTCGAGGAGATGTCGACGCTCCCTTTTCGGTGAATGGGCGGCCTCTGGCGCCCGTCGAATATGTTGTCATGCTAGCCGCCATGAAGCAGTCGAGAGTCGTAGCTTTCGCCGTCGCCGTCGCCGTCGCCCTGGCCGCCACGTTCGGGAACGTCGCCCGGGCGGACAACGAGTTCGACGTCACGGTCACGAACGGCCAGGTCGTCGTGACCGCCCACGAGGGGTGGCACATCAACCAGGAGTTTCCCTGGAAGCTGGTCGTGGGCGACGCGAAGCTCGACAAGTCGAAGTTCACGCTGAAGGAGAAGACCGCGACGGTCGACGCCCCCAAGGGCACCGGCAAGCTCAAGGGAGCGGTCTGCTCCAAGGACCAGTGCCACGTCCTCGAGAAGGCCGTCACCGTCCAGTGACGCCGCGCGCCGTCACGCCGCGATGACGCCGCCGGTGTAGACGAGCAGGGCGCCGACCCACGCCAGAGAGCGTACGCGCATCCCCTCCTCCCACCCCCACCACGGGGCGAGCGGGGGCAAGACCAGGCACGCGAGCGCCCTGCCCCACAGCCTCCGCCGCGCGAGCGCCGCGGCGATCGAGACGTGCGCGCACAGAAAGACCGCGAGCCCGAGCGAGACCACCACTGTGACGACGGTGGCCATACCCACCGTAGCTATAGCGCATTGCTCGCGCGGCCCCCCCGGGCGACACTGCACGCTGTGCGAACCTCCCCGCCCCTCCTCGGCGCGCTCGGCGCCGGCCTGCTCCTCGCGCTCGGCGCGAGCGTCCCCCTCGCCCGCGGCGACGCGAAGGCCGAGACCATCGGCGTCGGCGAGATCAAGGAGGGGATGAAGGGCTACGGCCTGACGGTCTTCAAGGGCACCGTGCCCGAGCGCTTCGACGTCGAGGTCATCGGCGTGCTCCACCACTTCCGCCCGGGCCAGGAGCTCATCGTCATCAAGACGCCGAACCCGCGGCTGGACATCGTGAAGACCGTGCGCGGGATGAGCGGGAGCCCGATCTACCTGGATGGCCGGCTCGCCGGCGCGTACTCGTACAGCCTCTCGTCCTTCGAGGTCGAGCCGGTGGCGGGGGTCACGCCCATCGACCTGATGCTGACCGAGCTGCGGCGCCCCATCCCGGCCGGCTTCTGGCCGCTGGAGCGCGCCGTACCGCTTCCGGGCGGGAAGCCCGCCGCGGCCCCGGCGCCACGCCAGCCGCACGCGTCGCTCACCACGTTCGACGGCGCGCCCGGGACGTACGACCTGGTCGAGCACGCGCGGCAGCTCGCGACGCGCCTCGGCCCGCCCCCGGGCGCGGCCCGCTCGATGATCCCGGCGGCGACGCCGCTGATGATGGCGGGCCTCACCGACCGGGCCATCGAGGCGCTCCGCAAGCTGTTCGAGCCGCTCGGCCTCGAGCCCCTGCAGGGCGGGGGCGGCGGCGCCGCGCCGGACCCCGACGCGCCCAGGCACTTCGTCGCCGGCGGAGGCCTCGGTGTCGAGATGGCGCGCGGCGACGTCTCGATCATGGGCCTGGGCACGGCGACGTACGTCGACGGGTCGGGCAAGGTCGCGGGGTTCGGCCACCCGATGCTCAACGGCGGCGACGAGGCCATCCCGACCTGCATCGGGCGGGTGCTCTGGGTCAACGCGAGCGCGCAGGCGTCGCACAAGGTCGGCGAGTGCGCGCGACCGCTCGGGACGCTCATCCAGGACCGCCAGACGGCGATCATCCTCGACGAGAACATCGTGGCCGGCACCGTGCCGATCGACGTGGACATCGCAGGCGTGCCGGGCGCGCCGCGCACCCATTGGCACGCCGAGCTGACCGACGACCAGTTCATGGCGCCCGGCCTGGCCGCGGCCGTCCTCGGCTCGGTGATCGAGGCGACGACGAGCGAGCGCCGCGACCTGAGCTGGAAGCTGACGTCGAAGGTCACGGTCGCGGGGCACGGCACGGTCGACCTCGAGGACGTGGGCCTCGCGAGCGGCGGCTCGCCCGACACCGGCGATTGGTTCCGTTCGAAGGTGGTGAACACGCTCGGCGACGTCCTCAACAACCCCTGGGAGCACGCGCGGGTCGAGAAGATCGAGGCGCGCTTCGAGGTGAAGTACGCGAAGGACATGTGGCGGTTGCGCGGCGTCGAGCTGCTCGACCCCGTCGTCGACGCGGGCGGCAAGGCGCGCCTGCGGCTGCACCTGCTCGCGCAGCACGGCCCGGAGGTCACGCGCGTGGTCGAGACGACGATGCCGCAGGAGCTCGCCGGCAAGGACGTCGAGGTGGAGGTCGTCCCCGGCTACGACGTCGCGCCCGAGCTGGCGCCGCCGGAGAATCTGGACGAGCTGCTCGCGAACGAGCCGCGCCAGACGGTCGACCCGCGCTCGGTGGTCGTGCAGTTCCGCGTCCCTTCGCAGGGCATCGCGTACCGGGGCAGGGTCACGCAGCGCCTCCCCGCCTTCGCGCTCGACGCGCTGCGCCCGCAGAGCAGCGACGTCGGCCCCGAGGCGTTCCAGAGCTGGTCGCGCACGGTGGTGCCGGTCGACCTGTACGTCGAGGGGAAGGACAAGGTGAAGGTGAAGGTCAGGAGCGTGGTGAGGTAGAGTCCTTGACGATCCCGCCGCGACTCCCCGAGCGACGGCGAGGCTTGAGCCCACGGAAGAACCGTGGTGGTCTCCGCCATCGTAGACGCCCTGACGTATGCGCGCGTAGGGACGGCGCAAGTTTCCCAGACCCAAGGAGATGACCATGAGCAACGTGGAGTTCGTGAAAGGCGTGTACGCAGCGTTCGGCGCCGGGGATGTCCCGAAAGTGCTCGGCTCGATGCACCCGCAGATCCAGTGGACCGAGACCGCCGGCTACAAGTACGGCGGCGTCTACCGAAGCCCGCAGGCCGTCCTGGAGAACGTCTTCGCGAAGATCCAGGTCGACTTCGAGTCGTTCTCGATCGACATCGGGCGGATGCTCGACGCGGGGAACGTGGTCGTCATGCAGGGACATTACGTCGCCAAGGGCAAGGCGACCGGCAAGAGCGTGCGCGCGGCGGTCGCCCACGTCCTCGAGATCTCCGACGGCAAGATCGTCCGCTTCGATCAGTACGTCGACAGCGCCACGATCAACCCGATCATCGGCGCGTAATTTCGGGATGTCGACCCGCCGGGGGCCTGCCTTTCGGCGGGCTGTCGGCACCAAGGAGCTGAAGAACCGACTCAGTCACTACTTGCGCCTGGTGCGGGAGGGCGAGCGCGTCGTCGTTTGCGACCGCGGGAAGGTCATCGCGGAACTCCGCGGCGCAACGTCGACTCCGCGCCGCGGGGCTGAAGACGGTGAGGGCGTAGCTGGCTCTGGGGCCGATGGAGAGTGCGCACCATGCACCTCTCTAGCCCTACTTTCGCAAAGAGGCGCCGAGTCTACGCACGAAAGGCCGTAATTTAGGGTGCGCCACGACATCGCGCGCCTAGCGGAAAGAAGCCACCATGGGCCTCGCAGCCCCCCAACCCGGCCTTCCCCCCGCCGGAGCGGGGGGAAGGAGGAGAAGGC
>PLYU01000315.1 GCA_003153495.1 Myxococcales bacterium
AGGCTGCCGGAGAGGATCTGCACCCGTACCACTTTGAGTACCACTTTCGGGTGCTGCGGCGTAACGGGTGGATCGTCCGGGTAACGTGCCACGGGTAGCGAGGCCCGCGCTCGCACGTCAAAGGGCCGGCTGACCCTGGGCGGGACCACTTGTCGAACGGGAGGCTGCCGTAGCCGGCGTCCCATTGCGCGAAGCATCCGATCATGAACGACGCGCGGCGCTCGACGGCGTTGGTTTCGCGGGCGCTCAGAAACCCGACGCGCCCGGCAAGGGGCCTACGACGACTCCAGTAAAGCGAGCGCGTGCATCGCTGTTGCCGTCAGTGAGCGTCGATAAGGACCCGTGCACAAGCCACTTCTGGCTCCGGGACAACCGGGTCGAATGGGCCGGTGGAGCTGGGAGGGACCATGACGAGCCGGTGGGGAACGCACCCGGGGAGCCGCGGTCGCGCTTTCCCTTGAGCCTGCCCGTCGACGGACGGGGCAGTCGCTTGACGTCCACGACGGATCGACAGGTGAAGAAAGCTTTCCTACGCGAAGGCCGCGTGGTCGTTCCGCATCGGCGTTTCGTCAGCGCACCGCCTTCTCGGCGCGTACCCGGCCGGCTCGTCGCGGACGGTGGTTTCGACGCTAGCGCGAGAGCGCATGATGGGTCGATGACCCCGACGAAGCGCGCGCCATTCGCGTCGGAGGCCCTCCCGGTCACCTCCCCCGGAACACGAAGTACGCAGCACCGACGATGCAGAGCGCCGCCAGAAGTAGTCGAGCTTCGGCGCCTCTCGCATGTAGAAGATCGAGAAGGGCACGAACACCGCGAGCGTGATGATCTCCTGCGTGATCTTGAGCTGCCCGAGCGTGAACTGTCCGTACCCGATCCGATTCGCGGGCACCTGCAGGGCGTACTCGAAGAGCGCGACCCCCCAGCTCGCGAGCACCGCCACGTACCACGGCGCCCCCCGCAGCGTCCGCCGGTGCCCGTACCACGCGTACGTCATGAACAGGTTCGACCCCACGAGCAGAAGAACGGTCGTCATGAGACCGTCGCTAATAGCGGTATCCCGCTACGGCGCCGCCAGCATCGCGATCGCGGCGTAGTGCAGCGCGCTCCCCACGAGCACCAGCACGTGCCACACCTCGTGAGACCCGAAGACCGGAGGAAACGGATTCGGCCGCCCGACCGCGTACACGATCGCCCCCACCGTGTACGTCACCCCGCCGGCGACGATCAGCGCGAGCCCGACCGCCGGCAGCGCATGGAGAGCCATCGGCCCCCGCACGGCGACGAGCCAGCCCATGCCGAGGTACGTGAGCGTGTACAGGGTGCGGGGAGCCTTCCGCCAGAGCATCCTCAGGGCGATGCCGGCGCCCGCCAGCCCCCAGATCGCCGAGAGCATCCCCACGCGGGCGACGCCGTCGAACGCGCGCCAGAAGACGGGCGTGCACGTCCCGGCGATCATCAGGAAGATGGCGCAGTGGTCGAGCTTGCGCAGCCGGCGCTCGAGCGCGTCGCTGCCGGAGACGAGGTGGTACGCGGAGCTTGCCGCATACACCAGGACGAGGCACGCGCCGTAGACCAGCACCGTCGCGAGGAGCGCGGGGCGATCGTGGGCGCGAGCGACCAGCGCGCACACCCCGACCGAGCCGAGCACCATGCCCGCCAGGTGGCTGTATCCGCTGACGGGGTCCTTCGCCCGCCATCGACCGACCGCGCTCGGAGTGCCTCTCACGTTGCCGGAGTATGGGTACGCGCCGAAGGGACGACAACGCGTCGAGTCGAACGATGACCGAGCGGTGACCGTATCGGACAAAGCAGAGCGCCTCGAAGAGGGACGCGCCGTCGACGCGCATATTGTGCACGACCCCCGCGCATGCGCTGCGCGAGCGTTGACTCTCCACCCCGCGAAAGAGGCATCGATCCCGCGCATTTGGCCGGCGTCGTCAGGTGCACGCGGCACGCAGCACTCACCACGATGCAAATCCAGTCGCGCCCTGTCGACGAGCGAGCCGCCGCCGTCAACCGAGGGATCGAGCGGGTGGTCAGGGGCGCCGCCGAAAACTTCGAGGTGGCGGCTGCTCATCGGGCACCTTCCCTGCCCTTCGACGAAGGCCCAGGTAACGAGCGCACCGGAACCTTCCGGGCTTCGGGTACTTCACGTGCGCCAAGAAGCTAGGCGTCTACAAAGGGAACGACGACCTCAAGTTCTGGCTCGAAGAGCTGCGTCGCGTCCACGACGGGTGGAAGTCGAGCTAGCTACGTCCCCTTCGCGGCCCGTCCGGGCTGTGTCCCGTCGGGCGTGGCGATCGTCCCGCGGCGCACGGTGGCATACGTTCTCGAGGCCAAACCGCGGCAATCGGGCGTGTATCTTCTTCGGCCGGGTGGCATGCTGGATGCTGGACGGTCCGGACCATGTCCCTACGACTTTGGATCGGCTCGGGCGTCGGCGTCGTTACGCTCGTCGCGGGCGTTGCGGGCTGTAGCGCGTCGACCCCGGCCTCGGCGGACGGGGGCCCGGCCGAGCAAGTGGCCCGCGTCGACCTGGCGCGCGAGCCGGCGTCCGCAGTCCCTGCCCGCGATCTGGACGCGGCGGTGGCGGCGAACAACGCGTTTGCATTCGATCTCTATGATCGCCTCGACGCAGGCAGCGGCGCCGCCACGAACCGCATCATTTCGCCGCTCAGCGCGTCGCTGGCGCTCACGATGGCCTACGCGGGCGCGGGCGGGCAAACGGCGGCGCAGATGGCGACCGCTTTGCACTTCGACGCGGACGCCGGCGCGGCGATCTTCAATGGCCAGAACGCGCTCGACCAGGCGCTGGCCAGCCGCGGCGCCGCAGCCCTCGCGGCGGTGATGGCGCAGAACGCGAACGTGGCGCCCGGCACTCCCGTGCAGACGCCCTCGGCGAGCGACTACCAGCTGGAGGTCGTCAACTCGGTGTGGGGCGAGAAGACGTACTCCTGGGGCAAGGCCTTCCTGACGACGCTCGCGCAGAGCTACGGGGCGGGCGTGTATCTGGAGGACTTCATCCACGCCAGCGAGCCGACACGCCAGGCGATCAACGCGTGGGTCAGCGACGAGACGGACGACAAGATAAACGATCTCCTGCTGCCCTCGCTGGATCCGTCGACGCGTATGGTCCTCGTCAACGCCCTGCACGTGAAGTTCCCGTGGGCGCACCCCTTCGACCCCTCGGCCAACTCGACCGGCGCGTTCATGCGGTCCGACGGGACGACCGTCACGGCGACGTTCATGAACCAAACGCTGACGGCCGGCTACCTCGACGACGGGCAGGCGCAGATCGCCGTGCTGCCGCTCACGCTGCCCAACGGGGACGTATCGGTCGTGATCGCCCTTCCATACCCAGGCGTGAGCCTCTCTGCGTACGCGCTTGCGGCAAACACGGCCGAGCTGACGCAGCCCCAGCGCGAGGGTCAGATCATGCTCTCGCTGCCGAAGGTCACCTTCACGTCGCCGACGTTCTCGCTCAAGCCTGCGCTCGTGTCGATGGGGATGCAGCTCGCGTTCACGCCAAACGCGAACTTCACGGCCATGTGCGCGAACCGCTCTCTCTACATCGAGGACGTGCTGCAAAAGACGACTCTCTCCATGCAGGAGACCGGGGTCGAGGCCGCCGCGGCGACGGCGGTTCTCTTTACTCTCACGGCAGCGGAGACCACGATCGCGACGATGGTCGTCAACCGGCCCTATCTCGTCGCGATCGTCGACCGCCCGACCGGGGCCCTCCTCTTCCTCGGTCACATCGTCGACCCCACCGACGCCGGCGGTCCTTAGAGCCGACCCTTCTTCGTAGGCTCGAAGCGTACCAACGAGCCGCGCTCCCGTCGCTCGCTTGGGGTGGCAGCGAAAGGATCGTCAAGAACCAAGGACAGAGACACAAAGAGCACGTCGCTTCGCTCCGATCACGAGGCCCCGGTCCATGTGATCACGATGCCGCGAAACGGGTGATCACGATGGCCGTGACGCGCAGCTCGCCTCAGCGACTCATCACGAACAGCCCCTGCACGTCGCTCGACGGGTCCAGAAGGTCGAACCATGCGAGGTGCGCCGCGTCCACGGCGAAGGTCGAAACACCCAGGCGGCCCGTGACCAGGCCCGACGGCGCGTCGCCGCTCGTGGCAAGGCTCCACAGCCCTGCGTCGCCTCCCGGCGAGACGTTGGACCAGGTGCCCCCCGTCGACCAGAAGAGGGTCGAGCCGAGGAGCACCAGCTTGTTGGGCGCCGCCTGGTTGTCGGCGAGGATGGCCGCGGAGCCACCTGCGCGAGGCACCGAGCGGATGCGCCCGTCCGCGCCGATGGTGTCCACGCCGCTGGTGCTTGCGTCGACCCAGTAGACCTTCGTGCCGTCGACGGCAATCGAGGCCACGCGGTGGTCGCTCGTGGCGAGCACCGTGGTCGGTCCACCGGTGGCGGGCACGGTGGAGACCTGCGAAGTGGACCCCCCGATGATGCCGCCGCCAGCCGGCGCGGAAAGTCGACCCGTGCATCGGCGGTGAACCGCTCCCCGCCGGTCAATGTCCCGCCGAACGACCGAACGTGCATGACCCGCCTTCCCGTGTTCGTGATCTCGAAGCGCAACGCGGGGACGGATCGCGGGGGGTCGGGTAGACCAAAAACTACCGACGTTCGCGCCTGGATCAGTGATGAAGTCGCATCGCCTTCCGTTCCCATGGACGCGCGCAAGGTCAACGGCGCACGGTCCCGCTGCCGGCGCCGAATCTCCTGATACCCATTCAAGGTCAAGCTCAGGACCGCCACAATCGTCGTGAGATCCATCTCCCTTGCCCTTCTACCCGCACCAGCACGAGGTCGACGACGCGGGCGGCTTCTTCTCCGCGCCAAGGCAGCACCCCACGATCGTTGCGCTAGACGCCCGCTCGCAAGCGATCGTCTTGCAGGGGGCGGCGCAGGCCCGGCAGGCGCTCGCGCAGTCGGACGCGTCGAGGGGACCGGCGGGCGCTCCGTCCCTCGCGGGCGTCTCGGCGAGCGCCGCCAGGGGCACGAGCAGCAGCGCCGCGGCGAGGAAGCCTGCGCGCCAGGGCCTCACGAGTCCCCCGAGGTCTTCTTGATGGCATCGCGCGCCTGCTTCTTCAGCGGGGCCGCAGCCTGGCTCACCGGGTGAAGAAGAGCGTCGCGGACGACCCGTTGCGTGTCCGTCGCGACCGCTCGGTTGACGGCGTCTCTCGTCGGCCGCAACGGCTTCTTGGCGCGGATCTTCTTCGTCATCGGTCCGATCTCCCTTCTCCCGTGGCCCGCGGCCTTCGTCAGCGTGCGCCCAACGCACGGACCGGGCAAGGCTACGCGCGCGAGCGCGTTGAGCGGGGCGCGGCGCTCATTGCGCCGGCAGCGATCGACCTCGCGCTGGGCGGCATGCCCGGCGGGGGCTTGCCCGCGCGCACCCCATGCTTACGTTCCCTGCGCCTGCGTGAGGTGAGATTGCCCCCCCGATCCGCTTTGCGCAGGCACTTTCGTCGAAGTGCGAAGCCCTGGCTCCCCGACCTGCATGCCCGATGTTCGAGAGCGACGGCGTCCGTGTTAGAGCCTTGCCCATGAAACGGGCGCTGAAGTGGGCTGCCGTCGGGGTGCTGCTGCTCCTGATCGCGGCCGGATCCGTGTGGTACTCGGCATTCGGCAACAACAGCGCCATCGTCGACGGGCAGCAGCTGGTTCCCGGCGTCGAGACGGTGAAGGACGGCTTCGTCAGCGTCTTCGTGCTCGACGCCGGACCCCGCCAGGTCGCGCTCATCGACGCCGGCAACGACGCGTCCGGCAAGGCCATTCTGGCGGCGCTCGCGCGGCGCGGTCTCACGGCCGGGTCGGTGGCCGCGATCTTCCTGACGCACGGGCACGGCGATCACACGGCGGCGTGCAAGCTATTCCCCGATGCGCAGGTCTACGCTCTGGAGAGTGAGGTCGCGCTCATCGGCGACGCGATCAAGGTCACCCATCCGCTCAAGGACGGCGACGCGTCCGACGTCGGCGACCTGCATGTGGAGACCTTCGCGGTGCCCGGCCACACGCCCGGATCGGCGGTCTACCTGGCGCGCGGCGTGCTCTTTTTCGGTGACAGCGCCGGCGCGTCCAAAGACGGCGCGATGATGAAGGCCGTGCGCCTCTTCTCGAAGGACTCCGGACAAGACGTGGCCTCGCTCAAGGCGCTCGCGGCGCGGCTGCAGCCTCGCTCGCCGGAGATCACGACCCTCGCGTTCGCGCACACGGGCCCACTCGTTGGCTTCCAGCCGTTGGCCACGTTCGCGAGCAGTCACTGAAGGCCAGTGCCGGAGCGATCGGCACCTCCATTGATGCCCGCAGCTGGCTCAGCACCCCCCGCCAGCTCGATGTCGCGAAACGACCGCTGGTACGCCCGAGCCGAGCTTCTCGATGAGCTTGCGATGGATCCGGGAAGCACCACCGACGGCGGCCCACGCCCGTAGGCGTCGACCTGGATACGCCTACGTCCTCTTGCGCTTCCGAGACTTCGTCGATGCGGCCCGTTCGCCCTGCGCGAACTCGAGCGTGTAACCGTCAGGGTCGCGCGCCCAGGCCAGTCGCTCCCAGGGCTCGTCGTGCGGAGGGGCATCGAACTTGACGCCGCGGGCCTTCAGCTTCTCGTAAAGACCGTCGAGATCGCTGGTGCTGAGCTCCACGTGGGCGCCGGCGCGCATCGCCGGCGTGACGCGCTTCACCTTTCGGCCGACGACATGCTTGAGCGCCAGCAGGCCGATCGTGCCGCCGCCCGGCCCGCCGACGCGAACGAGCGCAAAATCGGGCGCTGCATCGACCACGATCTTGAACCCCAGGGTCTCCCCATAGAACTTCATCGACCGTCTGACGTTCGCGACCGACAGTGTGAGCCCGTCCAGGTGAACCTCGATCGTCATGAGGATCCTCTCGCCGTGAACGCGACGGTCGCGAGCAGTCTTGCCGGAGCCCGGGACGAGGGCAAGGGTCAGAGCGGATCATCCGCGAGGTGCTGCGGAAGAGGGCGCCGAGCAGCTGCGGTTACCGCACGTCGATGGTTCGCAGGCTGACCATCACGAAGTCCGGCGAAGCCGGTACCGTGGCCCAGATGCTCAGCTCGTACATGCCCCCGTGTTGGCTACTTCCCCGATCCGCGAGAACTCGCAGGCTTCCGCGCTGCTGTCATGCAGCCCTTCGATACTCGTGATGAAGCCCGGCGAGCACCGGCAACGTGGTGATCTTGCCCTCTGCGGGGCGCTCTGCATGGACTGGCGTCCGCTGCCGGAGCCCTTGGTGCGGCCGAGCGTCGTTGTAGTAGCGGACGTACTCGGTCACGACGCGGTGGAAGTGCCGGTCGTCAAGCACCAGGATGTGGTCGAGGCACTCGCGACGGAGTGAGCCGAGAAAGCGCTCGCAGATCGCGTTCATGTTCGGCGCACGAACCGCTGTACGGAGGATCCGGATGTCAGTGGCGCGGGCGAGCGCATCGAAGG
This sequence comes from Myxococcales bacterium, assembly GCA_003153495.1. Taxonomy (GTDB): domain Bacteria; phylum Myxococcota_A; class Polyangia; order Polyangiales; family Polyangiaceae; genus Palsa-1150. The sequence continues at coordinate 7,470 of PLYU01000315.1, forward strand.
CGGTCCCGAACTTGTCGTCGCGATCGTGAATCAAGAACCGTGGCGCCGCACCGAACGGCGTCGCGTTGCGAAGCTGCTGCGTCACCCAGGCCTGCGACGGGAAGCGTGTCGTCGCGGCGAGCATGACTTTGCGGGTCGAGAGCTCGATGAAGACGAACGCGAAGATCGGGCGAAAGAACACGTCGTAGGCGTGCAGGAAGTCGCACGCCCAGGTCTCACGGGCGTGGTTTCGGAGGAAAGTCGACCACCGCTGTCCTCCCGGCTTGCCCTTGCGCACGGCGCACATGTACTTCTGGACCGTACGCTTGCTGACGCAGATGCCGAGCTTGAGCAGTTCTCCACGGATCCTCTCGGCGCCCCAGAGTCTGTTCGTCGAGGCCATGGACCGGACCAGCGCGGCCGTCTCCGGAGCGAGGCGCGACGCGGGGCGTGTTCGGTTCCGCCACCGCCAGAGAGCCTTGAAGCCGGCGCGGTGCCAGCGAAGAAGCGTCTCGGGTCGGACGATGCGCAGTACGTTCCTCCAGGTCGGCGTGACGGCAGCGAGCGCGATCAAGGCGATCCGGTCAAACCGAGTGTAACCGTTCACGCCCCGGCACGGG
>PLYU01000167.1 GCA_003153495.1 Myxococcales bacterium
GGTCGCGGTCGAGGTCGCGGTCGGGGTCGGGGTCGGGGTCGGGGTCGGGGTCGAGGTCGCGGTCGCGGTCGAGGTCGAGGTCGCGGTCGCGGTCACGCCCGCCGCCGACGCCCCCCCTGGTAATCATTCCGAAAGCCTCTCGAAACGCAGCCCCCCCTACGCTGACCTCCGATGTCGACCTCTCTGACCGTCCCCCAGAGAGCCGGCCGGGTGGTCGTCTCCGACCTCGACATCAAGACGCTCGGCCCCTGCCGCCATCCTTCGCCGCTCGCGCCGCGCCTGGGAAAGGCGGCGTTTCACTACGTCGGCAAGGCGGACCGCGTGCTGCTCGACGACCGACTCTCGCGGTTCGCAGAGCCGTCGCTCGAGCTGTCGCGTATCCCCGCCTTCGAGCTCGCCGGCCCTCGCGACCACATCCTCTTCGAGCCCGGCAAGCTCAGGTGCGGCGTCGTCACGTGCGGCGGACTCTGCCCGGGCATCAACAACGTCATCCGCGGGCTCGTGCTCGAGCTGACCGAGGGGTACGGCGTCGCCGACGTCATCGGCTTCCGTTACGGCTACGAGGGCCTGGTGGGCGGCCGCGGCCACGAGCCGGTGGAGCTCACGGCCTCGGTCGTTGCGGACATCCACCACGAGGGGGGGACGACGCTCGGCACGTCGCGCGGCGACCAGGACCCGCGAGAGATGGTCGACCGCCTGGAGAAGCTCGACGTCGGAGTGCTCTTCGTCGTCGGCGGCGACGGGACGCTGCGCGGGGCGATGAAGCTGGTAGGCGAGATCGTCCGGCGCGACCGGCTCATCTCGGTCATCGGCATCCCCAAGACGATCGACAACGACATCCACTTCATCGACAAGAGCTTCATCAGGAGCGTGCCGGCCTCGCCCACCGACAGCCTGTACTGCTGGAACATGGCGCGCAACGCCGTGCACGCGGCGATGGCGGGCAACACCGAGATGCTCATCGGCCGCTGGCACGGTCGCTTCGTGCACGTGCCGATGGCCCTGGCGACCCGCTATCGCAAGCAGGTCGACACCGCGGGCGACCTCTGGATGTCCGTCGTCGAGTCGACGGGCCAGCCGATGTCGTGGGCGACATGAGCGGCCCACGAACGGCAGGCGCTCCCCGGAGCGCCCGGCGCCCGGAGACGGCCGAGGAGGACCAGGCGCTGCGCGAGGACATCCGGCTGCTCGGGCGGGTGCTCGGCGACACGCTCCGCGCCCACGAGGGCGCCGAGATGTTCCGGACGGTGGAGACCATCCGGCAGACCGCGGTGAAGTTCCGGCGCGAGGGCGACCTGGCCGCGCGCGCGCAGCTGGCCAGCATGCTCGACGACCTCGACGTCGAGTCGACCATCTCGGTGGTCCGGGCGTTCAGCTACTTCTCTCACCTCGCGAACCTCGCCGAGGACCAGCACCAGAACCGATCCGTCCGCCACGCCGAGCGCGCGGGGCGACCGGCGCCCCCGGGCTCGCTCCCGCTCGCGCTGAAGCGCTTCAAGGTGGCCGGCGTGACGTCGAACCGGCTGAGGAGCGTGCTCCAGCAGGCGCTGATCAGCCCCGTTCTGACGGCGCACCCGACCGAGGTGCAGAGAAAGAGCATCCTCGACCGGCAGGTGGCCATCGCGCGTCTCCTCGCCGAGCGAGACCGCCTCCAGGCCACGCCGGCCGAGGCGGCGGCCAGCGAGCGCGCTCTGCGCCGCGAGGTGAGCACCCTGTGGCAGACGCGCATGCTGCGCCGGGTGAAGCTCACGGTGTTCGACGAGGTGGAGAATGCGCTCGCGTACTACCGGTACACGTTCCTGTCCGAGGTGCCGAGGCTCTACGCCGAGCTCGAGGACGCGCTCGAGCAGGAGTACGGCGCGTCGGAGCCGTGGCAGCTCCCGCCGATCCTGCGCATGGGCAGCTGGATCGGGGGCGACCGCGACGGCAACCCGTTCGTCACGCGCGACGTGCTGGTCTACGCGGTCAGGCAGCAGTCCCGCGTGGTGTTCGACTACTACTTCGAGCAGATTCACGAGCTGGGGGCGGAGCTCCCCCTGTCGCTCCGCCTCGTCGAGGTGTCCCCGCAGCTCGAGGACCTGGCCGAGGCGTCCCCCGATCGCTCCGAGCAGCGCCTCGACGAGCCGTACCGGCGGGTCCTCGTCGGCGTCTACGCGCGCCTCGCCGCCACCGCGGAGCGGCTGAACGGCCAGCATCCCCCGCGGCCCCCGGCCGCCGCGGCGAAGCCGTACGCCAGCGCGACCGATCTGGTCGCCGATCTGGAGACCCTCAGCTCGTCGCTGGTCGCGAACGGGGGCGCCGAGATCGCCCGCGGCCGCCTGCGCGACACGATGCACGCCGCGCGCGCGTTCCGGTTCCACCTGGCCGCGGTGGACCTCCGCCAGAGCTCGGAGGTGCACGAGCGAGTCGTCGCGGAGCTGTTCGCGACCGCGGGCGCGGGGGGCGACTACCTGGCGGCGTCGGAGGACGAGCGGATCGCGCGCCTCGTCGCCGAGCTGGGGACCGCCCGGCCGCTCGCGTCGCCCTTCGTCAGCTACTCGCCCGAGACCGAGAGCGAGCTCGCCATCTCGCGCGCGGTGCGCGAGCTGCAGGGCGGCTACGGGCCGCAGGCCCTCCCTCACTACGTGGTCTCGAAGACGGCCTCGGCGTCCGACCTGCTCGAGGCGGTGCTGTTGCTGCGCGAGGCGGGGCTGATGATGCCCGGCGACGAGCCGACGATCGCGATGCGCGTGATCCCGCTGTTCGAGACGATCGACGACCTTCGCCGGTGCGCGCAGGTGATGGAGAAGTTCCTCTCGCTACCGGAGGTGATGGCCCTCGCGAAGGGGAGCTGGGGCGGCCTCGTGGAGGTGATGCTCGGCTACTCCGACAGCAACAAGGACGGCGGCTTTCTGACGTCGAGCTGGGAGATCTACCAGGCCGAGGTGCGGCTCGCGAACCTGTTCGCGCACCTGGGCCTGTCGCTCAGGCTCTTTCACGGGCGCGGCGGCTCGGTGGGCCGCGGGGGTGGCCCGACGTACGAGGCGATCCTGGCGCAGCCGGCGGGCGCGGTGACCGGGCAGATCCGGATCACCGAGCAGGGTGAGGTGATCGGGAGCAAGTACTCCGATCGCGAGATCGGCAAGCGCAACCTCGAGACGATGGTCGCGGCGACGCTCGAGTCCACGCTGCTCGACGTCGAGGGGCGCCACCGCGCGCGCGCGTTCCGCGCCGTGATGGATACGCTCTCGGAGACCGCGTACGCGGCGTACCGATCGCTGGTCTACGGGACGCCGGGGTTCAGCGAGTACTTCCGCGCGGCGACCCCGCTGGCCGAGATCGCGGAGCTGAACATCAGCAGCCGCCCGGCATCGCGCAAGGCGTCGAACCGGATCGAGGATCTGCGCGCCATCCCGTGGGTCTTCAGCTGGGCGCAGTGCCGGGTGCTGCTGCCAGGCTGGTACGGCTTCGGCTCGGCGGTCAGCGCGTGGAAGGAGGCGGACCCGAGGCGGCGGATGGCGGAGCTGCGGCGGATGTACGCGCGGTGGCCGTTCTTCCGGACGCTGATGGCGAACCTGGACATGGTGATGGCCAAGACGGATCTGGCGATCGCGTCGAGGTACGCGGAGCTGGTGGCGGACCGGGAGCTTCGCCAGGCTATCTTCGGGCGCATCCGGGGCGAGTGGGAGCTGGCGCGCAAGGCGGTGCTGGAGATCACGGGGCAGCGGGAGTTCCTCGGGTCGAGCCCGGCGCTGGGGCGGTCGCTGAAGAACCGGATCCCGTACGTGGACCCGCTGAATCACCTGCAGGTGGAGCTGCTGAAGCGGTACCGCTCGGGGAAGACGGGGGACCGGGTGAGGCGGGGGATACACCTGACGATCAACGGGATCGCGGCGGGGCTGCGGAACAGCGGGTAGGACGCCCCCCCCCGGTCTGTCATCCCGAGCGAAGCGAGGGACCCCCCTGTCGCCTTCCGCACGCGCAGTTCGGGCGAGGCTGAGCGTGGCCCTCGACCGCCCCCACGCATCGCGGTCGGGGTCGAGGTCGAGGTCGAGGTCGAGGTCGAGGTCGAGGTCGAGGTCGAGGTCGAGGTCGAGGTCGAGGTCGAGGTCGAGGTCGAGGTCGAGGTCGGGGTCGAGGTCG
>PLYU01000224.1 GCA_003153495.1 Myxococcales bacterium
ATGAACGCGCGGATCTCGTCGGCCAGGTCGAGCAGCTTGGTCCACTGCTCCTTGTAGAGCGTCACCGGGAACCGCCCGAGGCCGTACACCGAGACGCCGCCCTTCTCGGAGACCTTGAGCGAGGTCGGCCGGTTGCCCTTCTGCTTCAGGCGCTCGTTCTCTGCGCGAAGGCGCTCCAGCTCCCCTTTGAGGTTCTCGTCGGACATCGGAGCGACGGTATAGTGCCCCCCGTGTTCATCGGCCACTTCGCGCTCGGGTTCGCCGCCAAGAAGGTCGAGCCCAGGCTCTCGCTCGGGGTCCTGCTCGCCGCGCCGCAAGTGCTCGACCTGGTGTGGCCGCTCTTCGTCCTCGCCGGCGTCGAGCGCGTCGACGTCGTCCCCGGCGACACGGCGTTCACGCCACTGGCGCTCGTGTCGATGCCATGGTCGCACAGCCTCGTCATGGCCGTCCTCTGGGGCGCCGCGTTCGCCGCGCTCGTGCCCGCCGCGCGCCGCGCGCCGCGCGCGGCGGCCGTCGTGGTGGCGCTCGTCGTAAGCCACTGGGTCCTCGACTGGGTGAGCCACCGGCCGGACATGCCGCTGTGGCCCGGCAGCCCGCGCTTCGGCCTCGGCCTGTGGAACTCCGTACCGGGCACGCTCGCCGTGGAGCTCGCGCTCTACGCGGGCGGAGTCTGGCTCTACTCGCGGGCGACTCGCGCACGCAACCGGACCGGCCGCCTGGCCTTCGCGTGGCTCGTGGCGTTCCTGTTCGTCGTCTACTTCGCCAACCTGCTCGGCCCGCCGCCGCCGTCGTCGCGCGCCGTGGCGGTCAGCGCGCTCGCGCTCTGGCTGATCCCCGCGTGGGGCGCCTGGATCGAGCGCCACCGGGAGCCGGTCGGGGGATAGGACGCCGGCCTCAGCTCCGGAGAGTCAGGCGAGCCTCGAGCGCTCCGAGCAGCTCGTCCACGTTCACCGGCTTCGTGAGGTACTGGAAGAAGCCGGCCTGCTGCCCCCGTAGCTTGTCGCGCTCCGACGCGGCCGCCGTCAGCGCGATCACCGGGATGTCCCTCGTCTCCGGGTACTGACGCAGCAGGCGAAGAGCGTCGAGGCCGCTCATGCCGGGCAGGTTGATGTCCATGATGATGATCTCGGGGTGGCGCTGGCGCGCGAACTCCACGCCGGCCTCCGCCGTGGGCATCGTGACCAGGTCGACCCCCTCGAACGAGCTGATCAGGTCCTTCATGAACGTCACGTTGGCCGGGTTGTCCTCGACGTAGAGGATCAGCCGGCTCTGCTGGCCGCTGAGGCGGGGGTAGCCCGTCTCCGCCACGCTCGGGCGCACGCTCTTTCGAATCACGGTCGAGTGCAGTGGTACATCCACCCAGAACTCCGACCCCTCTCCCGCGACGCTCCGGAAGCCGACGCTCCCCTTCATCAGCTCGGCGAGGCGCCTGGTGATGACGAGGCCGATGCCGGTGCCCTCGATCGGCCCGGTCTCTTGCCCGGCGCGCTGGAACGGCTGAAAGAGCTTCTCCTGGTTCTCGGGAGAGATGCCGAAGCCGGTGTCCCTCACCGAGATCCGCACGTGCTCGGCGCCGGAGGTCGTGACGGCGAACCTGACCGTCCCGCCCGGGCGGTTGTACTTGATCGCGTTCGAGCCGAAGTTCATCAAGATCTGCGCGAAGCGCGTGCGGTCCGCGGACGCCATGGGGAGCTCGGCCGGGAGCGCGTCGACCGCGACCTGGATGGCGTGCCGGTTCGCCATCGGCGCGAGCGTCCGTTTCACGTCCTCCAGGACGTCGAGCACGCTGACGGGCTCGGTGGAGATCGAGATGCCGCCGGCCTCGATGCGCGCGAGGTCGAGGATGTCGTCGATGAGGCGGAGCAGGTGCTCGCCCCCCTTGAGGATCTCCTCCACCCGGTCCCTGTGCCGCGTCGACAGGGGCTCGCGCTTGTCGCGCTGCAGCAGCTGCGCGAACCCCAGGATGGCGTTGAGCGGCGTGCGCAGCTCGTGGCTCATCGACGAGAGAAACTCGCTCTTCGCCGCGCTCGCGCTCTCGGCCGTCGCGCGGGCCTCGAGCAGCTCTTCTTCGCGGCGCACGTCGTCGGTCAGGTCCCAGATCGTCTTGACGAGCCCCCCCTCGGCGGTGCGCCGGTCGGTGACGCGCAGCCTGCGCCCGTCGCGCGTGCGCACGTCGAACGTCGACACGGGCTCGCGGCGCCGCGCCAGGCGCTCCTCCCGGAAGCGCTCGCGCTCGACGGCGTCCAGGAAATCGAGGTCGGAGCACCACGCGTCGAGCAGCTCCTCGTAGCTCTTGCCCACGAGCGGACCGGGCTGCGAGGTCCCCAGCAGCCCGCGGTAGACGCTGTTGCAGAGCGCCAGCCGGTCCTCGCCGTCGAACAGGGCGAAGGCGTCCTGCATGCTCTCGACGGCGCTCGCCAGCCGCTGGGCGTTGACCCTCGCCGCCGCCTCGACGCGCTTGCGCTCGGTGATGTCCCGGATCGCCGCCGAGACGGTCATGCCGTACTCGGACCGCAGGGGGCTGAGGCTCACCTCGATCGGGATCTCGAGGCCGTCCTTGCGGCGGCCGAAGAGCTCCAGGCCCGAGCCCATCGAGCGCGCGCCGGGGCTGGTGCCCGCGAAGAAGCGGGCGACGTGGCTCGCATGCCCGTGACGGAAGCGATCGGGGATCAGCAGGGTGAGGGGCTGGCCCAGCAGCTCCGCCCGCGTGTAGCCGAACAGCTTCTCGGTCTGCACGTTGACCAGGTTGATGCGCTCGTCGTCGCCGACGACGACCATCGCGTCCGGCGCGGTGTCGAGCAGCCGGCTGTAGCGCTCCTCCGAGCGGACGGACAGCTCGCGCAGGGCCCTGTCCTGCTGGCTCTGCTGGTGCCTGAGACGGACCACGTCGGTCACGTCCTCGACGTGGTGGATGACGTACGCGACCTGCCCGTCGTCGCCCAGCACCGGGGAGTTCATGGGGCTCCAGTGCCGCTCCTCGAACCCGCCCCCCTCGGTCTCGGGCCGCCGGATGTCGTACTTCTGCACGGCCATGACGTCGGGCCGCTGGTGGGCGAGCACCCGGCCGACCGACGCGCGCATGTTCGCGACGCCCGTCGCGCCGGGATCGTCGGGGTTGTCCGGGAAGACGTCGAAGACGCCGCGGCCGACGATGTCCTCGCGGCGAGTCATGGTCGCGCGGAGGTACCCGGCGCTCACCGCCACGATCGTGAAGTCCGGCGCCAGGACCAGGTAGCAGCCCGACACCGACTCGAAGAGGCGACGGAAGTCGGGTCCTCTCTCAGAGGCCATGGGGCAGTCTCACACAGAACACGGCCCCCGGGCTGGCGTCCTCGACCCAGATCCGACCCGCGTGCGCCTCGACCGCGAGCCTGCAGAAGGTCAGGCCGAGACCGCGTCCGCCGGGTGCCATGCCCGCGTCACCCGCCGCGTCGCCCTGCACGAAGGGGTCGAACACCTTCTCGCGCAGCTCCGGCAGGATCCCCCTGCCAGCGTCGGCGATCCGCACCTCGATGTCGCCGCCTGCGCGGGTGAACGTGACGGTCACCGCGGTCTCCGCCGGCGCGTACCGGATCGCGTTCTCGACGAGGTTGGCCAGAGTGCGCCGGAACAGGTCCGGGTCGACGCGGACGCTGCCTGGCTCCACCGTGCTCCGCAGCGTCACCTTGCGGCTCTTCGCGGCCACGTCGAGCTCGGCCAGGATCTCGGACACCATCGCTTGCGGATCGAGCTCCGCGTGCCGCGGAGCGAGCTTGCCCTCGTCGGCCTTGCTGATGTCCAAGAGGTTGAGGATCATCCGCGCGAGCTGCCGCGCCTCGGTGCGGACCTGCATGGCCGCCCCGCGGCTCCCCTCGGAGAGCGTCTTGTCTCGCAGGAGGACCTGCGCGTTCAGATCCATCGAGTTGACGGGGTTCTTGAGGTCGTGCACGACGAACGCCATCAGGCGCTCCTTCTGGAGCTGGAGGCGCAGCAGGTCGTCGCGCTGGTGTCTGAGCAGATCGTAGTGCTGGCGAAGCTCGGCGCTGACCCGCCAGAGCTGCAGGGCCGTCTGGATGCGCACGATGAGCTCCGTGGGACGCACCGGCTTCGTGATGAAGTCGCTGCCCCCCGCGCGCAGGGCCCGGTCGAACGTGTCGACGTCGCGCAGCGCCGTGAGAAACAGGATCGGCGCGCGGTCGCCCCCCGGCAGGGCCCGGATCCGCTCGCACGCCGTGAACCCATCCATCCCCGGCATGCGCACGTCCAGCAGGACGCAGTCGGGGTGCTCGCGCTCGAAGGCCGCGACGCCCTCCTCGCCGCTCGCGGCCAGGACGACCCGGTAGCCCTCGTCCTCGAGCGCGTTGCGCGCGAGCGAGCGGTTGGCCTCGTTGTCGTCGACGACGAGAATGGTTGCGCGCGTGGCTTCGGCTTGCTCCGGCATCCCTCGACCCCGCGCGAGGATACGAAGGAGTGCGCCGGCTCGCTAGCTCAGCCGTGGCCCTGCGTCAGCCCGTCCCGGTCGGCGGGGTGCGCGATGGCGATGAGGGCACGTGCGCGCTCGTGCAGTGTCTTGCCGTAGAGGTCGGCAATGCCGTGCTCGGTCACCACGAAGTGCACGTGGGCGCGCGTCGTGACCACGCCGGCGCCCGGCCGCAGCATCGGCACGACCCGCGAGGCCCCCTTCGCGGTGCGGCTGGTCATCGCGATGATCGGCCGGCCGCCGGGGGACAGCGACGCGCCCCGGATGAAGTCCATCTGGCCGCCCACGCCCGAGATGACGCGCGGCCCCACCGAGTCGGCGCACACCTGCCCGGTGAGGTCGATCTCGACGGCGGAGTTGATCGCGACCACCTTGGGGTTGCGCGCGATGACCGCGGCGTTGTTCACGTACCCGATGTCCAGCTGGATGGTCGACGGGTTGTCGTCGATGTAGTCGTAGAGGGCGCGCGTCCCCATCACGAAGCCCGACACCGTCCGGCCCGGGTGCACGGCCTTGCGCGAGTTGTCGATGACTCCGGTGCGCAAGAGCTCGAGCGCGCCGTCGCTCCACATCTCGGTGTGCATCCCCAGGTGCTTGTGGCCGCCGAGCGCCGCGAGCACCGCCTCGGGGATCGCGCCGATCCCCGTCTGGAGCGTCGAGCCGTCCGCGATGAGAGAGGCGACGAAGCGCCCGATCGCGCGCGCGTCGTCGGTCAGAGGAAGGGGAGGGGACTCGGGGAGCGGGTCGTCGACCTCGACGAGGTGGTGGATGCGGCTCACGTGCAGCAGGCCGTCGCCGTGCACGCGCGGCATGCGCGGGTTGACCTGCGCGATCACGGTGCCCGCCACGGCGACGGCGGCCGCGGCGACGTCGACGCTGGCGCCGAGGGTGCAGAAGCCGTGGCGGTCGGGCGGCGACACGTGGACCAGAGCGACGTCGACGGGGCGCCGGCCGGAGCGAAAGAGCTGCGGGACCTCGGAGAGAAAGCAGGGCAGGTAGTCGACCCGGTCGCCGTCCAGCTTGTCGCGCATGTTGGCGCCGACGAAGAGGTTCGCCACGCGGAAGCTGTCCGCGAAGCGGGCCTCGGCGTAGCGGGCGGGCCCCTCGGTGTGCAGGTGAATGAGCTCGACGTCCCGCAGGCGGGGCGCGTGCTCCACGAGGCCGTCGAGCAGCCGGTTCGGCGTGGCCGCCCCGCCGTGCACGAAGACCCGCTGGCCGGAGCGGATGCACGCCACGGCGTCGGTCGCGCGGGCGTGTCGGCTCGTCATCGCGTCCGGCAGTGTAACCTGGGCTGCTCCCATGGAGATCGAGTTCGTCGGCGCCGCCCGGACGGTCACCGGATCCAAGCACCTCGTGCGCGCCGGCCGCGCCACCATCCTCCTCGACTGCGGCCTGTTCCAGGGCCGGCGGCGCGAGTCGCTCGAGCGCAACAGGCACCTCGGCGTGGACGCCAGCGCGATCACCGCGGTGGTGCTGTCTCACGCGCACATCGACCACTCGGGCGCGCTGCCGATGCTGGTGAAGGCCGGCTACACGGGCCCGGTGTACTGCACCCCGGCCACGCGCGACCTCTGCGCGGCGATGCTCATCGACGCGGCGAACATCCAGGACTCCGACGCCCGCTACATCAACAAGCAGATCGAGCGCGGCCGGTCCGACATGGAGCCGGTCGAGCCGCTCTACGACGAGGAGGACGTCATGCGCGTCCTCGCGCTGATGGTGGGCATCCCCTATCACCGCAAGACCGCCATCGCGCCGGGCGTCGAGCTGTCGTTCTTCGACGCCGGGCACGTGCTCGGCAGCGCCATCACCGTCCTCGACGTGCGCGAGGACGGTGCGCAGCAGCGCCTGGTCTTCACCGGAGACCTGGGGCGCAAGCGCATGCCGATCCTGCGCGACCCGGAGTGCCCGCCCGGCGCGGACATCCTGCTCATGGAGTCCACCTACGGAGATCGGCTGCACCCGCCCATCGCCGAGATGAACGACCGCCTCGCCGAGGTGCTGAAGCGCGTGCACGCGCGCGGCGGCAAGATCGTGATCCCGAGCTTCGCCCTCGAGCGCGCGCAGGAGATCGTCTTCGCCCTGAAGACGCTCGAGCGGCAGAAGCGGATGCCGCCCATGCCGGTCTACGTCGACTCGCCGCTGACGGTGAAGATCACCGACGTCTTCAAGCTGCACCCCGAGTGCTACGACGGCGAGACCCGCGCGCTCATCGAGCACGGCGACTCGCCGTTCGAGTTCGACGACCTCCGGTACGTATCGAGCACCGAGGGCTCCAAGCAGATCGACCTGGACTCGCAGCCGGCGATCATCATCTCGGCGAGCGGGATGTGCGAGGCGGGGCGGGTGCTGCACCACCTCAAGGCGACCATCGAGGACCCGAAGAACGCCGTGCTCATCGTGGGGTTCCAGGCCCCGCAGACGCTGGGTCGGCGCATCGTGGAGCGGCGGTCGCGCGTGAAGATCTTCGGGGTCGAGCGCGAGCTGCGCGCGGAGGTGGTCGTGATGAACGGGTTCAGCGCGCACGCCGACCAGCGCGACCTGCGCGACTTCGTGGGCGGGGCGAGGCAGGGCGGGCGGCTGAAGAGCGTGATCCTGGTGCACGGGGAGCCGGCGCCGCAGAAGATCCTGGCGGAGCTGCTCGCGGAGGACGGGGTGACGGGGATCGTGGCGCCGGCGGCGGGGGAGCGGATCGCCCTGTAGCTCTTCCTTCGACCCTGGGCGGAGGCCGCGGGGTGCGCGGCATTCGTCCTCGTGCCGTGTGCGCGCCTACAGATCGACGCGCTCGCCGCGTTCGG
>PLYU01000044.1 GCA_003153495.1 Myxococcales bacterium
GGGCGCCGCGCCGAGGATCGCCGAGCACCTTGGCAGCGTGCCCGCGCGCTCCTCTTCGCGTGCGCCTTCTCCTCCTTCCCCCCGCTCCGGCGGGGGGAAGGCCGGGTTGGGGGGCTGCGAGGCCCAGGGTGGCTTCTTTCCGCTAGGCGCGCGACGTCGTGGCGCACCCTAAATGACGGCCTTTCGTGCGTAGACTCGGCGCCTCTTTGCGAAAGTAGGGCTAGGTTTACGCGCGAGAACATTACGACGAGCTTCTCGCCATCGACCAGCTCGATGGGCGGCACACCGTCCCGCGTTGCCTCCTTCCGGGCATCGCTCGTGAAGCTGCCCGTGGTCAAGATCGAGCACGCCGTGCCCGTCGATCCCGCCGTCGTCCGAGCTGCCGGTCACGACGACTTGCTGGAACCCGCTCTCGCGCAGGAGCCTCTGGCAGATGCGCTCGAACCCTGACGGTGGGAGCGCCCGCAGGATGTCGAGGAGGCGAACCTTGTAGTCCTTCGCTTCGTCCACCTCGTCGGCGCTCTCCTCGTCGCCGTCCTCTGCAACGATGCTCGCCGCGCCGCCCGGCTCGGCGCTCTTGCGCGGGAACTTCTTGTGCACGTCCCGGAACATCAGCTGGATGGCGTCGGCGTCGAGCTTCGCGGTGCGTCCGATCTCTGTCAGGTTCCAGACGCCGCGCTGAGACGCGTCGAGGTATCCCGCCTTGGCCAGATAGAACCGCGCCCAGCCGCTTGCCTGCCGGGGCCGATTGGACTAGAGGCGCCCCCCCTCGCCCTCGCCCTCGCCCTCGCCCTCGCCCTCGCCCTCGCCCTCGCCCTCGCCCTCGCCCTCGCCCTCGACCCCAGCTCCCCCCAGCTAGTTACATGCCTCGACCACCACCGTCGGCGCCCGCTTCGCGATCGTCAGCGCGAACGCCGCCCCGGTGAGGTACTGCCCCTCGACCGTGGCCCCGCTCGAGAGCGTCACGTCCCCGCCGTGGCCCCTCGCCACGCGCCTCGCGATCGCCAGCCCCACGCCGACACCCCCGTGCGCTCGCGTGGTCGAGCCGTCCACCTGGTAGAACGGGTCGAACACCCTGTCCGCCCGGTCGGGCGGTACGCCGGGCCCGCTGTCGGCCACGACCACCTCGTAGTGAGCGTCGAGCGCGCGCACGCGAACCCCGATCGTGCCCCCCTGCGGGGTGAACTTGCACGCGTTGTCGAGCAGCTGGCCGAGCGCGCGGGCGAACCGGTCGGGGTCCCCGTACGCCGGCAGCGGACCTCGCGGCGTCTCCTCGAGCACCGTGAGGTGGCGATCCGCGAACCCGTCGGCGTAAGCGGCGACCGCGCGCCGGACCGTGTCGAGGAAGTCGAACTCGCGGTGGAAGAACCGCATCCGCCCGGTCTCGAGCCCCGTCACGTCGATGAGGTTGTCCAGGATGGACCGCAGCCTCCGCACGCAGTCGTCCATCGCGCGCGTCGCCTTCGTCTGCGGCTTGTTGAGCGGGCCGAGCTCCTCGTCGAGGAGCATCCGCAGGTAGCCGACGATCGGGGTCATCGGCGTGGCCAGCTCGTGGCTGATGTTGCGGTAGAACTCGGTGCGCAGGCGCTCGACCTCGAGAAGCCGGTCGTTGGCCGCAGAGAGCTCCGCCACCTTCTGCTCGAGGTGCGCCACGATGCGATGGCTCTGCATGCGCAGCCGCTCCCCCGTCATGTCGGCGCTCGAGTTGTGAGGCTCGCGGTGGCCCCCGATGTAGCGGCGGACGAGCGCGGCGAAGCTGCGCGCGTCGATCGGCTTCTGGATGAACCCGTCGCACCCGACGGCGAAGCTGGTCTCGCGGTCACCCTCGGCCGTGATCGCGACGATCGGCACGCCGCTCAGCGAGGGCTCGCTCCGCAGACGGAGCGTCACCTCGTAGCCGTCGAGCCCCGGGATGTTCAGATCGACCAGCACCAGGTCGGGGCGCACCGTCAGCGCGGAGCGGACTCCGTCGAGACCGTCGGCCGCGTCGATCACCTCGTGCCCTTCGGCAGCCAGGAGCTTGCGGACCAGGAGGCGATTGGTCGAGTCATCCTCGATGTGAAGAATACGCGACATCGGCTGATCGGCCCATCCTTTGACTTTCACCATCGGCCCAAGTAATTGCCCCGCTCGATGATGCGTAGGGAATTCTATCACGCCCTGTCCGCCATCGCCCTCGGCGCCGCGGCGGGCTGCTCGTCGCTCACCCAGCCTCCTTCGCCGGAGCCGATCGCATCGAGCGTGGCCCCCGTGGCCGACGCCGCGCCGGCCGCATCGAAGGAGGCTGCCCAGGCTCCCCCTCCGCAGCCCCCCGCCGCGCCGGAGAGCCTCACGATGACCACCCTCAAGCCCGGCAAGGGCCCGGGCGCGAAGGACGGCGACCGCGTGAGCATCCACTACGTGGGCACGCTGACCGACGGCAGCAAGTTCGACAGCTCGAGGGACAGGAAGGTCCCCTTCGAGTTCGTGCTCGGCAAGGGCCAGGTCATCAAGGGGTGGGAGCAGGGCATCTCCGGGATGAAGGTCGGTGAGAAGCGCAAGCTGGTCATCCCGCCGTCGCTCGCCTACGGCCCGCAGGGGCGGCCGGGCATCCCGCCGAACTCGACCCTCGTGTTCGAGGTCGAGCGGATGCCGCCGAATCCGAAGTAGCTCGCTCGCCGCGTGCTAAGAGAGGGCCGGATGGCGAACGACGGTGCGCTGCCGCTGTCCGCTCCGCTGGCGTACGCGGGGGCCGTCCTCTCCGGGCTGCTCTACTGGCTCGCGTTCCCCGGGATGGACGTGTGGCCGCTTGCGTTCGTGGCCTGGGTGCCGCTCATGCTCGCGATGCGCGGCCAGTCCGTGCGCCGCGCGACGCTCCTCGGCTGGACGGCGGGGCTGACGATGAACGTCGCCGGGTTCTTCTGGCTCCAGGAGATGCTGCGGACCTTCAGCGGGTTCCCGGCGCCCGTGTGCTTCCTCTTCGTGCTGGTCGTGTGCGCTTACCAGGGCGGCCGCATCGGGCTGCTCGGGTGGCTCTACGGCCGGGCGAGCGCGCGCGGGTGGCCCGCGGCCCTGGTGTTTGCCGGGGCGTTCGCGGCGAGCGAGCTGGTCTACCCGCTCCTCTTCCCCTGGTACTACGCGGCGACCGTCCACCGCGCGCCGGTCCTCACACAGCTGGCCGACGTCGGGGGGCCCATCCTCGTCGGCCTCGTGCTCGTCGCGGCGAACCTGGCGCTGGCGGAGCCTCTGCTCGCGCGCGTCGAGCGGCGGAAGATCGGCATCGGCATCGTGGGAGCGGGCGCCGTCATCGTGGCCTTCGCGTGCTGCTACGGCGTCCTGCGCATCGACGCGGTCGACGCCGCGACGCTGGCGGCGCCCGCGGCGACCGTCGGAGTGGTGCAGGCCAACATGGGCCTGATGGAGAAGCGGAACGCGTTCGACGAGGGCCTGCGCCGTCACCTGCGGCTGAGCCGCGAGCTGCTGGCGCAGCACGTCGACTTCCTCGTCTGGAGCGAGACCTCCGCGATGCGGGCGGTACGCGACGACACCTACCGGCAGGAGCTGCGCGGCGTGTCCCGGCTCATCGGGGCGCCGGCGATCTTCGGCGCGGTGATCGTCAAGCCCGTCTCCGACGAGCGCGGCTACGTCCTCTACAACAGCGGCGTGACCAGCTCCGCGGACGGCACCATCGAGAGCCGCTACGACAAGCAGTACCTGCTGACGTTCGGCGAGTACCTCCCGTTCGGCGAGGACCTCCCCGTCCTCTACAAGTGGTCGCCGAACAGCGGCCATTTCAGCCCCGGCAAGTCTCTGGACCCGCTCATCGTGGACCTTCACGGCGAGAAGCACCCGGTGTCGATGCTCATCTGCTACGAGGACATCCTCCCGCGCTTCACCAACGACGCCGTCCGGCACGCCGACCCCGAGCTCCTCGTCAACATGACGAACGACGCGTGGTTCGGGGACACGGTGGAGCCGTGGGAGCACCTGGCGCTGGCCGAGCTGCGGGCCGTGGAGCACCGGCGTTATCTCGTGCGGGGGACGAACAGCGGCGTGAGCGCGGTGGTGGATCCCGTGGGCCGGGTCGTGAAGAGCTCGGGGACCTTCCGGCAGGAGGCCCTGTCGGCCACGATCCACTGGATGCGCTCGCGCACGGTGTACGAGCGCCTCGGCGACTGGCCGTGGCTCCTGGTGTCGGCGGGGATGGTCGCCGGTGCGTTCCGGCGCCGGCGGCCGGTCGCGTGAAGCTTTCGCCCTGCCCGCCCGTCCAACCGCCGCGGGCGAAATTGACGCGCCGTAGCCTATTCGGGTAAGTCTCGCGGCCGAGAGGCCGCGTTCCGGGCCTCTCACGCGGAGAATGGTGAAGAACATGAAGAAGCTCGCATGGAAGGCAGCACTGGGAATCGTCGGTACGGCAGCTCTCGGCGCGACGACCGCCTGCACCGTGACGACCGGTACCTACATCCCGGACGGCTCGGTCTCCTTCGGCGACGATGGCGCCGACGCGCTCGCCACCGGCTCCGACGCGCCCGCCACCGAGACGGGAACGCAGCTCGACGCCGGTGCTGATTCGTCGAGCTGCCCGGTGAGCATCAACACGGGTTCTGCCGCCTGCGATCAGTGCACCGGGGCGAGCTGCTGCGCCGAGTTCGTAGCGTGTGACACGGCGGACGACGCGGGCGTAGACGATGCCGGGCTCAGCGCCTGTGAGCAGCTGACGACCCAGGTGAGCGAGTGCGTCATCGGTCGGCCCGACGCCGGTCTGGACGCCGGAACGTTCTCTTCCTGCTATGCCCTCTGGAAAGACGCATACTCCGTATCGGCTCAGCAAGAAGCTCAGGCGTTGTTCTCGTGCCTCAGCGCGAAGTGCCCCCAGGCCTGCCGGTAACATACAGAAGACCGGTGTATTTCGGTCGAGACCGAGCGATGGCGCCGGCGGCCGCGCGAGGAATACACAGCGTATTTCGAGCGCGGCCGACGACGCCAGCGCGAAGGGATCGGCCGAAAGACACCGGTCTTCTAGAGATTCAGCGCCTTCTTGAGGCGCTTCGCGTCGGCGAACATGTCGACGTTGGTGAACACGTAGGTCGCGTGCTCGTTCTTCGCCGCGAGCGCGATCTCGGCGAGCCTCTCGATGGCCGGGTCCTCGTAGCGGCTCTTGTGCCCTGCCGGCCCGGGCAGGCGGTAGTAGCCGAGCATGCCCTTGGTGGCGCCGCTCCCGAGCGGATCGCGCGCCGCGGTGGCCCCGCTCTCCGATGCGAGCGCCTGCGCGTCGTCGGCGTCCCAGCCGGGGGGGGGCTCCCAGACGACGTGCTTGAACTTCTTCTTCACGCTGGCCAGAAACTCGCGCACGGCCGTCTTGTTCCCCCGCGACGCGCCGAACTCGGGAGGCGCTATGAAGACGGCCGTCTGCGCCTCGAGCTCCCTGGCGACCCCGCCGAGGACCTTGAGCGCCGTCTCGGTCACCTTCCCCTCGCGGAAGCTCTCCTGTCCGATCTCGCGGGGCGCGAGCAGGGCGAAGGAGAACCCCTCGGGGGCCTCGCGGCGCCACCGCCGGATCGTGCCGCTCCCCGGCTGGGACAGGTGCGTCTCCTGGACCTCGACGAAGAGAAATTCTTTGAAGTACCGCGTCGCCGGGACGGGGAAGCCAGCACACCCAATCGTGATCATGGAGACGGCCGGCAGGGTAGCACGTCTGTCACCGCGGCCCGGCCACGTCCTCGCTGGCGGCGGGCTGCGAGAGCAGGCGCGCGGCCAGCTTGCGCCCCAGGCGATGCGCCGCGGCCCGGAGGGTGTCGGCCGCGTGGAGCTCGCTCGCGCGCGCGTCGAGCCCGCCGGC
>PLYU01000040.1 GCA_003153495.1 Myxococcales bacterium
CACGTCGATGGATTCGAGGTACTAGTCTGCCCCGATACCTCATTGGCGACCATTGCCCGGCGTGCCACCTTCGTCCATACTGCGCGACGTTTCGCGGAACGGGTCGCGGGTCAATTCAGGAGGCGGTGATGCAAAAGGTTGTCATGTTCGGTGCTGGTCTCGTCGGCGCGCTGGCGCTCTTCGCGGGGTGCTCGTCGTCCGGCGACAGCAGCGCGGGCAGCGGGTTCGGGAGCGGCAGCAGCAGCGGCACGAGCAGCGGGAGCAGCAGCGGCAGCGCGAACGACTCCGGCAGCGGCTCGGGCAGCAGCTCGGGCGGCACCGACGCGTCGAGCGGCGGTTGCAGCACGTCCGTCGCCAGCCAGATCAGCGCCGCGTGCGGGACCTGCGTGCAGAGCAACTGCCAGTCGCAGGCGGCCGCGTGCACTGCTGCGAACTGCTCGACGTGCCTCGCGACCTCGTGCATCATGTGCGCGTCGGCCTGCCTCGGGACCGACAGCGGCTCGTCGAGCGGCTCGGACAGCGGGTCGGGCGGAACGCATGATTCGGGATCGGCGACCGGAGACGGAGGCTCGCCAAGTTGCACCAAGCTCCAGCCGTGCTGCAGCGTAGTCTCCGGCGCGAACCCCTCGCTGGGCACCCAGTGCACTCAGGCGGCCACGTCCGGCAACGAGGGGGTCTGCTCGAGTTTGCTGACACAGATTCACTCAATCAGCACGCTGCTCTGCCCGTAGGGTCCAGCGCGTTCTTGGCTGGCTGGCGCCGACTTTCACGCCGGCGGCGCGCGCCTGTATCCGCCCGGGAGGCGATGCGCTAAGCGGAGGCATCCATGCCCTACGTGAAGCCCGACCACCGCGACGCGCTCGACCCTGTCATCCGCGAGCTCGCGGGGCGCATCGCGGACCTGGCCCGCGCCATGCCCGAGGAGACGGCGTTCGCCGGTCTGCTCAACTATGCGTGCACGTCGGTGGCCATCCAGGTCGTCGAGGCGCGGTTCGGCCGGCTGCGATACGGCACGATCGCCACGGTCACGGGCGTCTTCAAGAACGTCGCCGACGAGTTCTACCGCCGCGTCGCGGGGCCGTACGAGGACAAGCAGATCGAGAAGAACGGCGACGTGCCGCTCTACGCCGAGTACGCGAGGCGGAGTCGCGAAGAGCCGTGAGGCGCCCCGCGTCGGGCGCCTCGTCAGCATCACTGGCGCCCCCCTGAACGACGTCTGACGCCTCATCAGCGTCGTCTGGCGCCTCATCAGCATCGTCTGGCGCCTCATCAACGTCGTCTGGCGCCTTATCAGCGCCATCTGGCGCCGCATCTGCGATGTCTGACGCCCCATCAACGACGTCTGGCGCTTCATCAGCGTCGTCTGGCGCTTCATCAAGGAGATCTGGCGCCTCGCCTGCGAAGGCGGGCGCCAGGTCGACCTCACGAGGCGCCAGCTGCCTACGACGAGGCGGACGCTCCGCCTCATCGACGCGGGCCTCGCGCTGTCCCTACTCCTCGTTCACCGCAGTGAGCGCGGCTTCCGCGTGTCGCGGCGCCGGCTGCGCGTAGCGATCCTCGTCGCCGCCCTCCACGATCACCTTGAGGTTGTGCCGGTACGGCGGCAGGCCCGTGCCCGCCGGGATCAGGCGGCCCATGATGACGTTCTCCTTGAGACCGCGCAGGAAGTCGACCTTGCCGGCGACCGCGGCCTCGGTGAGCACCTTCGTCGTCTCCTGGAACGAGCTCGCGCTGATGAACGACTCCGTCGAGAGGCTCGCCTTCGTGATGCCGAGGAGCAGCGGCTCGGCCACGGCGGGACGCCCGCCGCGCTCGAGCACGCGCTGGTTCTCGCGCTCGAACAGGTACTTCTCCACCTGCTCGTCGATGAGGAAGTTCGTGTCCCCGACGTCCTTGATGCGGACGCGACGCAGCATCTGCCGGACGATGACCTCGATGTGCTTGTCGTTGATGGCGACGCCCTGCAGGCGATACACCTGCTGGATCTCGTTCACGAGATACGCCGCCAGCTCCTTCTCGCCCTTCACGCGCAGGATGTCGTGCGGGTTCGCCGGCCCGTCCATCAGCGGCTCGCCCGCGCGCACGCGGTCGCCCGGCTGCACCTGGATGTGCTTGCCCTTCGGGATCAGGTACTCGCGCGACTGATCCGTTAGCAGCGCGCCGTCCGGAGCGAACGGCGTGATGAGCACCTTGCGCTTGCCCTTGGTGTCCTTGCCGAAGCTCACCTCGCCGTCGATCTCTGCGATGATCGCGTGATCCTTCGGCTTTCGCGCCTCGAACAGCTCGGCCACGCGCGGCAGACCGCCCGTGATGTCCTGCGTCTTCGTGGTCTCGCGCGGGATCTTCGCGAGGCCGTCGCCTGCGCTGATCTCGTCGCCGTCCTGCACGACGATGTTCGCGCCGACCGGCAGCAGATAGCGCGCGTCGAGCGTGCTGTTCGGCAGCTTGAGCGTCTCGCCGGTCTTCGGGTCCTTGATCGAGATGCGCGGGCGGAGGTCCGCCGCGCGCGATTCGACGATGACCTTGCGCGACAGGCCGGTCACCTCGTCGAGCTTCTCGGTCATCGTGACGCCCTCGACGATGTCGCCGAACTTCACGATGCCTCCGACCTCGCTGAGGATCGGCACCGCGAATGCGTCCCACTCCGCCAGGAGCTGGCCCGCCTTCACCTTGTCGCCCTCGTTGACCTTGACCAGCGCGCCGTACACCAGGCGGTGATGCTCGCGCTCGCGGCCCGTGTCGTCGACCAGCACGATCTCGCCGTGCCGGTTCATGACGATCGTCCCGTCCGCCTTCTTCGCCATGTTGGCGCTGCGGATGCGGACGTGCCCTTCGTTGCGCGCCTCGAGCGAGCTCTGCTCGATCTTGCCGCGCG
>PLYU01000229.1 GCA_003153495.1 Myxococcales bacterium
TCCGTCGCCTCCGCGATGCGAACGCCGACAATCGTCCCCGCGCGCGCCGCGTCGGAAGCGATCCGTTCGACTGTCGCGGCATCGATCCGCCGAACAGTTGCCAGGGCCAACCACTGCTGGTCGTCGGGATACGCGCCCAGATTCTCGTCGAGGAACACGGAGTGGCCCTCCTGGCGGGGGCCGTGCTGGAGCGGCAGCGCGATGAGATTCCCGAATCCGCCACGGGGCATCGTGTCCTGGCTCGGGAAGAGCCGGTCATAGGACTCCATGCTGAGCTCGTGGCGGGAGGCCAGCCGCCCTCGTGAGGGGCGAGGTGGGTCTTCCCGGTGGGACGCCTCGTTGCTGCCCGTTACGAGGTGGGGCGTCCGACTGCCGGAACGCCCTCTAACCCCCCGTAATCTTTGTAGGCGCGATAGGTTTCGAACCTACGACCCCTACCGTGTCAATTCCCGAAGGGGGTGTTTTGGAGTGTGATAGGCCGTTACGGCATTGAGTGTTAACGCGGACTTGGCGTTACCCGGACGATCCCGCCGTTACGCTTTTTCGCTCCAAAGTGGTGCTCCAAGTGGTGCTCCGAGGGGGTTCGAACCTGAAGAGCACCACTTGGATGCGACCGCCGCGTGGAACCATCGAGGACGGCTGCGAGATCGGCCGTCGGCAGAGCACCACGTCACTCGCGTGATCTTTCGGGCGAGTTCCTACATCGCGGCGAGCCGACACTACCCTGGGGGTTCGAACGGGCACTACCCGAAGGATTCTGCGGTCACTGCCCGGGGCGCCCGGAGCACCACTTGAGCGACGCCGTAACCTGTATCCCAGCAGAAGCCCTCGCAAAATTCCTGATCGCCGGCGCACTGGCGGCGCCGACCGAATGGAGCGACGTCGCTTTCACGTGTGCCGGCTTTCGCATGCTCCGACCTCAGCGCTTTCGCTACCAGTGGATCCGCGTGGACGAGGCCGAAGGGTTCGTCGAGGCAGACGCCGACTTCGATGGCGATGGCGGCGTCGACCACGAGCTGCGGCTCCAACGTCCGCCGCCAGAAGATCGGCGAGAAACTCCGGTGTCGTCCCGACGCCATGACCACGGAGCCCACGCCGCTGGATCTCCAGTAGACGCGGCCTGGCCCACCTTTGCGTTGAGGGGTACGGTCGTCTGGTGGCTCGAACACCATCCGACGTGGAGCTTCACGTGGCTGGAGCGACCGTCCGGCATGTCTCGCCGTTCGCCACGCTGGCCGTTCCGAAGATAGATGGCCCCGTCGGATTCGGCGAGCGCGTGCACCAAACCGAGGCGCTGTCGGCGCTGCTCTGGCCGGCCCATCGCTAGCTTCGAGTCGAAGCCGAGTGCATCGCGACGAGGAGTCGCACGAGGGCAAATGACCAGCTACGCCGTCTTCCGGAACAGCGCGTACCGCTCCTCGAGGAAAGCCTCCCGCGGCCGTTCGCGCGCCGCGCCCGGCACCAGGAGCCGCTGGCCAGAGATCTCCTGCAGGCCGTAGCGCAGCATCGGTCCGTCCTTCTCCACGAGCACGTCGGCTCGCACCTCGATGACCAGGTCCGGGCGGATGCCGATGACGTACCGATCGAACGCCGCGTGGTGCAGTCGACACAGCGCCAGACCGTTCGGGACGATCGGCTCGCCGCGCGGGTGTCCGTCCGGGAGGATGTGGGCAGCGTCGAGGAGCTCGGTGTGCTTCAGTCGGCAAATTGCGCACCGCTGGCGGTACGCGCGCAGGACTCGCTGCCGAAAGGTCTCCTGGTGCACGCGCTGCAGCGTGACGCGCGTGACGTAGTTGCGCTGGAGCTCGGCCTCATGAGCGTCGATGGCGGACAGCTCGGCGATCGTGTTCGCCGGGGTCCGCAGACTCCGTGCTGCGAGCGCACGATCGTCGACCGCCACCCGGAAGGTCAGGTCGCGCGGGTCGTCACCGACGATGTAGACCGGGTAGACGGGTAAGTACTGACCCGCGACGATGCCGAACAGGTAGACGAGCGGCGCGTGCTGCTGCATCGCGCGTCGCAGCCAGACGTTCTCGTAGTGCCCGGGATCCGTGCCGCGGTAGCGGTACCGCAGCAGGCCGTCCGATCCCATGCCGTCCTCGTAGGGGGGCGGCTTGCCCTCCTTCGGCGGCGTCGTCCGAATGCTCAGAGGCAGGTCGAGGACCGCTGGCTTGAAGATTCCCTGCTGCGAGGTCAGCGAAACGGCGCGACCGTCGTATGTGAAGCCCTTGAGAAGCGTGGACCATGAGAGAGCGTCACCGTGGCGGCTGCGCTGGGCGTCGAGGAACGAAAACGCCGCGATTCGGATGGCTCGGTCCGCGGCGGGATCCACCGGTCCAGCCTACACGGAGGGACCGACGGATTGGCCGCGTAGTAGCCTGCGGCCAGGGGCGAGATCTCCACGGGTGTGACGGGAAGGGGAGCCAGTGGGGTTGAGAGCCAGGTGCTGGAGGCTGCTGATCGTCACGGTGGGCCTGACCTCGTGCGGCCGAGCGCCAGCGTATGCAGGCGCGGACGCCTCGGCGTCCAAGGGCACGCCGACCCTGGCCGCGACGGCTGAAGGGCGCAGGATGCCCGTGGCCGCCATGCGCCCAGTCGAGGAACTCGTAGACGAGAAGGAGCCCGGCTGGCCGGTCGTCGCCGCGATGGTCGATCGGGCGACGAACAGGGTCGAGGTGCTCCCCGCCGAACGTTCGAACGGTGAACGCACGCTCCTCGCCATTCAGATCACGACGCGCTCACCGATGGGCGCCATCGCGTACCAGACTGGCGGCATCCTTGTCGACCACGGCTGGGTGAGGCTCCTTGGCAGCGGCCATCCGCGTCTTCCGCGCGACCTTGCACGCTGGAACTTCCCAAGCGGCGATCCGTCTCTGGCGCGGCTGCGCGGTGGTTTCTTGGTGGCCGATGACGCCATCGGGGGCTTCTTTGCCTTGAACGGTGGCGCTTTCGAGGGGCCGCTCAGGAACGTGTTCTACCTTGCCCCCGACACGCTGAAGTGGGAGGACACACGCCACGACTACACGGACCTCCTGGACTTCTTCTTCCGCGGCGATCTGCAGAAGTTCTATTCGGGGCAGCGGTGGCCGCGGTGGGAGGAAGATGTCGAGAAGCTATCCGGCGACCGAGGCTTCTCCTTCTACCCGTTTCTCTTTGCCCGGGCCGAGGGGGGCATCGAAACCCGCCATAGGCGAGACGTGCCGCTTGACGAGCTTTGGCGGCTGTACGTCTCGGATCGCACGCTCGACGCGTCTGGACCTGCGAGATAGCCCTTTCACATGCAGAACCGAAAGCTCCAGGCCATCGGTTTCTGGTTCAGCGAGTTCGAGCCAGAGCTGCCGCGCCCCCAGCCGCTTGTCACCTCTCGCGGGTCCGTCCAAGAACGGGCCGCGCTCGTTCGGCATCTGGAATCTGGGAGAGTCCACGAATCCTACCGTGGCTGCTCGTCTTGCCGTTTCAACTGCGGCATCGCGCCCCAAGCGATGGGATCGCGGGACTTCACCGACGGCCTCTGGGTCTGGCCGGAAGGCCTGGCGCACTATGTTCGAGAGCATGGCGTGGAGCGGGCCTCGACGATCGCCGGCGACACCGCCGAGCAGCGACGCGCGCGGCGCGAGGAGCACGGTCGCCCGGTGCTCGACGAGCTTCGCGCGTGGCTCGACGACAAGCGTGCCGTCATTCCACCCAAGACACCGCTCGGTCGCGGGCTCGGTTACCTGCACCGGCAGTGGCACCGGTTGCTGCTCTTCCTGGAGGACGGCAACATCGAATTGACGAACAATCGCCGCGAGCGTGAGTTGAGGCGGTTGGTCCTCGGAAGACGAAACTGGCTCTTTGCCTGGCTCGACCTCGGCGGCGAGCGCACCGCCTGCATCCTCACGATCATCGGCACCTGCATCGCGCACGACGTCAACCCGCGCGCCTACCTGCACCGGGTGACGCGGCTCATCGTGCAGGGTTGGCCCCAGGCCAGGCTGCGCGAGTTGCTCCCCGATCGAATGCTCGCCGCGCACCCGGAGCTGTATATCGGCGGCCGCAACGCGGTGCCAACGCTGACGGCCGAGTGAAGCCGTCGCCTCGTCACCCGCTACTCGACTCCGGCAGCGCCTTGGGCCCATCGCCCTCCGCAGCCTCGCTCACGTCGCCGTGGATCGCCTCGCGCACGACTCGATCCGTGATGTCCGACAGGTGCTTCTCCAGCGCATCGGACAGCGCCACGAACTCGGGCCACAGCACGCCGTGCTGGAAGGTCTCCGGCGCGACGACCCGCACCGTGGTGTAGCGCTGACGGTACCGACGGAACGGCTTGAGGCCGTACCGCCGGCACAGCGCCACGAACAGCTTCCGCGTCCACGGATCCCCCAGCGTGTACACCAACTCGACGTCCGGCTCGCGCCCTCGCAGCTCCGCCAAGCGCGCCCGGATGCGCTCCGCCGCAAGCCGTGCCGCCTCACGCTCCCCATCGCTCGTCGTGCCGGCGTGCAGTGCCTCGATCTTGCGCAGCTTCTCCTGCAGGGCCGTCTCGTCCATTCCACGCCGACCGTAGTCGACGTCGCGCCCTCCCGCGAGGCTGCGCCTGCATCGGAACCGCCCCCTCTATCAAGACGCCGACGCTGGATGGCTTACGTGGAAGCGAGCGCCGGGAAGCGCGGCGTTTCGGTCGCGGTCAGCGCACCTCCTCGCACGCGGAACCGAGGCGATTCCAACGCGTTGTGCCGACGTGGCCGCGCGAATCGCGCGATCGCGAGGCCGCGCTTCTGGACGCTCCCTTCCACTCACGCGGCCCGCTGGGCGAGGGGCCGGATTGCCGTCGGCGTTGAAGCACCCGGACAGCGGCGCTTCGATACTCAAAGCGACTCGCGCTTCGGCGGTGGTCACGAACTCAGCGATTCGCCGGATGCAGCCGCCGAACGTGGTGGATGCCGCTTCCTCCGGATCGGCGCCGCGACCCCACGCAAGGCCGCAGCTCTCGTCTCGCTCGGCGAAGCTGCGTATTCCGGCCATCGTGAACAC
>PLYU01000036.1 GCA_003153495.1 Myxococcales bacterium
GTGCCCGCGTGCTCCTCTTCGCGTGCGCCTTCTCCTCCTTCCCCCCGCTCCGGCGGGGGGAAGGCCGGGTTGGGGGGCTGCGAGGCCCAGGGTGGCTTCTTTCCGCTAGGTGCGCGACGTCGTGGCGCACCCTAAATTACGGCCTTTCGTGCGTAGACTCGGCGCCTCTTTGCGAAAGTAGGGCTAGCTTCGCTGCACACAAGCCGCGGACTGCATTGAGCGGGCGAAGGCGGGGCAGGGGGCGTAGCCGGGGGCCGGCCGACGGTCGGGCGACGGTCGGGCGACGGTCGGGTCGCGCCCCCGGAGCGCGGAACCGCGCGGAATCGGTATCTCCCGGGCGAAGCTGGGCGCCGAACTCGACGGTACGCCGATTGCTCCATGCCGCTCGCATGAACACCTGCAACGCACGCAAGGCTACCGCGCTCGCTCTGACCCTCCTCTTCTCCACGGCCTGCGGGAGTCCCGGCGCGGGCGGGGCCGACGAGCGCACCTCGACCAAGAACGGCCCGGCCGAGGCCACGGCCAGCGCGGCGCAGGCCGAGTCGGGACCGGAGGGCTCGATCACGCTGATGCCTCCGTCGCCGGGATCGCCGCCGGTCGTCACGCTGCTGCCGGCGTCGAACGGCTTTCCGGGGTCGATCACGCTGATGCCGCCCTCGCGGACCACGGCCGGCTCGGTCACGCTGATGCCGCTTCCGCCGACCACCGCGCACACTCTGACGCTGATGGCGCCGTCCTCCGTCGGGACGGGGGCCATCACCCTGATGCCGCCGTCGTCGACGACCGCCGGCTACGTGACGCTGATGCCCCTGCCGTCGACGGGGGCCGCCGGACCGGTGACGCTGCTGCCGCTCGGGTATACGCCGCCCGCCCAGGTCCTGCTGATGCCGCTCTCGAACTCTCGCTCCACGGGCACCACGACGCTGCTACCGGCCACGGGTTGGAACCTCGTGACGGCGATCCTCCAGGCGATCGGGTGGGCGGGACAGACGACGACGCTCCTTCCGCTCGGTTGAGCGTGGTGGGGGGACTAGGGGAGGGGGGGCTCGTGGAGCGCGAGGGTGCGCTCGCGAGCACGCGGGGGGGAACGCATTGCGCGAGGGGGGGCGCGCCGGCGCGAGCCCACAGGGGCGATCCGGGTCACCGCTGCTGAGGCGTCGGACATTGTGGAGCCGCCGCGACGCACCTGCACTTCGCGAAATCGCTCGCCTTTCTTGCGACGGCTTCGTCGACCATACTGGTCGGCTCGACCATGGTCTGATCGCGACATGAGCCATCGCTCGCGCCGAGCCTACGACCACCGCATCAAGGAGAAGATCATCGGCGCGGGGGATCCGGAGACTCGCGGCCCGGCGACGCGACGCGCGCCGACAGAGCCTGGCACGCCACCGTGCGGTTGTGTGCGCGGCGTGCCCGCGCGGGGCGCCAGCGCCGAGCGAACACCTCGCCGCATGAACCGTACGACGGATTCAGGGAGAAATTGCAGCGAACGCAATTGCGTCGCGCCCCCTCCCGAATGTCCGACGCCGCAGCAGTGCTACGCACTGACGAGCATGAAGCAGCAGCCCGGCGGCCCGCCCGTCGCGCAGGACGAAGCGCGCACCCTGGCCGACGAAAGGCCCCCGAACCCCGGCGCGGCCCTGCGATGAACACCATGCGCCCCGGCCTGTACGACTTCCTCTGGGCGACCCCCCGTGTACGTCGTCACCCCGGGCCCGGTCCAGCAGCCTCGCTGAGCCGAGGGGTCACCACGCGATACGCCGCTCGTCGCGGAAGAAACCCCCGGTCGGGCCCCCCTCCGGCAAGAGCGCGAGCCACACCGGGGTGCGCGCCCCCTGATCGACCGAGCGCGGCGCCGAGGTGCCTCCCATGCGCGTGCGCACCCAGCCGGGGCACGCCGCGTTGACCAGGATGCGCCGCGGGTCCTCGGCGAGCTCGCGCGCGAGCACGCGGACCAGCGCGTTGAGCCCCATCTTCGAGACGCTGTACGCGTTGGACGGCCAGCCGCGGCGCGTGTGCCTGTCCGCCGCGACCTCGCGCACGAACGACTCCATGTGCTCGACGAGCTGCTCGCGCGTCAGCGCCGGCTCTTCGAAGCGCGCGCGCGCCTCGCCGCTGCCGTGGGAGAGCTCGCCCATGCCGCTCGAGACCATCACGATGCGCGCCCCGGGCTTCATCGCGGGGAGGAGGGCGTCGGTCAGGCGCATCGAGCCGTAGAAGTTCACGTCGAGCGTCCGCCGGGCGACGCCCGCGTCGAAGCCCTTGAACGAGGCGCCGGCGTTGTTCACCAGCACGTCGAGGCCGCCCTCGGCGCGCAGGCGGCTCTCGAGGGCCTGGATGTGCTCCGGGCGCGTGACGTCGAGCGTGACGAAGCCGTCGCGCGGCTCGCGGCTGGCGGGCAGGACTTCGAGGCCGGCGTCGCGCAGCAGGCGAGCGATCGCCTCTCCGATGCCGCGGTTGGCGCCGGTGACGACGGCGATTCGGCGAGGCGTGGTCATGCCGGAGAGACTAAGCGCGAAACCTCGCGGAGCAACCGACCGCGATCGCGACCGCGACCTACGGACTCCACGAAGCCCCCGTCTCGCAGTCCACGTGCCCGAGCCGGACCTCGCGCGGCGACACCTCGATCATCCCGAACAGGATCGGCAGCCGGAACCGCCGGGGCCCAACCGACCCCGGATTGAACACGCCCACGCCGCGGTCCCGCCCGATGAACGGCACGTGCGAGTGCCCGCAGACCACGAGAGACGCCTCCTCCGATGCGGCCAGGCGGGCCACGTCCGCGCGCAGCCGCGGCCCTTCGACGCCGATGTGCACGAGCAAGATCCGCAGCAGAGCGCTCGCCCCCGCCACCACGTCCAGCGTCAGCACGTCGGGCACCTCCGGAGCGCGCTCGTCGATGTTCCCGCGGACGGCGAAGACCGGCGCGATCTCGGCGAGACGATCGAGGACGCCCAGCTCGCCGATGTCCCCCGCGTGGAGGATCGCGTGGGGGCGCTGCGCGGCGAGGTGCTTCGCAGCGTCGGGGTGAGGCGCGGAGTGCGTGTCGGCGACGACCGCGAGGCGCAGCGTCCCGTCCTCGCGCACAGGTACCGTGGTCGCCTTCTTCACGAGGCCCCTGCGCGCCATGCCTACCTCTATACCAGGGTGACTCGAGCGCTCGAGCTCGCCGGGACGCTCGACCCCGGAAGAGCCCCGGCGGCACGTCGGGCCGCCTGTCCGCGAACGGGGGCGGATCGCGCTGCGTAACCAGGTAGACGATCTCCGGCATCGTCTCCGCGACGAACGGCGGCGCGCCCGACAGAAGCTCGTAGAGGACGCATCCAGGCGGGACGCGACTCGAGCCGGCAGCTCTCGAGGACGCGCATCTCGTTCCGGATGCCGCGCTCGTGGGTGACCTTGCCGACGCGCGGCGGGGGACGCGACGGCGGACGGCGGTCGGGGCGCTCGCGTGCCATGGGAAAGAGCCTAGCGTCATCCCATGCGACGGCCGCCCGTCGCCCCGAGACGCCCGACCATCGCGCCTGGACGGTGGCCCGTCCCGCTTTGCCACCCGCGCGTCGCGCTCACGCCTGTCGCAACCCGACGCCCGGTCGTCCAGGCGAGCCGACGCCCCGTCCCCGCCTGCCGCCGCGTCCGCTCACTTGCGGGCACGCCCGGCCGGCGCCTCGCGTCGCGATCGGCACCGATTGGCACACAAGGACGCGCACCCAGGCCGGCCTTCCTCATGCGTAGCAAGACCCGGAGTGCCGCGCCTCGCGAGCGGGGCTAGCCTGCTCGCGTGACCCGCAAGAATGCCACCGCGTCCGGCGCGGCGCGCGACCCTCGCCACGCCAAGCTCGAGCGCCGCTTTCCGCAGCGGGTCTGGCAGGCGCTGCGCGAGATTCCGGCGGGCGCGACCGCGAGCTACTCGGCGATCGCCGCCGGCATCGGCGCTCCGAGCGCCGCGCGACCCCGTCGCGCGGGCCTGCGCGGCCAACCCGCTCGCCGTCGCGATCCCGTGTCATCGCGTCGTTCGAACGGACGGGGACGTGTCGGGCTACCGGTGGGGTGTCGAGCGCAAGCGGGCGCTCCTCGAACGGGAGGCCAAGTCGTGAGCGGGCGCGTCACTTCCGGAAGCGTCGGAATGTGAACGGAGGCGTCCTCCGATACGCGGTGCTCGCGATGGTCGCCGCCGCGCTCGCGAGCTGCGGAGCTCCGGTTCGATCTTCGCGGAGCGCCGGGCGGCCAGTCGAGCCCGTCGTGCGCAGCAACGTCGCGCGCGGCGACTACGCCGGGTCCGCCGCGTGCGCGCCATGCCACGCGGACGTCACGGCCGCATGGGAGCGCTCGCCGATGCACCGGATGACACGCGACGCCCGGGGGGCAGACGTGCGGGCTCCCTTCGACGGGACCCGCTGGCGGTTCAAGGACGACGTGGTGACGCTCGACCGGCGGCAGGACGACCGGTTCGTTCGCCTCGAGGTCGCCGGGGGCGACACGCGGACCTACCGCGTCACGCGGGTCATCGGTGGGCGGACGCGCGAGGATTTCGCGGGCGTCGACGTCGATCGCGGCGGCGAAGAGCTCGTGCTGCCCGTCTCGTACGTCCTGGCCACCGCCTCTCTCCGCTACAAGGGCTACTCGGTGATGGTGCACGAGCGCTCGAGCCTTCGTGCCGGGCCCGCGTGGAGTCGCACCTGCATCTTCTGCCACAACACGGTTCCCGAGCTCGATCGCATTCTCGGCGCCATCGCAGGTCCAAAGGCGCGCGCCTACCAGGGCGAGCAGGTCGATCGGTGGCTCCCCGCCGACCGCCGCGCGCGCGTGCGCGTGACCGACGGCGACGGCTTCGCCCGGGCCGTCGCGGGGGAGACCGCGCGCCTCGGCGAGCCGGGCGCTTCGTCGAGCGGGGATCCGCGGGTCGTGGCGGCGCGCGGCATCGAGGTCGTCCGCGCATCGTTCGGCGGAGCCGCGCTGGTCGAGGTGGGGATCGGGTGCGAGGCGTGCCACGGCGGCTCGCGAGAGCACGCGGCCGACCCGCGCGTCCGTGCGTCCCTCGTTCCCGCGGCCCCGTGGCTCGATGTCTCGCTCCCGACGCCCACGCGCGCCGCGGCCGTCAACCGCGTGTGCGCGCGCTGCCACCAGGTCCTCTTCTCGCGCTATCCGTTCACGTGGGAGGGAGGCAGGCGCGATCTCGGCGCGGGCGGGAGTCACATCAACTCGGGCGAGGCGCGCGACTTCCTGCTCGGGGGCTGCGCGGGGGCCATGTCGTGCACGACGTGCCACGATCCCCACGGCGCCGACGACCCCGCGTCGCTCCGCGCCCTCGCGACGCTCGCGGGAAACGCGAAGTGCACCGGATGCCACCGGGAGCTCGCCGACCGCCCTCGCCTCCACGATCACGCCCATCACGATCCCGACGGCCCGGGCGGCGCGTGCATCGCCTGCCACATGCCCCGCAAGAACATGGGGCTCGACGGCGCGCTCGCGCGCTACCACCGGATCGGCTCGCCGACCGACCCGGCGCGGGTCCTCGGCGACCGTCCGCTCGAGTGCGCGCTCTGCCACGCCGACCGGAGCGTCGGGGCCCTGGTCGATTCCATGGAGAAGTGGTGGCCGGTCCGCTACCCGCGCCAGCGTCTGGTCGACCTCTACGGCTCCCTCGACGCGAACGTCATTCGCGCGACGCTCGCCCTGGGCAAACCGCACGAGCAGGCCGTGGCCATCGCAACGCTCGGTGAGATGCGAGCGCGCGACGCCGCGCCGATGATCGCCCGGGAGCTGACGGGCCCCTATCCCCTCGTGCGCGACTGGGCGCGACGCGCGCTCGGCTCGATCCTCGGACGATGCGACGTGGACCTCGCAGCCGACGCCGCCACGATCGCTCGACAAGGAGCGCTCTGCACGACGACTCCCGTGTCGAACCCGGCGGTGGTGCCGACGGCGGACGAAGATCCGGAGGACTGAGCCGAGCTACGCGCGCGGACGCTTCGCCCGCCACTTGATGCTGCACCCGACGCTCGGCTTCTGGTCCGGCGCCGGGGCATGGCCGGCGGCGACGGCGGCGATCGCCGCGCGCAGGTCGCGCCCGGTCACCGGCTTGCCGTTCGCCGGCCGGCTGTCGTCGAACTGACCCCGGTAGGCGAGCTTGCCCCGGGCGTCGAAGAGGTAAAGGTCCGGAGTGCATTCGGCGCGAAAGACGCGCGCGACGTCCTGCGTCTCGTCGAAGAGGAACGGGAATCGCCACTTCTCTTCCGCGGCGAGGCGCGCCATCGCGTCGGGGCCGTCCTGCGGATAACTCTGCGCGTCGTTGGAGTTGATCGCGACGACCGCCAGGCCGAGACGCTCCGCCTCGTGCGCCGCAGCGACGAGCTCTCGCAAGAGGTGAACGACGAAGGGGCAATGGTTGCAGATGAACATGACGAGCGTCCCCCGCTTGCCCGCCGCGAGCGCGCCGACGTCGACGACCTCGCCGTTCACGGCGTTGGTCAGGCGTATTGGCGGCAGCGGAGTGCCGACCGGGAGCATGCTCGAAGGTGTGTCTGCCATTGGACCTCCGATGTACGAGTGCAGTCTACATCGACGAGCGTGGGGGGTGGCCGAGGTGACTGCGCTGCACGCAATTCCCGCTGATTCCGCGGCATCGACCCCTGGAGGGACTTCCTTGGGCAGCCGCTCCACGACTTCCTGTGGGCGACTCCGGTGTACGTCGTCACTCCGGGCCCGGTCCAGCCTCGCTGAGCGGAGGGGGTCGCGGTCGGGGTCGGGGTCGCGCCCGGGCACGCGCGTCCCGCGTGCTACATCCTCGCGCCCCCGCGGCCCGCCATGCCGGAAGACCTCGATCCCTTCCCCCCGATCCTCCCCCCCGAAGGCGTCGTCGCCCGCCGCCTCCGCGACGTCGCGGCTCGCGCCCAGTCCCTCCAGTCCGGCCGCCTCGACGTCGCCGGCGTCCGCGGCTCCGCCGGCGCCGCCCTCGCTGCCCGCATCGCCACCGCCGCTCGCCGCGTCCTCTTCGTCACCCCCGACCTCGACACCGCCCGCCGCGTCGCGCAGGACGTCGGCTTCCTCGTCCGCGGGGCCCTCGACGACGACGCCGAGGACACAGGCGAAGGGGACGTCCTCGTCTTCTCCGCGATCGAGTCTTCCCCCTACGCCGACGTCAGCCCCGACCGCCGCGCCGCGATGAGCCGCATGGCCACGCTCTCGCACCTCGCCCACGACCGCCCCTGGCGCGTCCTCGTCGTCCCCGCGTCCGCCCTCGCGCGCAGGGTCGTCCCCCGCAAGGAGCTCGTCCGCCGCGCCGATCGCGTCCTCGTCGACACCGAGATCGACCGCGAGGCCCTCGTCCGCTCGCTCTCCGAGAGCGGCTACCTGCGCGTCCCGGTGGTCGAGGACCCAGGCAGCTTCGCAGTGCGAGGCGCGCTGGTCGACCTCTGGCCCCCCTCGAGCGAGTCGCCCGTGCGTCTGGAGCTCTACGGCGATCTCGTGCTCTCCATGAAGCCGTTCGACCCGCTCGAGCAGAAGACGCGCAAAGACGCGCCCGGGCTCAGGCAGCTCTGGTTGCCGCCGGCCCGCGAGGCGATCCTCGACGGCCGGACCGTCGCGCGCGCGCGCGACCGGGTGACGCAGCTCGCCGAGGCGATGGACTGGCCGACGACCAAGACGCGGGCCCTGGTCGACGACGTCGCGAGCGGGCGAGCCTTCTTCGGGGCCGAGGGGTTCCTGCCCGCGTACTACGACGCGCTCGACTCGCTCCTCGAGTACGTCCCCGCCGGGGCGATCGTGGTGCTGGACGATCCGCCGGCCGTCACGCGCGCCTTGCGGGACGAGCTCGCCCGCGCCCGCGACGACGCCGAGCGCAAGGGGAGCGGCGGTCCGCGCTTTCTCGTCGGGGCCTTCTACGAGAGCGAGGACGACGTCGCGCGAGACCTGTCGGCGCGCCCGGTCGTCACCCTGCACCGCACGCCGGTCGCCGGCGCGGTCGAGGGAGGCATGGGCGCGTTCGAGACCTCGCCCGAGCCGCTCGACGTCGCGGCCGGCGATCACGACGACCTCACGCGAGCGGTGAAGGCCGCCCGCTCGTCGAAGGGGAAGAGCGCGACCTTGCTGCCGCTCATCCGGCGCGTGAACCACTGGCGAGCCTACGGCCTGCGCGTCTTCGTGACGGCGCGCGCGCAGACGCAGGCCGAGCGGCTGGCCACGCTCCTGCTCCACCAGGGCGTGGCGTGCAGGACGCGCCTGGGCCCGTTCGATCCCCGCTGGCTCGACGAGGTCAATCCGACCCAGGAGGTCCAGGTGGTCGTCGGTCCCCTGGCCCGCGGCGTCGTCCTCCCGGCGGACGGGCTGGTGCTGGTGACCGAGGAGGAAATCTTCGGCTCGCGCGTGCACCGGCGCAGGGAACGCGTCGTCGAGGGAGACGCGGCGCGGCCGTTCCTCGAGGACCTGCGCAGCCTGTCGCCGGGCGACTACGTCGTCCACGCCGAGCACGGCATCGGGCGCTACCAGGGTCTGGTGCACAAGCACGTGTCCGGCCACGCCGTCGACCTCATCGCGATCGAGTACGCCGGCGGCGACAAGCTGTACCTGCCGGTCTGGCGCCTCAATCAGCTCGAGAAGTACGCGGGCGGCGAGAGCACGCAGCCCAAGGTGGACCGGCTGGGGGGATCCACGTTCGCCCGCACCAGGTCGCGCGTCGCGCGCGAGGTCCGGAAGATGGCCGACGAGCTGCTCCGCCTCTACGCCGAGCGCAAGGCGCTCGAGGGCGACGCCCTCCCGCCGCCCGACGACGACTACCGCGCATTCGAGGCCACGTTCCCGTTCGACGAGACGGCCGACCAGGCCCGCGCCATCGACGAGGTGAACCGGGACCTCGAGTCGCCCCGGCCGATGGACCGGCTCGTCTGCGGCGACGTGGGCTTCGGCAAGACCGAGGTGGCCCTGCGCGCGGCCTTCCGCGTCGCGCTCGCGGGCAAGCAGGTGGCCCTCCTGTGCCCGACGACCGTGCTCGCCCAGCAGCACTTCCGGACCTTCGAGGCGCGCACCGCGGGCTACCCGATCACGCTCCGCGCCCTGTCTCGCTTCCAGACCAAGAAGGAGCAGGAGGAGACCGTGCACGGCCTCAAGGAGGGCAAGGTCGACGTCGTCGTCGGCACGCACCGGTTGCTCTCGAAGGACGTGCACTTCAAGAGCCTCGGGCTGCTGGTCGTCGACGAGGAGCAGCGCTTCGGGGTCACCCACAAGGAGCGCATCAAGCAGCTGCGCGCGCAGGTCGACGTCCTGACCCTGACGGCGACGCCGATCCCCCGCACCCTCCAGATGGCGGTGACCGGCCTGAGGGACCTGTCGCTCATCACGACCGCGCCCGTCGATCGCCGCGCGGTGCGCACGATCGTCATGCGATGGGACGACGGGATCGTCCGCGAGGCGGTCCAGCGCGAGCTGGCCCGCGGCGGGCAGGCCTTCTACGTCTACAACCGCATCGACAAGCTCTACGAGAAGGCGGCGTACCTCCAGGCGCTCGTACCCACCGCGCGCGTCGCCGTCGCCCACGGGCAGATGGGCGAGGCCGCGCTCGAGGAGACGATGCTCGACTTCGTCGACGGGCGCTACGACGTGCTCGTCTCGACGGCGATCATCGAGAGCGGCCTCGACATCCCGCGGGCGAACACGATGGTCATCGACCGCGCGGACCTCTTCGGTCTGGCCCAGCTCTACCAGCTGCGCGGGCGCGTCGGGCGGAGCAAGGAGCGGGCGTACTGCTACCTGGTCGTCCCCCCGCAGAACGCGATGACCGAAGAGTCGCGCGCGCGCATCGACGCGCTCGAGCGCCACACGGAGCTCGGAAGCGGCTTCCAGATCGCGTCGCTGGACCTCGAGCTGCGCGGGGCGGGAGACCTGCTCGGGGGCGCGCAGTCGGGCAACGTGGCGAGCGTCGGCTTCGAGATGTTCTGCCGCATGCTCGACGAGGCGGTGCACGAGATGCGCGGCGAGGAGGTGGTCCACGAAGTCGACCCGGAGCTCAGCTTCGACGTCGAGGCCCTGCTCCCGGAGGACTACGTCACCGACGTCGGCCTCAGGCTCTCTCTGTACAAGCGCCTCGCCAGCGCGGTCGACGAGGCGCACGTCGGCGAGATCGGCGCCGAGATGGAGGACCGCTTCGGTGCGCCGCCCGAGGAGGCCCGCCGGCTGGTCAAGCTGATGGCGCTCAAGACCGAGCTTCGCAGGCTGCGCGCGCTCGGCTGCGAGGCGAACGCGCGCGTCGTCACGCTGCACCTGCGGGACGACACGCCGCTCGACCCCGCCAAGATCACGAGCCTCATCCGCGCCTCGCGCGGCGCGTGGAAGCTCACGCCGGACATGCGCCTTTCGCGTCGCTTCGACGAGGCCCCGGGGGACGGGCTCGCGAGCGCGGAGGCGACGCTCGCCGAGCTGACGGCGTGCTTGAAGGCCGCGTGAGGCTCACTGACAGCCGAAGCGTTGTCGAGCAGTCTGGTCATGGCCTTGCATCGGTGGCACGACTACGGCGGCTACGGAGGTGCCAGCTCACGTCAGCTGAGCCACGATGCTCTCGAGGGCCGCGAGGCCGAAGGTGATCTTCCGGAAGAACGACGCGCTGTGCTGGACCACGGTGAAGCGCGGGTGCTTCGACCAGAGCGCGCGCAGGCGGCGATCGAGGTCGACGGCCTCCTTGTCCGACTCGATGCGCACCGGGTTGCCTCCCTCGAAGGAGATGCCGCCCACCGCAGCGCTCTCGAAGAAGATCACCGCGTCGTACCGCGCGAGCTCCTGCTCTTCCGTCGTGCCCACCGCCGCGAAGAACCCGGCGGCGCCGTCGGGCCAGTAGGCTGCCCCGTCGATGGTCCCGCGATCGCACAGGAGGATTCTCTCGGGGAACCGGGCCGACTGCACGTCCTCGAGGTTTCTCTGCACGTGGTAGATGGCGCACTGCGCCGAGCGCCTCGCGAGAGGCTCGGCGACGCGGGGGAAGCCGCCCGAGAAGAGCAGCGTCGCGGCCTCGGGGACGACGACGACGCGCTCGCCGATCTCGCGCCGGAAGAGGTCCGCGGCCGTGGTCTTGCCGCCGCCCGGGCCTCCGGTCATCACGATGCGGCAGCGTCCGTTCGGGGGCGTCATAGAGTCGCGCATCGTAGCATTTCGCCCGATCCGGCAGCGCGACGCCCGCTCACTCGAACCGGTGCAGGACGCCTCGGCGACCGTCGCTCCGATACGAGACACCGAGGCGTGCAGACGCCCTCGGCGAGCGACTACCAGCTGGAGGTCGTCAACTCGGTGTGGGGCGAGAAGACGTACTCCTGGGGCAAGGCCTTCCTGACGACGCTCGCGCAGACGGCAAGTGAAACCTCGTCGGAGACGCCTTGCTCGGGTCGCGATGTGCCACCAGGGTGTGATTCAGGACCCCGCCCGCCGGGCGTTCTCGACGATCGCGTCGATGACGAGCCCCCACACCCCCTCGGGCAGGTCGTGCCCCATCCCGGGCACGACCACGAGCCTCGCGCCCGGGATCGCGCGCGCGGTCGCCTCGCCGCCGGAGACGTGGATGAGCGGATCGCTGGCGCCGTGGATGACGACCGCCGGGACGCGCACGCCAGCGAGCGCCTCGGTCCTGTCGCGCTGTCCGACGATGGCGCCCGCCTGTCGCGCGACGCCCTGCGGGTAGAACCCACGATCGTACGCGCGCGCGACGCGGGCCCGCACGCCGGCCTCGTCGAACGGGAAGCCCGGGGAGCTCAGCGCCCGCCACAGGCGTACGCCGGCCTCCACGTTCTCGCCGCGCTCGGCGGGTGGGGGCCGTCCCAGCAGGGCCATGACCTCGGGCGTGGCGTGTCCGACGCTCCTGTCCCCCGTCGTCGACATGATGGAGGCCAGGCTCCTCACGCGGTCCGGGTGCCGCGTGGCGAGCGACTGGGCGATCATCCCGCCCATCGAGAGCCCGGCCACGTGCGCCGACTCGGAGCCGAGCGCTGCGATCAGACCCGCCGTGTCGTCGGCCATGTCCTCGATCGAGTAGGCCAGCGACGACAGGTCGCCGGCCATGATGCGCATGAGCACCGGCCGGGGTGCCCCCTCGAGCCGGGTCGACAGCCCGGAGTCGCGATTGTCGAACCGGACTACGCGCAAGCCGCGCGCGGCGAGCTTCTCGCAGAAGCGCTCGTCGTAGTCGATGAGCTGCTGGCCGAACCCGATGACCAGCACCAGCGGCGGGTCCTTCGGGTCGCCGAACGTCTCGTACTCGAGCTCCAGGCCATTGGCTTTCGCGCGCATCATCCTCTTCGTCCTCGAGCGTTCTCAGCCCCCCGCCGTGTCGTGGATGGGCCCGTCCGAGACGAGCACGCCGTCCGCGTCCGCGTACAGCCACGCGCCCGGCCGGAACGCGACGCCGGCGAAGGCCACGACCTCGTCCGTGCGGCCCGTTCCCGACCCCTTGCTGCTTCTGCGCGGGTGGGTCGCCAGGGCGATGGCGCCCACCGGCTGCGACGCGATCTCTGCGCGGTCGCGGATGCAGCCGTTGACCACCAGCCCTGCCCACCCGTTGTCCGCCGCCAGCCGCGCGAGGTTGCCGCCGACCAGCGCGCACCGGGTCGAGCCCCCGCCGTCGACCACGAGCACGCGCCCTTCGCCCCGGGTCTCGAGCGTGCTGCGTACGAGCGAGTTGTCGCCATACACCTTCAGCGTCTTGATCGGCCCGTGGAAGGCCTGCCGGCCGCCGAACGTGCGGAAGACAGGCTCGCAGATCTGGGCCTCGGGGTGGGCGTCGGAGAGGTCGGTGGTTGCCGTGCTCATGGGATGGCGGCCTGCCCCGGCAGGGGGGCGGCACGGCCTGTGCTTGGGCACGTTACCATGATCAGCACTCGACACATCCTGTTCGCCGGCGTCGCGGTCGCGGCCGCGCTTGCCGGAGGCGAGGGCAAGGGAGGTGCAGCGATGACGACGTTCCACATGACTTCCGCCAGCTTCGAGAACGAGGGGCCGATCCCCCCGAAGCACACGTGCGAGGGAGCCGACTCGTCGCCCCCCCTGGCCTGGTCGAACGCTCCCCCCGGAACGAAGAGCTTCGCGCTCATCGTCGACGACCCCGACGCGCCCGATCCGCGCGCTCCCAAGATGACCTGGGTGCACTGGGTCGCCTACGGAATCCCGCCGGGAGTGTCGGCTCTTCCGGAGCACGCCGAGGCCGCCCAGGTGGGCATGCACGAGGGGCTCAACGACTGGCGGGCCACCGGGTACCGCGGCCCGTGCCCTCCGGTGGGCCGGCACCGCTACTTCCACAAGCTGTACGCGCTCGACACGATCCTGCCGGACCTGGGCTCGCCCGACAAGGCGATGCTGGAGGGGGCGATGCGCGGCCACGTGCTGGGACAGGCCACGCTCATCGGCACTTATGCCAAGCGGGCGGGGCACCTGTAGGGAGCTGGAGGATAGGCGTTCGTCGGCGGATGCCGGTGTGCCGGGATGCGCGCCGCGCAAACCTTGCTAGGCTCGCGCTTGCCCTGGTCCTCTTGTCTTGGGATGGTGTGACATGGCTCATCGCTTGGGGAAGTCTTCGGTCGTCCTTGCCGTGTGTCTCTTCGTGGGGCTCGTGTCTGGCTCCGGCGGATGCGGCAGCGCGACGGGCTCCGGTGGGTTCGATCCGAGCGGCGCCGACGGCGGGGCTTCGACGGGAAGCGGGGTCGGAGGCGACGACTCGGGCGTGATCGACCCGAGCTTCGGCGGTGACGCCGCCACGGCAGCCGCGTGCACCGGCGGCGGCCTGGCCTGCTACGTGCCCAGCGGGTGCACGACGACCATCAGCGGCACCGTCTTCGACCCGGCCGGGAAGAACCCGCTCTACAACGTGGCGGTCTTCATCCCGAACGACCCGGGCGGCAAGGTCCCTCCGATCACGCTCGGCACTCGCTCGTGCAACACGTGCGACGTGCCCATCGGCAACTACGTCACGGTCACGACGACCGACACGAAGGGTCACTTCACGCTGACCGGCGTGCCGGCGACGACGCACGTCCCCCTCGTCGTGCAGACGGGCAAGTGGCGGCGAGAGATCTTCCTGAGCTCCGTCACCTCGTGCAAGGACAACCCACTGAAGGACGGGACGGTGCGCCTGCCGCAGAGCCGGAAGGACGGCGTCGTGGCCGACCTGCCCCAGATGGCGCTCGTCACGGGCGGCGCGGACGACCTCGGCTGCTTCATGCGCGGCATGGGCATCGACCCGAGCGAGTTCTCGGCGCCGCACGCGGGCGGGCGGCTGGACATCTACCAGGGCGCCGGTGGGGGGAGCTTCCTCGGCATCCCGATCGGCGGCGCCCCCGGCCTCTCGAGCGGCACGGCGGGCAACTGCACCGGTGCCTCGTGCCCGCTATGGACGTCGAAGACGACCCTCGAGTCGTACGACATCGTGCTGCTCGCCTGCGAGGGGATGGAAACACTCACGAACAAGCCGACGGCGGGCCTGCAGGCCCTGCACGACTGGCTCGGCGAGGGCGGCAAGGTGTTTGCGACGCACTTCCACTACGTATGGTTCAAGAGCAGCCCGCAGACCGACTTCCAAAACGTGGCCACGTGGCTCGGCGTGTCCTCTGGCTCGGGAAGCGGGCAGTACACGATCGACACGTCCTTCCCGAAGGGCCAGGTCTTCCACGACTGGCTCGCGAACGCCGGGGCGCTCACGGGCGCCACCATCGCGCTCAACGGGGTGGCCAACAGCGTGTCGACGGTCAACAAGCCGACCACCCGGTGGATCTACGACAGCGCGAAGAGCGACGACGTGAAGTACCTCTCGTTCCTCACGCCGATCGGCGGCATCCCACCGGCGCCGGACGCCGGGCCGGAGACCAACGGCCCCCAGTACTGCGGCAAGGCGGTCTTCAGCGATCTNNAAGGCGCTCGAGTTCCTCTTCTTCGACCTGTCGGCGTGCGTCGCGCCGGACACCCTGGCGCCCCCGCCGCCGCCGCAGTCGGTGCAGTGACGGAAGCTGGTGTCTTTCGTCCGATCCCATCGCGATGGCGTCGTCGGCCTCGCTCGAGCTACGCGTAGTAGCCCTCGCTCGGCCGCCTAGCCCTCGCTCGGCCTCGAACGAAATACACCAGCTTCCTGCGCGCACACAGGCTGACGGAACCAAGACTCCGCCACCGCGCGGCGCCCCACGGCATCCCAGCCCCCGTGCAGAAGGCCGGTGTATTTCGGTCGAGACCGAGCGATGGCGCTGGCGGCCGCGCGAGGAATACACTGCGTATTTCGAGCGCGGCCGACGACGCCAGCGCGATGGGATCGGCCGAAAGACGCCGGTCTTCTAGCCGTCGATGAGAGAGCGCCAGCTCTTCGTGCCCGGGCGTCGCCGCAGCCGGTCGAGGGCCTTCGCTTCGATCTGACGGATCCTCTCGCGCGTGAGCGCGAACCGGCCGCCGACCTCTTCGAGGGTGTGCTCGGTCGCGCCGCCGATGCCGAAGCGCAGGCGGAGCACCTCGGCCTCGCGTGGAGGGAGGGCGTCGAGCAGCTGCGCCGTCTGCTCCTCGAGTCGCGCGCTCATGGCGCCTTCCATCGGGGAGGTCGCGCTGCGGTCCTCGAGGATGTCGCCCAGGCGGGCGCTCTCGTCGTCGCGCACGGGGACCTCGAGGCTGATGGGCTGCTTGGCGCACCGCATGGCCGTCGTCACGTGCGCAGCGGGGACCTGGAGCTTCTCGGCGATCTGGTCCGGCGTCGGCTCGCGGCCGTACTCCTGGACGTGCGACCGGATCGTCCGGTTGACCCGGCCGACGAGCTCGAAGATGTGCACCGGCGTGCGGATCGTCTGGGCCTGGTCGGCCAGCGCGCGCGTGACCGCCTGCCGCACCCACCACGTCGCGTACGTGCTGAACTTGTACCCGAGGCGGTACTCGAACTTCTCGGCCGCCCGCATCAGCCCGATGTTCCCCTCCTGGATGAGGTCCACCAGGAGCAACCCCCGGTTCGCGTAGCGCTTCGCGATGGCGATCACGAGCCGCAGGTTCGCCTGGACCAGCTCGGCCCTCGCCTGGCGGCTCCGCCGGTCGCCCTCGGTGATGATCGCGCACGTCGCCTGCAGCTCGGTCAGCTCGCGGTCGGCCGCGCGCGCTGCCTGGTTGCGCCCGCGCAGGGCGCCCTCGCGGCTCTCGATCCGCGCGCGCAGCTTGACCACGATCGCGTCGATCACGGGCTTCTTCAGGCGCACGTCGATCAGCGCCTCGAGCATCTTCTGCTCGGCCTCCGCCGCCTGCTTGCTCGGCCGGGCCTCGCCGCCGCGCGCAGGCGCCCTGGAGCGCGGCCGGGGAAGCTCGGCCAGCTGGATGACGGAGTCGAGCAGGCGGGTCACCCGCCGCTGCTCGGCCTCTTCCCACTCGGGTCCCTCTTCGCCGGAGTTGCGCGCGACGTCCTTGGCGCGCACCGTCCCGGCGCGGAGGCCCGCCGCGAGCTGGGTGAGCTGCTCGAGCCCGATCGGGCAACGTACGATCGCCTGGAAGACGGACAGCTCTCCGGCCTCGATGCGCTTGGCGATCTCCACCTCGCCCTCGCGCGTGAGCAGAGGGATCCGGCCGATCTGGCTGGAGTACGCGCGCAGGGGATCCTGCGACGCGGGCGCGCCGGGGTCGGCGGGGGCGCGCGGAGCCGCGGGCTGGCGCAGCGCGGCGCCCGGTACCTTCGGAGTGTTCATCGTGATCCCCAGCCTGGGTCGGTCGACACGGCAGGGCCGCCTGGGGGCGAAGGGCAAAGCATTATTCGGCGGCCTGGCAGCTCAGACTGCGCGCACGGCGCGCAGCTCTCGCGCGACGGCCTCCCAGTCCAAGGTCGGAAACCCCCACGCGCCGTTCTTGGCCGCCCACGCTTTGGCGACCTCCGTGAGAGCGTCGCCCCGCGTCGGGCCACTGCCGACGACCGTCGGGCGCTCGGGCGCCTGGCGGGCGTGAGCCTCGGCGCTCCACAGGTCGGCCACCTCTTCGTTCTGGCGCTGCTTCAGCGAGAGAGTCAGGCGAACGCCGGGGCAGCACGACAGGTCGTAGACCATGGACTCGCCGCTGCGGAACTGGTCCGTGATCCGTGCTGCTGCCTCTTCCTTGCGCTCGGCCATCGTCATCTCTTCCTGCAAGCTCGTCGAGCCTCGGACGCTAGCAGGTTCGACCGGGATTGATAGCCGCGCA
Source organism: Myxococcales bacterium (assembly GCA_003153495.1). Classification (GTDB taxonomy): domain Bacteria; phylum Myxococcota_A; class Polyangia; order Polyangiales; family Polyangiaceae; genus Palsa-1150. The sequence continues at coordinate 17,149 of PLYU01000036.1, forward strand.
GTGGCCGGGGCGCTCTCACACCCGGCGCGACGGCCGCGTCGTCGGCGACGACTCGACCTCCGGGGGAGGGGGCGGCCACGTGATCGCCGGCATCGGGAAGCCGGGCCGCGCGAACAGGTACCCCTGGCCGTACTGCGCGCCGCTGTCGCGCACGGCCGCGTACTCGTCGCTGGTCTCGATGCCCTCGGCCACGACGATGGCCCCGAGCTCGTGGCACAGGCGCACGACCATCGAGACGAGCTTCTGCTGGCGCGGCTTGCGGTGCAGATCCTGGATCAGCTTCCGATCGAGCTTCACCACCCTGGGCTCGAGCTCGCTGATGAGGTTGAGGTTGGAGTAGCCCGCGCCGAGGTCGTCCACGACGAGGTGGACGCCCGAGCGGCCGCACACCTCGCGGAGCACGTTCACGCACAGGTCGAAGTGCGTGATCGGCGCCGACTCGGTGATCTCGAGGTAGATGTCGTCGTCGTGAGAGAAGATGGGGTCGTCGGAGCGCACGAGCCATCCTTCTTCGAGCTCGTTGGGGTGAAGGTTCACGAAGAGCGGCGTCCCCTTGCACAGAGAGACCGCGATCTCGCGGATCATGCGGCCGAGCCGCCCCGTCGAGCGGATCGAGGCCGCGTGCTCGAACAGCTTGGTCGGCGTGAAGTAGGGGACCTGGCAGCGAACGAGGGCCTCGTACGCGAACAGCTTGCCGCCGTCGATGCTCACGATGGGCTGGAAGACGGCCGAGAGCTGGTCGGGGGTCACCAGCCGCTCGAAGAGGTCAATCTCCCGGGGGTCGAGCTCGCCGAAGGCGCTGGGAGCATCGGAGAGCTTGTTCGACCTCGGCGGGAGCGACTGATCGTTCATCGTGGCACCCCGCCTCGGTCGGGCCTCCGGAGCTCACGACGAACGCCGGGCCCATCGAACGGTACACCTGAGCCGGCCACAGGCACAACGAAGCGCACGCGATGGGTCAGCAAATGACCAACTAAGGAACGCAGTGGAAGCCGTCGATGACGCCGGCACCCGTGCACGCGCCGGTCGCGCACCCGGCCCACGCCGCGCACTTGCCGCCGCCGCACTGCGAGTCGTTCGTGCACCAGCACGTGACGCCCGCCGCCGCGCACTTGCCGGTGGCCGAGGTGACGGTGCTGCAGTTGCCGGTGGGGCACGCCCACGAGGTCGCCGCCGACGTCACCGAGGCGCAGTTGGCGCTGTCCGCCGGGCCCGTCCCGGTGCAGGTGCCGGTGCACTGGGTGGTGGCGTTGACGCACTTGCCGCTCGCGCAGTCCGAATCGGCGACGCACACGCAAGCGGTCTTGGCCGGGTTGGGGACGGGCGCGGGCGAGAGCGTCGTCGTGCACGCGGCGACTCCCGCGGTGCAGGGGACCGACGACGGGGCTGCCTCGCAGCCGTGGCCATCGTCGGTGCCGGTCCCGGTGCAGTTGGAGCAGTTGCCGTTGTTGCTGCTCGGGATGCAGTGGCCGGTGTCGCACACGGCGTCGTTGATACAATAACAGTTCGGATACGAGCACGTCGTGCTGGCGGGACACCCAACGTAAAGCAGGCAGGTTGGAATCGCGGACACCGTCTGGCAGCCGCGGTAGTCGGCCGTGCCGCTCCCGGTGCAAGTGGATCCGGCGCAGCTGTTGTTGTTGGTCGCGCTCGGGATGCACTTGCCGCTCGGGCACTGGTTGTCGGCGCCGCAGTAGCAGCTGGTGTGCGTCGAGTCGCAGGTGAGCGTGGTGCCGTGATATCCGCTGCCGGCGGGGCAGGTGGCGGCGGGCGGGGGAGTGATCGGCGGGATGCCGGGGCTGGCGAGGGCGCAGTCGAAGGCGTCGGCCGTTCCCGTGCCCGTGCAGCTCGAGCCGCAGGAGACGCCGTTCTGCCCCGCGACGGGGACGCACTTGTTGCTCTTGCACTGGCTGTCGCTCGTGCAGTAGCAGCCGCTGCCCGCCGAGGCGCACGCCCCGCCCGCGGCGTTGCAGCCGCCGACGCGGCAGGTGATCGTCGCGGCGGACACGGGGCATCCCGTGGCGCCGCAGATGCTCCCGCCGTCGCCGGCGTCGAAGCCGCTGTCGGGCGCGGCGTCCGGGGCCGCGTCGGGCCCCGCGTCGGGCGCCTCGGTGACGCAGGCGGCGTTCACGCACGCCTTGCCGCTGGCGCACGCGTACGTGGACCCGCAGCCGCCGCAGTTCTTGCTGTCGCTCCGGAAGTCGACGCAGGCGCCGTTACAGTACGTCCAGCCCGTCGGGCAGATGAAGGTGCAGGCGCTGGCCAGGCAGACCGGCTGGCCGCCCGTGATGATGGTCGTGCACGCGTTCCCGCACGTCTTGCAGTTGCCGGCGTTGCTGGTCGTGTCCACGCAGACGCCGTTGCAGAGCGTGGGCGTGCTCGCGGGGCAGCTCGCCACGCAGCTGAACGCCCCGTTGACGGGCGCACAAGCCGCGTCGCATACGTTGTCGCAGCTCCCGCAGCTGCCGGCGCTGGAGGGGTCGACGCACCGACCGTCGCAGGCGAGCAGCCCGGCCTCGCACCCCCCGGCCTCGGGGAGGGCGCCGCCGTCGGCGTCGACCGTGGCGTCCTCGGCGTCGGCTGCGTACGTGTCGTCCGCCGCGTCGGCCCCGTCGGGCCCCGGGGGAACGCCCGTGTCGACCGACCCGTCGCCGGAAGTGTCCTTCGCCGCGTCGGCGGGTACCGTGCGGTCGACGCTCGCGTCGCAGCCCCCGCTGCTGCAATCGCCCGAGCTGTACCCGTTCAGGCCGGAGAGCACTGCGCACGCGCCCAACGCACATGCGAGTACACCGGCGCCGACGATCCCAGAGAGCCAGCGCACGTTGTCATCTTGTTACAGGTGAGGCCCGCGGGCAAGATCCCGCGGGTGACCCGCCGCCCTGGCCCCGCTCTCCTCATCCTCGCCCCCGCCCCCGCCCCCGCCCTTGCTCTCGCTCTCGCTGCGTGCTCGTCGCCCTCTCACGGCGCGGGCACTGCCGCCGACGCCGGCGACACGTGGACCACCTACGCGCAGGGCTTCTTCGCCGCGTACTGCGCGCCCTTCTGATCTTCCCGATCTTTCTGTGAATCACTCCTCGTGCCCGCCTCGGAGGCAGGATCCATGAAACCCCTGGAGCTACTCTTCGAGCGCGAGGGCTTGCACGCGCCCGGTCTGCCGCCGGGCCTGGCGATCCGCTACGGCGGTGACTTCGGCATCGCGCGGCCGCGCGTGTACGCGAACTTCGTGTCGTCGGTGGACGGGGTCGTGGCGCTGCGCGACGGCGGCGAGTCGGGCCGCGTCGTAAGCGGCGGGAGCGAGGCGGACCGCTTCGTCATGGGGCTGCTGCGCGCGTTCGCCGATGCCGTGGTGATCGGCGCTGGCACGTTCCGCCACGCGAGCGGGGACCTGTGGAACGCAGACCACGCGTACCCCGAGGCGGCGGACCTGTTCGCCGAGCTGAGAGACGACCTGGGCCTGCCCCTTCAGCCGCGGCTCGTGGTGGTCACTGCGTCCGGAGAGATGGACCTCGGTCAGCCGGCCCTCGCCGGTGCGCTGATCGTCACGACCCGCGCGGGGGACGCGAGACTGCGCGGCGCCGTGCCTGTGGGCGCGCGCGTCGCCGTGCTGGATCCCGTCCGTCCGGCCACGCTGATGGGGCTCCTCCACGCGGAGGGGTTGCGCGCCGTGCTGACGGAAGGCGGACCGTCGCTCGTCGGAGAACTCCTGAGGGACGGGGTGGTCGACGAGCTCTTTCTCACCCTGTCTCCGAGGCTCTTCGGGCGCACGGCGAGCGACGGGCGCAAGTCGCTCGTCGAGGGGGTCGACCTCGCGGGCCGCGAGACCGAGCTGCTGAGCGTGAGGCGCGATGGCTCGCACCTCTTTCTGCGCTACGCGCTGCGCTGAGGCGCGAGGGAGACGCCGAGGAGGCGCCCGATGAGACACGCGGGGCGCCCGACGCGGGACGTGGCCTATTCCACGCGCGCGAGAGACCCTGCTCCCCGCCACGGCTCCGTGTCGCCCTGGAAGCTGATGCTCCGGCCGTCCTCCGAGAGCGTCCCGCTGGTCGTGAACACCGCGCCCCCGACGTCCGGCGACTCGACCGTGAAGAGGGGACCGGCCGCCGTCACGACGCGATAGGGGCGCGTCACGTGGAAGGTCGGGGAGTCCGCGGAGAGCTGGCCGTGATCGAGCCGCACGATCATGACACCGACCTGCGAGGCCAGCAGCGCCTGGAACATCGGGTCCGGGGCCACGTAGGGCCGGTAGTCGACCAGGCGCCACGCGCCCTGCAGGCGCCGGTCCATCGCGCTGGCGTCGCGCGCGTTCGCCGCAGCGGTCGCGGCGGGAGACGCCGCGCCCGGGGAACCGGCGCACGCCACGAGGAGAAGCGCGAGGGACGCGCAGACAGCGAGGAGGCGGGAGGCGTGGCGCATGGCCCCGACTGTACTCCCACGGGGCCGTCGCGGCGCGGCGCCCGGAAGAAGCACCACGTCGGCGGCAACGCTCCGTTTCCGTCCGAGAAGACGGCTGTCCTGGGTGCGTCTCGCGCTCGATTGAACGTGACATCGAACGGGCCTGCAACCATGGTTCTCCGCCGTGCGCCGCGCGCCTTTCGTTGCCCTCACCGTCGCTGCGAGCGCCTGCGGGCCGTCGGCAGCCGGCCCTGCCGCGACCGGCTCGGTGCATCCCGACGCTGGCGGCGCGGGGATGGACGCCGCCGCAGCCCTCGACGTGGCGACGGGAGCCGCCGACGGCGGCGTCCCCACCTCGTGCACGACCCCCGTCGATCAGCGGCCCGAGGGCGGGGTCTGCGTCCTCGAGGCGACCGGGCTGGTCACCGACCTCGGGGGGGCGCCCCTCCCCGATCTGGTCATGACGTTCTGCGGCAGCATCTGCTACGGCACGCGCAGCGGCTCCTCCGGCGCGTTCGTCATTCCCATCGGCGACTACCTCGACACGCAGGACTACGCCCTCCACGCCGACGGGCGCCCCGATCACGCGGTCGACTACCTCCGGCTCCAGGCCGGAGAGCCGCAGGTGGTCACGGTGACGATGCGCGTGCCGCTGCTTCCGCCGAGCACCGTCCTCTTGCCGCCGGACGGCGCGCCCGCCTCCACGGTCACCCAGGGCGACCTGACCCTGTCGGTCGCCGCGGGGACGACGTTCACGCTCGACGTCGAGGACTACGGCACCACCGCGGGGCGCACGCTGCGCGTCGCGCCGGTGTCGCTCGCCGACGCGCCGAGCCACGCGGTGGCGGCTAGCGTCGACGCCGTCTACGCGCTGGCCCCGTCGGGGGCGAAGTCGTCGAGCAAGATGGGGGTCACGCTCCAGAACAGCGCCATGCTGCCGCCCTCCGCCGCGGTGGATCTCCTGGTGCTGGGCGACGACTACTTCTCCACCCCGCCCAACGTGGGCGTGCTCGCCGTCGCCGCGGCGGCGCACGTCTCGGCCGACGGCAAGACGATCCAGAGCGATCCGGGCGAGGGGATCAGCGAGATCACGTGGCTGGGTGTGAGACGAAAGGGAAAATGACGTGAGCCTTGCCTTCAGGACTCTGGGAGTGACGCTGGGCGCGTGCGCGCTGGCGTCGGCGACGTGGGCCTGCTCGGGATCGACCGGCTCGGGGGGAGCGAGCTCGGGCAGCAGCGGTTCGAGCGGCAGCGCGGGCAGCGGCAGCGGTTCGAGCGGCAGCGCGGGCAGCGGCAGCGGTTCGAGCGGTAGCTCGGTCAGCGGCAGCGGTTCGAGCGGCAGCTCGGGCAGCACCAGCGGGTCGAGCGGCAGCTCGGGCAGCACCAGCGGGTCGAGCGGCAGCTCGGGGAGCAGCTCCGGCGCCACGAGCGACGCCGGGGGCTCCGACGGCAGCACGGCGCTGGGCCCGTATCCGAGCGGTCCTTACTGCGCGCCCGCAGGAATCGTAGGGCACCTCTCACCCGGCTGCATCCTGCCGAACATGACCTGGATCGGCTACGTCGACGACGCGGCCGACGCGGTCGCGTCGACCAAGCCATACGTGACGTACTCGCTCGATGACGTGCGCAAGGCGGGCAAGAAGTACGCGATGATCAACGTGGCCGAGCTCAGTTGCCCTGGCTGCCAGAAGAGCGCCGGCGAGATCCGAGACGGCGGGGCGGCGGTGGTGCAGGCCGGGGGTGTCGTGGTCGAGGTCCTGATGACCGCCGGCTTCACGACGATCGCGACGAGGGCCAACCTCGACTCCTGGGTGGGGACGTACAAGCTCCCGGTGACCACGGTGAAGGACCCCGACTCGTCGCCCACAGCGTCGAACCCGACGCCCACGAACAACATGTTCGGCCGTCGCGACCAGGCTTATATCGTCGAGCTTCCGACGATGAAGGTGCTGCAGTACATCAACGGGGATACCACCGGGTTCGGCACGACGAGCGGCAGCCAGGCGATGACCGCGATGCACACGCTCCTCGGCAAGTAGGGCGGCACCGAGGATGAGATCCCATTTCGTGGCAGCGGTCGCGAGCTGTGCGCTCGCGTGCAGCGGCGGCAAGGGCGCGGCGAGCCAGAGCAGCGACGCAGGCGGTCAGGTCGCGACGACCGGCCACGACGTGAACCCCGACGGCGTGGCGTATCCGGCCGGGCCCTACGGGCACGACGCACGCCGCGGGAGCACCCCGGGGAGCGTGATCCAGAACTTCAAGTTCCAGGGCTATCCGGGCGCCGACCCGTCGCAGGGGCTGCAGGCCATCTCGCTCGCCGATTACTACGACCCGTGCAACAAGCGCCTCAAGCTCCTGCACCTGAACGTCGCAGGGGTCTGGTGTACCTCCTGCAACCAGGAGACCGACGCCATCGTCGCGGGCAAGTCGCAGCTCGACGCCGCGCGCGTCGTCGTTCTCCAGGCGATCGACGACGGCAAGTCGCCGGGCGTTCCGGCGACGCAGAGCGACCTCGATTTCTGGATCAGTCGCCACAAGTCGAACTTCACCTCGATGCTCGACCCGGGGTTGAATGACCTTGGCGGCTTCTTCCCCAACCCCTCATCCATCCCGTGGAACTTCGACATCGACCCGCGCACCATGGAGATCGTCTCCGCCGCCGTCGCCATCCAGACCGACCTGACCGCGGGCCTCTCGTCGATCCCTGCTGCGCCGAGCTACCCCGTTCCGGTCACGTGCAACTGATGCGCGCGCTCCTTCTTCTCGGGCTCGCCGCCGGCGCGGCCTGCGGCGGCGGCGCGCAGGGGGCGTCCGGACCCGCGGTGGCCGGCTCCCCGGTGGGTGTCGCGCCGGACTTCACCGCGCGCGACGTGAACGGGCGGACCTTCCGGCTGAGCGATCACCTCGGTAAGGAGGTCATCCTGCTCGATTTCTGGTCCACGTTCTGCGAGCCGTGCAAGGCCGAGTTCCCGAGGCTGCGCGCGATGTACGGCGAGAGCAAGGGCAAGGGGCTCCTGGTCGTGGGCGTGTCGATGGACGGCCCCGAGTCCGTCTCGGAGGTCCCCGCGTTCGTGAAGAGGTACGGGATCGACTTCCCCGTGGTGCTCGACGACGACTCGCGCATCGCCAGCCTCTACGACCCGAAGAAGTCGATGCCGCTCTCGGTCCTCATCGCGCGCGACGGGCACATCGCGGTGGTGCGCGAGGGGTACAACCCCGGCGACGAGAAGCTCGTCGAGGCGGACGTGGCGAAGGCGCTCGAAGGGCCGGCGGCCCCCCGCTGACGTGCGGCGCGCGGTGAAGAGCAGAGTCGCGCGCGGAGCGGCGCTCGCGTGTGCGCTCTGGGCGGCGCGCGCCGGCGCGGTCGACCTGGGCACCGTCGGCGGCGACCAGGTGCAGCTCGACGTCACCGAGACCAGCGTGGTCGCGCAGCACTTCGACGCCCGCGAGGGCGAGGCGGCGCAGGACAGCGGGTGGGGCGACTGGATCAACCGCATGAACGCCGCCGCCCGGTGGGGCAGGTGGACCGCCGGGCTGCGGCTCGACTCGGCCGTGTACTGGCGGCGGCCGCTGGACGCTCCCGTCTTCTCCGCCCTCAGCCGGTCCGAGCAGGCCACCATCAGGCTCGACGGCGAGTCGCGATACCAGAACGCCGTCTACCCGGCCAAGCTGTGGCTCACCTACGCCGCGCCCGGCATCGAGGTGACTGCGGGCGACGCCTACGTGCAGTTCGGCCGCGGGATGACCCTCTCGATGCGCAAGATCGACGAGCTGGGGATCGACACGACGCTGCGCGGCGCCAAGGTGCAGATCCAGAAGGACCCCTTCGCCCTGACCTTGGTCGCGGGGTTCGGCAACCCCTCGCGCATCGACGACGCTACGGGCCGCTCGCTCTTCGTCACGACCGGGACCCCGACGGCCCCCCTGTTCGGGTCGGACCGCATCGTCGGCGCCGAGATCCAGGCCGGGCGCGGCCTGCCGGTGACGCTCGCTACGCACGTCGTGCGCTACTCGCGCTGCGCGCCGTATCACTACGACGCGGCCGGCAACGTCGTCACCGACGTCTCCGGCGATCCGGGCGGCGTCGCCTTCGGGTCGTGCGACCCGACCGACACCTCGACCTGGCTCGCGTCACTTCCCGGCGCGCCGCCGCCGCTGCGTGCGAAGGACATCACGATGGCCGGGCAGTCTCTGGAGATCCCGAGCCTCGGCGGTCACGGCAAGCTGTACGTCGAGGTCGCGGTGCAGCAGCGGGCGTACGACCTCGCTGCGCCCGACCCGGACCGCTTCGGCCCCGCCGGCAACGCCCTCTACGCCGCGCTCTCGTTGGACGCCGGCCCGCTGACCAGCACCCTCGAGGTCAAGAGCAACCGCAATTACTACCCGGTGGCCGCAGGCGTCGACCTGAACCGCGCCATCGAGTTCAACGTCGTGTCGTACTCGTTCTCGCCGCCGGCGGAGACGCCGACGATCCTCGACACGGAGCTCGGCTACTTCAACGCGTGCGTGGACGGGGGGCGCCTGCGCGCCGACGTGACCGTGAGCGATGACCTGCTCGCGTACGGCCAGGGCATCTTCGCGTACACCAAGTCGGAGCAGGCGAGCGGCGGGTGCGACGCGCAGGGTCACACGATCACGCCGCCGAACGTGCCGGCCGCTACGCTCCAGGACACCGTGTGGGACGGCCTCGCCGGCGTCGAGTGGTACTTCGACGACAAGTTCAGCCACGCGTTCGCCTCGCTCGGCGTGCGCGACGACACGCTGGAGGCCGGCCTCTCGTACTACCAGGAGCGCCACCTCGAGTACTCGCTCGTGAAGTACCTCGGCGGCGCCTACTCGGTCGAGGCTCAGGGCTTCCACCGCCTGCGCAAGGAGCAGTCGCAGAACATCGACGGGACGAACACCGAGCAGTGGTGGCACGAGGGCGAGAACTACCTCGCGCTCAAGATCGCGCCGTCGTGGGTGTTCACCCAGGGCTTCGAGTACACGACCCGCATCGGCGAGCCGACGTACTACTTCAACGGCTCGGCGCTCTACAAGTTCACGAGCGGCTCGAACGTCCGCGTCTTCGTGGGCGAGCAGCGCGGGGCCTTCCGCTGCGCGGCCGGGGTGTGCCGGCGCTTCCCCCCCTTCGAGGGCGCGAGGGTGGAGCTCACGCTACGCTTCTAGCGCAAGCGACGTGCCGTCGTGCTACTTGCACGACGGCCTAGGCGTGAACCGCCCGACCATGCCCTCGCCGACCACGACCCTCGAGGTCCGCCCGACCGCCACGCCGCTGCCCGCCGCCGAGCGCGAGCAGCGCATCCGCAACCCCGCGTTCGGTCGCGTATTCACCGACCACATGGTGCTCATTCCGTACCGGGCTGGGCCGGGCTGGGGGGGCGGCGTCCTGCAGCCGTACGGGCCGATCTCGCTCGACCCGTCCGCCTCGGTGCTCCACTACGGCCAGGCGATCTTCGAGGGCTTCAAGGCGTACCGCCAGCCGGACGGGGGCATCAAGACGTACCGGCCGGAGGCGAACGCCGCGCGGTTCAGCGCGTCCGCGCGCAGGCTCGCCATGCCGGAGCTCCCGACGGCCCGGTTCGTCGAGGCCGCCGACGCGCTCATTCGCCAGGACCGCGACTGGGTCCCCTCCGAGGTCGGGCACAGCCTCTACGTTCGCCCGCTGATGATCGCGACCGAGGCGGCGCTCGGCGTCCGGCCCGCCAGCCAGTACCTGTTTCTCCTGTTCGCGTCCCCGGCGGGGCTCTACTTCCCGAAGGGGATCAAGCCGGTCACCGTCTGGCTATCGGACGAGTACGTCCGCGCGGCGCCGGGGGGCACCGGCGCGGCCAAGTGCGCCGGCAACTACGCCGCGAGCCTGCTGGCCCAGCGCCAGGCCGAGGGGGAGGGGTGCGATCAGGTCGTCTGGCTCGACGCCATCGAGCGCAGGTACGTCGAGGAGATGGGGGGGATGAACGTCTTCTTCGTCTACCGGGAAGGCGGGCGCACGGTCCTCGTCACGCCCGAGCAGAGCGGCTCGCTCTTGCCCGGCATCACCCGCGCGTCGATCCTCGAGCTCGCGCGCGACCTCGGCTTCGACGCCGCCGAGCGCAGAGTGTCGGTGGACGAATGGGCGGCCGCCGTGCGCGAGGGGCGCATGACCGAGGCTTTCGCGTGCGGGACCGCCGCGGTGGTCACGCCGATCGGCACGGTGAAGTCCAGGCAGGGGACGTTCTCGGTCCACGGCGGCGAGACCGGTCCGGTGGCCGCGAAGGTCCGCGAGGTGCTGCTCGACATCCAGCACGGCCGCGCCCCCGACCGGCACGGGTGGATGCACGAGGTCTGGGCGGCCCGGACAGCGCCCGCCGAGCGCTGACGTTTCCGTCGGGTGGCGAATCTAAACAATCTGGAAACATCGCTGTCCATCTCGTCCGCTACTCAGCTGGTACGGCTCTGAACAGCCGCCAACCCGGGGAGGAAGAAAGGAGACGATTGGCGCGCGTTCCCGGGGGGGACCAGCGCAGGCTGCCCCCGAGGAGCGGCCGGAGCTTGCCCCCCCAAGAGCCGGTTCGTGACTCGGGGGCAGCTTGCGCCGGTCGAGGCGGGTCGGTCGCCCGGGGGGCCGAGCTTGAAACCAGGGACCCCTCGTGCGATGAGGCACGGGCGTGCACGCTGCCGTCCTCCCCCGGCTCGATCCCCTCGCCGGCGTCGATGCCACCGTGGCCGCCTTCGTGGCCGACCTCCGCGGCGGCGGCTTCGCCGGCGAGCTGCGGACCGACTACGCGACGCGCCTCTCGGTCGCGACCGACAACAGCATCTATCAGGTGCTGCCCGCGGCGGTGATCTTCCCCCGCAACGCCGGGGACGTCGCCCTGGCCCTGCGGCTGCTCGACGAGCCGCGCTTTCACGCCGTTGCCCTCACGGCGCGCGGCGGAGGCACGGGTACCAACGGCCAGTCGCTCACGAGCGGCGTCGTGATGGACGTGTCGCGCCACATGGCGGCGATCCTCGAGCTCGACGTGAAAGCGGGGTTCGTGCGAGTGCAGCCCGGCGTGGTCCTCGACGACCTGAACGCCTTTCTGGAGCCCCACGGCGTCTTCTTCGCCCCGAACCTCTCGCCGTCGAACCGGGCGACGCTCGGCGGCATGGTCGCCACCGACGCCAGCGGCGAGGGCTCCCGACGCCACGGCAAGACCGCGCAGCACGTCCTCGAGCTCGAGGTGGTGCTGCGCGGGGGCATCGTCCACCGCACCGCGCGCGTGGGCGGGGCGGAGCTCGACGCGACGTGCAAGAGGACCGATCTCGTGGGGCGGGCTCACGCCCTCGCGCGCGACATCGCGACGACCCGGCGCGACGAGATCGCGCGCACCTTCCCGAAGCTGCGGCGCTACATGACCGGCTACAACCTGGCCTTCATGGCCGCGCCCGACGGCTCGAGCGTCGATCTCGCCCAGCTCGTGGCTGGGAGCGAGGGCTCTCTCGGAGTGGTCACCGAGGCGCGCCTGCGCCTGACGCCCATCGAGCGGCACCACGCGCTGCTCGTCCTGCGCTACCCGAGCTTCGACGCTGCGCTCGCGAGCGCGGAGTGGCTCGTGGCGACCGATCCCGGCTCGGTGGAGACGCTCGACGAGACGGTCCTCGGGCTCGCGCGGGGCGACGTGATCTACGACCAGGTGCGCGAGTTCCTCGTGGACGACGGCGCCGAGGCGACGCGCGCCATCAACCTCGTCGAGTACAGCGGCGACGACGAGGGCGCCGTGAAGGCCAGGGTCGACGGGCTCTTCGCCGAGATCGCGCGCCGCCGCGGGACGCCCGGCGCGCCCCACGGGCACGCGCTGACCTGGAAGCCGGGCGAGCGCGCCAGCCTGTGGAACCTGCGCAAGAAGGGCGTGGGCCTCCTGGGGAACGCGCCGGGGCCGCGCAAGCCCGTCCCGTTCGTGGAGGACACGGTCGTCCCGCCCGAGCACCTGCAGGCGTACGTGCGCGAGTTTCGCGCGCTCCTCGACGCCGAGGGGCTGAGGTACGGCATGTTCGGCCACGTCGACGTGGGCTGCCTGCACGTCCGCCCCGCCCTCGACCTGAAGGATCCCGCGGACGAGGCGCGCGTGCGGCGCATCACCGACGCGGTGGCTGTCCTGGTGACGCGCTATGGCGGCCTGCTCTGGGGCGAGCACGGCAAGGGCTTCCGCTCCGAGCTCGTCCCGCATCACTTCGGCCCCGTGCTCTACCCGGAGCTGCAGCGCATCAAGGCCCTGTTCGACCCGAGGAACCAGCTCAACCCGGGCAAGGTGGCCACGCCGGGGGGCGCCCGCCATCTGCTCGTCCGCGTCGACGGGCCCACGCGCGGCGCGCTCGACCGCCAGATCGCCCCCTCCGACCGCGAGGCGCTGAGCACCGTCATCAACTGCAACGGCAACGGCCAGTGCTTCGACACGAGCACCGACAGCATCATGTGCCCGTCGTCGAAGATCACGCGCGACCGCATCCACTCGCCCAAGGGCCGCGCCACGCTGATGCGCGAGTGGCTGCGCTTGCTCGCCGGCCGCGGCGTCGTGGCCACGCAGGCGCTGCGCGCCTCCGGCGGCCTGCCGTGGCTGGCGCGGCTGTGGCAGCGCGTCGCGCACCCGGACCGCTCGCGGGACTTTTCCCACCAGGTCTACGACGCGATGTCGGGCTGCCTGGCGTGCAAGGCCTGCGCGACGCAGTGCCCCGTGCGGGTCGACGTTCCCGACTTCCGCGCGCAGTTCCTCGAGCTTTACCACCGGCGGTACGCGCGCCCCCTCGGCGACTATTTCACGGCGCTGCTCGAGCGCATGCTTCCGCGGATGGTGATCGTGCCGCGCCTGATGAACGCGCTGATGGGCAGCGCCTTCGGCCGCTGGTTGACCACGCGCGTGATCGGCATCGCCGACGCGCCCCTGCTCGACCCGACGCCCGCGTCCGCCCGCCTGGCGCAGCACGGCATCCCCATCTCCGATCTCGCCGCGCTGCGGCGCTTGCCGGAGGGCTCTCGCGTGGTGGTGGTCCTGCAGGACGCCTTCACGACGTTCTACGAGCCCGGGGTGCTCGAGGCTTCGTGCTTGCTCCTGCGCGCGCTCGGCTACGAGCCGCATGTCTTGCCGTACTTCGAGAACGGCAAGGCGCTCCACATCAAGGGCTTCCTCCGGGCGTTCGACCGGGTCGTGGCGCGCAACACCGAGCTGTTGCGGAAGGTCGCCGGCCTGGGCTTCCCGCTGGTCGGCATCGAGCCGGCCGTCGTGCTCACCTACCGCGACGAGTACCCCAAGCAGCTCGGGGGCGAGGCGGGCTTCCGCGTGTGGCTCCTGCAGGAGTGGCTCGCCGAGCAGAGCCTCTCCGCGAGGGCCGCCTCCGGCGAGGCGGGCTTCCGGCTCCTGTCGCACTGCACCGAGCAGGCGCTGGTGACCCGGGCGCCGGCGATGTGGGCGAAGGTCTTCGGGGCGCTCGGCGTGCCGCTCGAGCTCGTGAAGAGCGGCTGCTGCGGCATGTGCGGGGTGTACGGGCACGAGGTCGCGCACAAGGAAGACAGCCTGGGCATCTTCGACCTGTCGTGGAGGAAGAAGGTCGACCCCGAGCGCGACCGCGTGCTCGCCACGGGCCACTCATGCCGCACCCAGGTCGAGCGGGCGCTGGGCTTCACGCCGCGTCACCCCGCGCAGGCGCTGCTGTCGGTCATCGCGCGCTGAACCGGCGTCTCAGTTCGCGGGGGCAGGCCGAGATCCCCAAGGCGCCCGTCAAGTACGCCGGCGAGACGGGATGGACGCTGGGCAACCTCTACACTAATTGGACACTTCGACCCGGTCCCTGCCGCCGTGCTTGGCGCGGTACAGCGCCTCGTCTGCGCGCTTCATCGCGGGCGCCAAACTCGGCTCGTCGAGCCGCACGGCAGCGACGCCGATGCTCACCGTGAACCGGATCGGCGCGCCCTTCCAGGCGTACGTGAAGTCTTCGGTGGAGAAGATGAGCCGAAGGCGCTCGGCCATCTTGGTGGCGCCGTCGATGGTGGAGCCCGGTAGCAACGCCGAGAACTCCTCGCCTCCCACGCGCGCGAACACGTCGTTGTGGTGCACCGTCGCCGCTGCGATGGTTGCGAGCGCCTTCAAAACCTCGTCGCCCACGTCGTGCCCGTGGCAGTCGTTGATGCTCTTGAAGTGGTCGACGTCGATGACGATCAGCGAGAGCGGTCTGCCGAGCCGCCGCGTCTCCCGGAGCATCTCGGTGGCACGCTCTTCGAACTCCCTCCGGTTCACGAGCCCGGTGAGCCCGTCCGTCGCCGCGCGGCGCTCGAGCTCATCCAGCAAGCGCACGCGCTCGGAGGTGTCGCGCACGATCGCGGTGAACTCGAGTATGCCGGAGACTTGGATCTTCGCAATGGCCACCTCCGCCGGAAACTCGGTGCCGTCGCTGCGAAGCCCGTGCACGCGGTTGCGCTCGTGCATCTGCCGTGACCGAATGGGCGAGGCCGCGAAGCGCTCGACATGGTCTCCGTGCGTCGCACGGTTCCTGCTCGGAATGAGATCCGTGATCGGTCTGCCGATGATCGCCTCGGCCCGGTAACCAAAGATCTCCTCGGCCGCCCGGTTGAAGAACGTGATGCGCTCGCGCTGGTTGATGGTGATGATGCCGTCGTGCGCCGCGCCGACGACGGCCTCGAAGCGCGAGCTGGCCTCCTGGAGTCTCCGCTCGAGCTCGATGCGCTCCGAGATCTCCACGCCGGTGACCAGAAAGCGCACGGGCGAGCCGCCTCCCGTCGCCACGGGCTTCACGGTGAGACGCCACCAATGCACGCCCTCCGGGAGGTCGAAAGCCTGTTCGAACTCCGCGGGTTTCCCGCTCGTGTGCGAGTCGTGGAGCGCGTCGCCGAACGGCGCCCTCGCATACCGGGGCAGAGTATCCCCGACGATCGGGAGGGCGTCGCGCAACATCGTGGCTCGACCGGTCATCTTCAAGAACAGCGAGTTGCACGCCAGCAACCGGAACTCCCGGGGTGCCTCGCCCGACGAGATCACCGCCGCGGCAGCTGCGATGACGTCGACCAGACTCTGAAGCTCGGCAGGTGTGGCGTTCGAAAGCATTCGATCTCCTCTCGTTCACTCGTCGCGGCCGCCACCGTCGGACGGGCGTCCTCCGGAGGCCGCAGCCAACACCTCGCGCACCTTCGTCGTCAGGGTATCCGGCGTGATCGGCTTCGCGCTCATGCATCCCGCCTCGTCGCAGCTCCTCACTTGCGCTCGAAGGTCGTGCGCGCTGCAGGAAAGGGCGGTCCTGGCTTGGCGAAGAGGTAGCCCTGCAGGAGATCGCACCCGAGGTCCACCAGGGTGTCGCGTTCGTCGACGGTCTCGATGCCCTCGGCGACGACGACGATGCCCGAGCGCTGCGCCATGTCCACCAGCGCCGCGACGATGTCTCGTTTGAGCGGCATGCGATGGACATCACGCACCAGTGACATGTCGATCTTCGCGATGTCGGGGCGCAGGTGGACGAGACTCGAGAGCCCCGCATAGCCCTCTCCGAGATCGTCGACGGCGAGGCGGTAGCCGAGCCCGCGGATGCGCGAGAGCTCTGCGTCGAGCTTCGGCCCAGCCTCGAGCGACGCGCGCTCGGTGACCTCGAGCACCACGCGTCCCGCCACCGCGAGGAGTGGATCCCTCGTCTCGGCGAGCAGGTCGGCTCGCAGCTCGGCCGGGTGGAGGTTGACGAAGATGGCCTCCAGCCGATCTCGTTCCGCCCGCATCGCGGCGGCCACGCCGACGCGCACCGCGCGCCCCACGTCGTCCACGCGGCCTAGCACCTCCGCGGCGGCGAGCAGCCGTGGGGGGGTAGCCAGTGACGGCTCGTCGCAGCGCAGGAGCGCTTCGTAACCGAAGACCGAGCCGTCCGCGGCGCGGACGATTGGCTGAAAGACCATGCGTATCCTCGGCAGGGCCAGGGCGAAGCTCTTCTCGGTTCCCCGGAGGTCCCTCACGAACTCGTCCCCACCGAAGCGGGCGGCTAGGAGCTTGGTGCGAACGCGGGACACCCGACCGCTTTCGACAGCGGTTCGCACGGTGCGAAGCAGCTCCTCCGGCGAAAAGGGCTTCGGCAGGTACTCGCTGACCCGGCTTCGGAACGCTTGCGCGGTGGCCTCGATGGAAAGCGCGCCGGTCATCATCACGACGGGAAGCTCGGAGTTGTGGCCACGAAGCTCCAGCGACAGGTCGAGGCCGCTTCCGTCAGGGAGCCCGACGTCTACCACCAGCGCATCGAGCTCTCCTTCGCCGAGCGCGGTTCGCGCGGCGGCGACGGTGTTCACCACCACAACGTCGAACTCGTCGCCGAGGATGCGCCGACTCGCGTGCGCCAGTGACTCGTCATCGTCGACGATGAGGATGCGCTCTCTGCGCACCCTGCCGATCGGGCCGGACGCCGGTGGTCGAGAGGGCGAGACCGAGGCGGTCGGGGCGGCAGGGTGCGCCGTGGGCGCGGGCCGGGACGCCTTCGCATTCTCCGCCAGGACCTCGAGAAGATGCCGCGGTTGAATCGGCTTGAGTAGAACCCGGAAGGTGCCGCTCGTCGTCACTCTCTTGCCCGCCTCATCGGTCGGGCCGCCGGTCAAGACGAATACCCGTGGGCAAAGCGATGGCCGCGTCTTCTCTATCCAGTCGAGAAGCTCGGCGCCCGAGCCGTCGGGAAGACTCAGGTCGCACAGCACTAGCTGCGGCTCGGCCCCGGTCTCCAGGGCACGCCGCGCGTCGGCAACGGTCGCTGTAGTCTCCGAAGCGTAGCCTGCGCTAGCGAGCACCCGCACCATGACCTTGCTCATGGCTTCATCGTCCTCGACTACCAGCACCCTGACGGCGGGCGCTGGTCCCCTGGCCGGCTGCGCCCGCAGGCGCTCTGCGACAGCCCGAACCAGATCTTTCGGCTGCACGGGCTTCCACAGAATCGGCAGGTCCTCCCTCTGGTTCCGTCTGGCGGCTTCTTCGACGAAACCGGAGGTCAGCAGGACCGCTGCGCCTGGAGCGACGCGTCTTGCGTGCTCGGCCACGTCATACCCGCTGCAGCCCGGCATCACCACGTCGCTGACCAGAATGTCGAGACGTGATCCCAGCTCGTCGAGCTTCTTGATGGCCTCCTTGCCGTCCGCCGCGACGTGCACGGTGTAGCCTGCGCTTCCGAGGACCCGCGCCGCCACCCTCCGCAACGCAGGATCATCTTCCGCGACGAGCACGGTCTCACCCCGACCGTCGCGCGAAACGCGCGTCGAATCAGTGGCTGCCGAATCCGCTTCCTCGCTGCACAGCGGCAGCTCGACGGTGAAGGTGCTGCCCTGACCCGGGGAGCTCTTGACGTGGATCGTGCCGCCGGCGTCGGAGACGATGGCGAAGCATGTCGCAAGACCAAGGCCCGTGCCCTTCCCCTTCTCCTTGGTCGTGAAGAAGGGCTCGAAGATGTGTTGCTGAGTTCCTTCATCCATCCCATTGCCGGAGTCCGTCACCTTGAGGTGCACCCACCCACCTCCGACTGGCCCCGTGCTCGATTGGGGAACGTGCTCGAGCGCGATGCGCAGTTTTCCGCCGTTGGGCATGGCGTCCCGCGCGTTCACCGCCAAGTTCAGCACAATCTGGTCGAACTGCACGGGATCGATTCGGACCACAGCAGGGCGCGCGGAGGGGACGGCAGTGAGCTCGACGTGCTCGCCAAGCGTCCTGACCAGAAGCTTGTGCAGCTGGGCAAGGCTCTCGTTGAGGTCGACGGGGCGCTTCTCCATGGGCTGCTGCCGGGTGAACGTAAGAAGCTGCCTCGTGAGCCCAGCTGCCCTGTCGCCGGCTTTGAGGACCTCGATGATGTCGTCTCGCCGTTCGTCGCCCTCGGGAAGCGAATCTCGGATGAAGCTGCCGTACGACAAGATGACCGCGAGGATGTTGTTGAAATCGTGAGCGATGCCACCGGCGAGCTGCCCCATGGCATCCATCTTCTGCGATTGAGCGAGCGCGCTCTGCAAACGGGTGCGCTCGGTGACGTCGAGAATGACGGAGGACACGCCAAGGAGCGTTCCGTCGGCCGAGGTGAGCGGCGCGTTGTACCATTCGCACCGGATCGTACGCCCGTCCTTCGTGATGTTCTCGTTGGTCGACTCGTTCATTCGGCCACCAAGAAGCTCGCGCCAAAGCGCGTCGACGTGAGCGCGCACGGACTCGGGTAGGATGAACCCCGCGTGCTGCCCGAACGCCTCGGCGCGGGTGTACCCGAAGAGCTTCTCCGCCGCGGGGTTCCACGCAACGACGCGGAAGCCGGTATCCCAGGCGATCTTCGCCACCGGCGACTGCTCGAAACGTAGCCGCAACAGGTGGTCGGACTCCCGCAGCTTGCCTTCCACGGTCGCGACCGCGCGCTCGCGGAGCTGCCTGAGCTCGACGAGCGTGCGGATCCGGCACGCGACCTCGAGTCGGTCGATCGGCTTCGCGATGAAGTCGACGGCGCCCGCGGTCAGAGCGTCGATACGTACCTTGCGCTCCTCGTGGGCCGTCACGACGACGACGGGTAGCGCGGGGAGCATCTGTCGCTTCTGAAGCTCCGCGAGGACCGACATCCCGTCGACCTCGGGCATCATGAGGTCGAGCAGCACGAGATCGATGGGGGCGCTGGCCAGGATCGCGAGCGCCTCGGCGCCGCCCGACGCCGTCACGACCTCGTATCCTTCGTGGACGACGAGGTCCGCGAGGAGCTTCCGGTTGGCGGGTTCGTCGTCGACGACCAGAATCCTGGCCTTGGATGGCGCTGCAGCAGCGCTGGCTACGGGTGTCCGAGTCTCTCGCAGCACCGAGAGGTACTCCGTGCGGTCGGGCAGTCGAACGGGCGTCGCGCGTGCCTCGACGGCGATGAGAGCTTGGCTCTTGTCTCGGACGACGAGCCGGCCTTCCCAGCGCCCATCCCTCAGGAACCGTTCATACTCCGCGGCGGTCCAGTCCGGCCCGTGGGCAACGACGTCCCTCACAGTCATGGTCCGGAGCTCCGCCAGTGTGTACCCGAGGAGGTTCAGCGCGGCGGAGTTGGCGTCGAGGTACTGGGATTCCGCGTTGGCGACGAGCACGGCGTCGGCGAGCGCGTCCCAACGGAAGCGGTGCACGTTGTCGACAACCGGAACGTTGGCTCTGGACGGCATGGCTACGGTCCCCTCCCTTCGGCTTCGCGGCCACCCGCCAACAAGCGGGCCACCAGCGCAAGGAACTCCTTGTAGGCAATTGGTTTGGCTGCATAACCGTCACAGCCGGCGGCGAGGATTCTCTCCTCGTCGCCGCGCATCGCGTGGGCGGTGACGGCCAGGACCGGAAGGCTTCGCGTGACCGGGCTGGAGCGGAGCAAGCGGGTCGCCGTCAACCCATCCGTGCCCGGGAGCTGAACGTCCATCACGACGAGATCGAACTTCTCGGCCAGCGCGAGCTCGATGCCTTTGTCGGCGGTCTCAACCTCGCGGACCTCGTGCCCCGCGCGCCGCAGATGGTCGCCGATGAGCTTGCGATTCGCGGCGTTGTCCTCCACGAGCAGGATCCGTTTCATCGGTCTCCTCGCTTCGCTCGGGGATTCTCGCTGGCACCGAGCAGTCTCCGTGCCTGGTCCAAGAGGTCGCCGCGTCCCGCGGTTGCCTTGCCGAACACCGCCTGGACGTCCCGGGCCAGGGCGCTGCGCTCGGTCCCCGTGAGCTCTTTCGCAGTCAAGATCACCACCGGAAGGTCGGCGGTGTCAGGGCTGCTGCGGAGCTGGGCCAGCACGTCGAAGCCGCTCACCTCGGGCATCATCAGGTCGAGGATCAAGAGGTCGGGGCGTCGGGCCTGGACGAGCTCGAGCGCCTCTCGGCCGCCGTAGGCGCCTCGCACCTCGACGGGCTCATCCACGAAGTACGAGGTGACGATCTTCACCGCCTTCGGATCGTCATCGACCACGAGAACGTACGGGCGGCCGCCCTCGGAATCGCCCAGCATCCGCCGGGCAATATCGAGAAACTCGTGCCGTCGAATCGGCTTGGCCAGCACCGCATGGGCTCCCACGGCGAGCGCGCTCTGAGGGTTCTCCGCGCCCGAGACGACGAGCAGGGGAATGTCCCGCAGATACTCGGTCTGCCCGTAGGCGGCGAGGAAGGCGCCGCCATCCATGCCTGGCATGGTGAGGTCGAGCGTGATGAGGTCGGGCCGCATTCCGCCGAGTTTCGCGAAGGCGTCCTCGGCGCTCGCTGCGACCGTCACCACGAAGCCGCCGTCCTCGAGGTAGAGCCTGAGAAGATCGCGCGCGGCCGGGTCGTCGTCGATGACGAGGACGCGCGACTGCCTGCCGGGGTGCGGCTCAGGCCGCGGGACCGGCACGTTCATGTGGCTCGGGGCTGCGGGGCCGCCCGCCTTCCCGCGCATTGCCGTCCGGATCGCGCCACGAATGACCTGGAGGAACTTGCTGTCGTCCCAGTCCTCCTTGGACAGCACCGTGTGTACCGACTTCTCGAGCATCGACCGCTCGGCGGACTCCAGCACCTTCGCGGTGAGCACGATGATGGGGAGATCGGCCGTGGCTTTGTTCGCGCGGAGCTCGCGCACCACGTCGAAGCCCGACACCTCGGGCATCATGAGATCGAGGATCAACGCCGAGAACCTGTCAGTCGCGATGGCGGCGAGCGCTTCTCTGCCTCCATAGGCGCGCGTGACGTGGATCCCCGCCTGCTCGAGGCGCTTGGAAACGTGCTCGACCGATCGCGGATCGTCGTCCACCACGAGCACGCGGGGCGACTCGCCCGACGTGCCCGGCAGGATCCCCAGAGACTCGACGGCGCGGAGCAGGTCGGTCCCGGCTACGGGCTTCTGCAGGACCTGCAACGCGCCGAGCGCGATACCTCGCCCGAGATCGGCGACAATCGAAACCACCACCACGGGGATGTTCGCGTGCTCGGGGGCGTTTCTGAGTCGCTCCAGGAACTCCCAGCCGCCCGGGCCATTCTCGAAGAGGATGTCGAGCAGGATGGCGTCCGGCGGCTGTCTCCGGATCTGAGCCCAGGCTGCATCGCACGTCTCGGCTGCGTCGACCGCGTAGCCCTCCTTCTCGAGCCAGCGTCGAGCGAGCGAGATCGCCGCGGGATCGTCGTCCACGACCAGGACGCGGGGCGCACCGGTATGGGACCTCCCCTCGGGTCGGGCGAGCACCGCGCCTGCCGGCCGAGGACTCTGCGTGTCGGTCCGGGTGGCCGGTAGCCGGACCCAGAAGCGGCTGCCCTTTCCGACCTCGCTCTCGACCCCGATGGTGCCTCCGTGCAGCTCCACCAGGTTCTTGACCATCACGAGCCCAAGCCCGGTCCCCTCGAACTTCCGCGCGATTCCGCCGTCGAGCTGCTCGAAGGGTTGGAAGAGGCGGGAGCGTTCGTCAGGCGAGATGCCGATGCCCGAGTCGACCACGGCAAACTCCACTTGCTCTTCTACAGCGGTCACCTCGACGCGAACGGAGCCCCCCGAGGGCGTGAACTTCACCGCGTTCGAAAGGAGGTTGTAGACGATCTGGCGGAGCTTGCGCCCGTCGGCGTCCAGGGTGGTGATCCCCGGAGCGATGGATTGCGTCACCGTGACCCCGCCCTTGGCGGCGCGCTCCTTCATGATCGTGAGCGCATTGCCGATGAGCGACGCGACGTCGACCGGCTCGACGTCGAGCTCCATCTTGCCCGCCTCGATCTTCGAGAGGTCGAGGATGTCGTTGATGAGCGACAGAAGGTGCCGGCCGCTCTGATAGACCTCTGTAGCGTACTCGAGCTGCGGCGCCGGCAGCTCGCCCAGCAACCCGTCCTTCAGCGCCTCGGAGAATCCGATGATGGCGTTCAAGGGGGTACGCAGCTCGTGCGACATGCTCGCTAGGAACTCGGACTTTAACCGACTCGCATGAGCCAGCTCTCGGTTCTGGGTTTCAATCCTGCGCGAGCGTTCGTTGAGCTGTTCCGAGAGGTCCTTGAGTTCCTGGAATTGATGAATGGCGTACAGCCCGATGGCGACCTGGCCGGCCACCTGAGTGAGCCACGAGCGCTCGCGGTCAAGCAGCGGGGTCTGCGCGGCCCCAGCGATGACGCCGAGCAGCTTCTCCCGGTGCAGCAACGGGATGGCGAATACGCTCGCCGTCGCGAGGACACCCACTCCTGTGTCGAGCGAAAACGGCAGACTCGTGGGGCCGTCGACGAACACGGGCCGCCGCTGGGCCGCCGCCTCGCCGACCAGCCCCTCGCCGACCCTGAACTTCGTGTGGTCGTAGCCTGGGGCAAGGCTGAGACCCGCTCCCAAGACCAGACCGCCCTGCCACTCGTCGTAGTCGTAGAACGCCAACGGACGGTAGCCGGCTTCATCAGCCAAGACGTGCAGGACCTCGGCAGCCGGCTTCGTCGTCGCGTCCTGCTGGCTGAGGGCGACCATCACCCGCGCGCCGATCCGATCGATGCGCGCCGCCACCTCGAGTTCCTGGTTCTTCTTCGTGAGCGCAGCCTCCGCCGCCTTGCGCTCGCTGATGTCGTGCAGGAGCCCTATGTAGCTTCGCTTGCCCTCGACCCACAGCTCGGTCACCGAGAGCTCGAGCGGCACCCGGCTACCGTCCTTGCGGGCACCGACGACCTCGCGGCCGATGCCGATGATCTTGGCCTTGCCCGTCTCCTTGTAGCGCTGGAGGTAGCCGTCGTGGCGACTCTGATCCGGCTCCGGCATGAGCATCTTGACGTTCTTGCCGAGCACTTCGCTCGCGGCGTACCCGAGGATCTTCTCCGCGCCCCGATTGAACGTGGAGACGGTCCCCAGCTCGTCGATCACCAGGATGCCGTCGAGCACGGCGTTGAGGACCGTCGTCGCATGCGCCTCCAGACTCGTGCGCTCGGCCGCGGCGCGCTTTGCCGCGGTGATGTCGCGCGCGATCTTGGAGACGCCGATGATGCGGTCCGAGGGGTCGCGGAGGAGAGAGAGACTCACGGAGACGTCGACGTCGCGTCCGTCCTTCCGTCTGCGCACCGTCTCGAAGTGATCGACTCGTCCATCCTTCCGCAGGCGCTCCAGGAACTCGGCTTCCTCGCCCACGCGTTCGGGAGGGAAGAGCAGCGAAACGGGGCGCCCGACGACTTCGCCAGCGGCGTAGCCGAAGATCTTCTCCGCGCCCTTGTTCCAGCTCGTGATGACGCCCTCGAGAGTCTTGCTGATGATCGCATCGTCGGAAGACTCGACGACCGCAGCCAGCCGGGCGCGGGCATCCTCCCCAGCCTTGCGCTCGGTGATGTCCTCGGAGATCCCGAGCAGGTAGCGAGGCTTCCCGGACGCGTCGACGATCGGGACCTTCTTCGTGTGCAGCAACCGCTGCCCGCCCTTGGTGTGAATGGGCTCCTCCGGGATGTCCACGGGCACAGCGGCCGCGAGGGTTTCCCGGTCCTTTGCCTGGAAGAACTCAGCCTCGCTCTTCGGGAACAGGTCGTAGTCCGTCTTGCCCAGCAGCGCGTCTCGAGGAACCCCGAGTAGAGCTTCTCCGGCGCGATTGAATCGCGCGAACGCGAGATGCTCCGCGTCCTTGACGAAGACCATGTGGGGGATGTTCTCGAGGACAGCCTCGAGGAACTGATTGGTCTGCTGCGTCCTCTCGTCGACGCGTTTGCGCTCGGTGATGTCGTGCGCGACCGCGTACAACGTCCCGGATGCATCGGGAGCGACCGTCCAGACGAACCAGCGGTACGAGCCATCCTTGCACCGATAGCGGTTCTCGAAAGAGACGGTCGGTATGCCCGCGGCCAGCTTTTCGACTTCAGCGAGAGTCGCCGCTCGATCCTCGGGATGAACGAAGTCGATGAACGGGCGAGAGAGAAGCTCTTCTCTCGCGTACCCCAACACGTCGAACGCGGGATTCAAGCGCTTGAAATACCCGTCGATCCCGGCGATGCAGAGCATGTCGAGCGACAGCGCGAAGAACTGCGCGAACGTCTCTTGTTGACGCTGGAGCTCCGCTTGCCGCTCGGCATCGCGCTGCTTCAAGCGAACGGTCTCGGTCACGTCCTCGACGCGATGAATGATGTAGAGAAGCTGCCCTTGCGCGTTCAAGACGGGCGAGTTGACGGGGCTCCAATGCCGTTCCTCGAAGCCGCCTCCCTCGGATTCGGGCCTGCGAATGTCGTACTTCTGAACCGCCATCGTGTCCGGGACCAGCGTCTCGCGAACGCGATCGAGCGACGCTCGCAGGTTGCGCGTGCCAGAAGCCGACGGATCGTTGGGGTTGTCAGGGAAGACCTCGAAGATGCCTCGTCCGAGGATCCCTTCCCGCGTCGCCATCGTCGCCTTCAGGTACGCGTCGCTTGCCGCGACGATCGATAGATCCGGCGCGAGCACGAGGAAAAGTCCGGGCGCCGACTCGAAGAGGGCGCGGAAGTCCGGCGGAGTCGGCGCGGCGGCAGTCGGTCGCTCTTCGTTCATGCTTCCCCCTTCGGCCCCCTATCCGCCCGCGTGAGCCGCTGCGGCGGTCGCCTTCGAGGTGCCTGCGAAGCTCGCGACCGCAGCCTCGATGTCGGTCGTCGCGAAGGGCTTCGAGATGAAGCCGTCTGCACCGACGGCGGTCAGGCGTGCGCGGACTTCGACCGAGATGTGTGCGCTGACGATGACGACCGCTGTTCCCCTCAGCTCCGGCGTCGATTTGATGCGCTCGCAAACCTCGACGCCGGACAGACCGGGCATGACGATGTCGAGGAGCACGAGCTCCGGGTGAAACGAGGCGAGCAGCACCCCCGCCGAGAACCTGTCGTGCGCGCTTCGTATGTCTGCCCCCGGCGCGATGCGCGAGAGGATGCGCAACAGCGCCCCGATGACCTGCACGTCATCGTCGACGACCGCGATGCGCGGCCGGTGCGGCTTGTGGTGAGCCATGGCCGGCATCCCATGGTCCCGCATGAACGTGACCAGATCCGAGTGCAGCATCCGCCGCCGGCCACCGACCGTGCGGTGGCTAGGAGTGTGTCGGGGAAAGGC
>PLYU01000215.1 GCA_003153495.1 Myxococcales bacterium
TCCTCGTGCGCGCCACGCAGCCCGCCTCGCTCGATCCGGCCTCCCTGCAGCTCAAACCCCTGCCGGGCCGCGCGCCCGCCCCGAGCGCCCCCACCAAGCCGAAGGCGTCTCCGCTGCAGCTCGCCGCCGACGCCAACCATAAGGCCGCTCAGGCGCCCGACCGGAGCGACTACTTCAACGCGATCGTTCAGTACGCCTACGAGCCGGGCACGCTCTACCAGGTCTACGCGCAGCCGATGCGCATCACCGACATTGCGCTGGAGCCCGGGGAGAAGATTCTCGGGCAGCCCGCCTCGGGCGACGTCGTGCGCTGGCTCCTGGCGCTCGGCAAGTCGATGGAAGGCGGGGTCGAGCAGTGGCACGTGTACTTGAAGCCGACCCGGCCCGAGCTCGAAACCAATCTCGCCATCAACACCGACCGGCGCAGCTACTTGCTCGAGCTTCACAGCTACGCCGACACGTACATGGCGGCCATCGTGTGGCACTACCCCGAAGACGAGCTCGCGCGGCTCCAAGTGCAGGCCTCCGAGCTCGCCGGAGCGCAGAAGAATTCCGCTCCGGTCGTCGGGATCGACGCGCTCAACTTCAACTACACGATCCAGGTCGTCAAAGGCGCGCCGTCGTGGACACCGGTGCAGGTGTTCGATGACGGACGGCGCACTTTCGTCCGCTTTCCGTCCGCGATGGTGCTGCGCGAGGCGCCGGTGCTCTTCGTCCTTCGCGACTCCGAAACGCAGCTCGTCAACTACCGCGTCAAGAACGACACGTACGTCATCGACCGGCTCATCGACGCCGCGGAGCTGCGCGTCGGGCAGAAGGACCAGGAAATCGTGCGCATCGCGCGCAGCACGGCCGAGCCACCGCGGCCCGTTCACATGGGGAAGGGGCGATGACCTCCACGACGCCCGAGCCGGCGGCGCCGGCCGAGTCCCCCCTCGACCCGCATGCGCCCAAGCTTTCCGCGGACGATCCGCGCTTGCGGCTCGCGCGCCCTCGCGGAGCGCGTACCCTTCGGGGGGGTCCGATCGCGCTCATCTTGGCGGGCCTTTTGAGCGCGGTGATGCTCGCGGTCGCGCTGGCCTTCCAGGCTCCGCAGAACAAGGCCCAGGGCCCTGCCGAGCCGAGCGGCACGCCCGCGCCGCCGGCGGTGCCCGACAGCATCCGAAACGCGCGGGCGAGCCGTCCGCTCCTGTCCGGCGTCGACGCGGGACTCGATCCGCGCGCGCTGCGCGTCGCGGCCCCTGAGGACCCCGAGTACCGTGCCCAGCGCGAGATCGACCACAAGGCGCGCGGCGCCGGCATCTTCTTCGAGTCCGCCCCCCCTCCCTCGGAGGGGCCGATGCCCGAGGTGGGGTCCCGCGGGGCGCCTGGCGAATCGGAGACCCCGAGCGCGACGCCCGGCCTCTCCGCCGCCTCCGACCCGAACTTGCAGGATCGGAAGAACGCCTTTCTCAGCGGCAAGGGAGGGGTCAAGGCGAGCGACTACCTCGAAGCCACCGTGCAGCACCCGCGGAGCCCCTACGAGATCAAGGCGGGTACGATCCTTCCAGCCGTCCTCATCACGGCCATCAATAGCGATCTGCCGGGGCCGGTCGTCGCGCAAGTGCGAGAGCACGTCTACGACACGGTCACCGGCGAGTACCTGCTCGTCCCGCAGGGCAGCCGCTTGCTCGCCCAGTACGACTCGATGGTCGCGTGGGGGCAAGAGCGCGTGCTTCTTTGCTGGAACCGCCTCGTTCTCCCAAACGGCGACTCCATCGACCTCAAGTGCATGCCCGCGGCCGATCTGAAAGGCGCCGCGGGCCTCGCCGACGAGGTCGACGAGCACTGGTGGCGCATCCTCAAGGGCGCGACCATCGCCACGCTCCTCGCCACCACGGGCACCGTCGTCGCGGGCGACACGACCGGCTTCAACCCGACCGTCGGCCAGACGCTGGCGCGAAACGCGACCGGCGAGGTCGGCCAGGTGGGAGCGCACATCACCCACAGCAACCTCAACATCCAGCCCACGATCACCGTGAGGCCGGGGTTCTCGGTCAACGTCATCGTCACCAAGGACATGATTGTGCCGCCGTACCCCGATCCGCCCGCCGCCCTGGGGTTGCGCCATGAGTGACCTCCCCGTGCGCCTGCGTCGCCGCATGACGGTGCGCGAGCTCGAGCGCCTGCTTCTTCGCGCCTGCCTCGGAACGGCATTCGTATCCGCGCTTGCGTGCATCGCGGGTGCGCACCTTCTCTGGAACTGGACGCCGAGCCTGCCGCTCGGCCTTTACTGGGTCTCGCCGTGGAGCCGTGCCCGGGTGGGTGCGCTCGTGGCCTTCCCCGTTCCGCAGAACGTGCGCCAGCTCGTGCTTGCGCGCAGGTACCTGCCGCCGGGCGCGCTGCTCGTCAAACCGGTCGTCGCCATGCACCCCGACTCCGTGTGCACCGACGGCGGAACGCTCACCGTCAATGCCGCGCCCCTCGGCGCCATCGCGACCCATGACACCCGCGGCAGGCCGCTGCCTTCGGACGAGCGCTGCGGCCCCTTGCCCGAAGGCGACGTCTTCGTCGCATCGCATTTCCCGACGAGCTTCGACTCGCGCACGTTTGGACCCGTGCCGCTCTCTGACATCCGAGGAACGGTGACCCCGCTATGGACCTACTAACCACGATTCTCGTTTGCAGCCTCTACGCGTCCGACGACGCCGTCGTGCGTGCGATCGCCGAGGGACCGAGCGGCAGCAATCCCTACCTGATCTTCAACCCCGCGATCGATCCGCGCGATACGCCCCCGCCACCGAAGAGCGAGAAGGAAGCGATCTCCCGCGCCGCGGACATCGCGGCCCAGGGCGGCAGGCCTCTGCTCGGCCTTCTCGAGCTGCCGCCGTCGTGGCTCGACGCCTTCGGCCAGCCGCTCGCAAGCGCGTTCGACCCGTGCACGAACATCGCCATCGGGACGGCCATGCTCTCCGAGTTCGACCGCGAATGCGCGCCCAAGGCGCTCCCGCACGGCGACTGGGCCCGCAGGCTCGAGCGCACCAACCGGCGCGCGTGCGTCCTGCACAAATACGAGGCGGCCATCGGCTCGGTGGACTTCGCCGAGGCGAGTGAGCTCGAGCTCTCCGCCCAGCGCCCGGAGAGGCCATCCATCGAGGACGCGCCGATTTTCGCGCTCCCGAGCCCTCGCACGTGGGGCCCTGACCAACTGCTCGTTCCCATGCCCATCGCGATGGCGCCTCTGGCCATCCCTCGTGCCCGCATGCCTTAGCGCCGCCGCCGTTTCTCGCCCGTCCTCAGTGCCCCCGGCCGCCGTCTTCGGCGAGCCGCGAAGGGACCCGCTCGCCCCCATGCGCCTCTTCATTGCCGAAAAGCCGAGTCTCGCCCGCGCCATCGCCGACGCGCTGCCCGCGCCTCAGAAGCGCGCCCGCCTGCACATCGAATGCGGTGGGAGCGACGTCGTGGCCTGGTGCGCCGGACACATCCTGAAAACCGCGCCGCCCGAAGCGTACGCGGGGCAGTACAAGACCTGGCGCCTCGAACATCTCCCCATCACGCCGAGAGACTGGAAGCTCGAAGTCTCTTCGCCCGATCTCCTCCAATCGATTGCGCGCCTCCTCAAGAGGGCCGAGCGTGTCGTTCACGCGGGCGACCCCGACCGGGAAGGACAGCTCCTCGTCGACGAGGTGCTGCACTTTCTCGGCTACGAGGGGCCG
This sequence comes from Myxococcales bacterium, assembly GCA_003153495.1. Classification (GTDB taxonomy): domain Bacteria; phylum Myxococcota_A; class Polyangia; order Polyangiales; family Polyangiaceae; genus Palsa-1150. The sequence continues at coordinate 3,696 of PLYU01000215.1, forward strand.
GTCGATCGGCTCCTGATCAGCGATCTGCGTCCCGAGGCCGTGCGCCGCCAGCTCCGCGCGCTCGAGCCCAACGGCAAGTACCGGCCCCTCTACCAATCGGCGCTCGCCCGCCAGCGTGCCGACTGGCTCTACGGCCTGAACATGACGCGCCTCTATACGCTGCTCGGTCGCGCAGCCGGTTACGAGGGCGTGCTCTCCGTGGGGCGCGTGCAGACGCCGCTTCTCGGGCTCATCGTGGCGCGCGATCGCGAGATCGCCGAGTTCCGGCCCGCCGCGTACTACGTCCTGACGGCGGAGATTCGGGCGGGAGGAGGCGAGACGCTGCGGGCCGTTTGGGCCCCGGGGCCGAGCGCGGACCTCGATCCGGACGGGCGCCTGCTCGCGCGCGCGGTCGCCGAAGACGTGCGCCGCCGCGTGCTTGGGCAAGAGGGGCGCGTCACCGCGCGGAGCGAAGACAAGAAGAGCGAAGCGCCGCCTTTGCCGTACGCGCTCGCCGGACTGCAGATGGACGCGGGCCGGCGCCTCGGGCTGAGCGCCCAGGGCGTGCTCGATGCCTGCCAGAGCCTCTACGAAACCCATCGCCTCCTGACCTACCCGCGCTCGGACTGCGCCTACTTGCCCGAGGGCCACCACGCGCAAGCCAAGGATGTCCTCGCGGCCATCGCACGGCAGGCGCCCGCCCTTGCCGCTGCCGCCCGGAAGGCCGATCTCACGCTGCGCTCCAAGGCTTGGAACGACAAGAAGGTCACCGCCCACCACGCCATCAGCCCGACGCCGAGCGCGGCCGCAGCGCCCGCGCCGCTCAACGACCGCGAGCGCGCCGTCTACGACCTCGTCTGCCGGCGGTACCTCGCCCAGTTCTACGCGCCGCACGAATTTCTTGAGACCCAGGTCGAGCTCGAGCTCGCAGGAGAACGCTTCACGGCCACCGGTCGACAGGTGCTATCCGCCGGCTGGAAGGCGCTCTCGGACGACGCGGCCGGCGACGAGCCAGGCGACGGCGAGGAGGCGGCCCCGAAGGAGACCGCGGTTCGCATCTCGTCGGTCCAGGTCGGCGACCGAGCCTCCGCGCTCGACCTCACCATCGCCGACAAGCGCACCCAGCCGCCCAAGCCCTTTGCCGACGCGTCGCTCATCGCCGCGATGTGCGGCGTCGGCAAGTTCGTGCGCAACCCTCAGGTCAAGAAGATCCTCACCGAGGCTGACGGCATCGGCACCCCCGCGACGCGTGCGGCGATCATCGAGACGCTCTTCGAGCGCGGCTACGTCGAGCGGGTCAAACGGACCATCGTCTCGACCGAGACGGGCCGCGCTCTCGTCCGGAGCCTGCCCGAGGTCGCGACGACGCCCGACATGACCGCCATGTGGGAGGCGGCCATGCGCGCCATCACCGAGCGGACGCAGACGCTGGACGCGTTTCTCGGGCGCGTCGGCGCGCAGCTTGAGCAGCTCGTCGCCGAGGGACGCGCCCTCGGCCGCATCGCTGTCCCCGCGGCCTGCGCTCCGGCCCAGCAGCCCATTCGACGTTCCGCTCCCCGGCAGGGGAGCGGCGCGGACCCTCGCCATAGCCCCATCCCCAAGAACCGAAAGCCGAGGAAATCATGATGAAGACACTCGCGTTCCGCTCTCTCGCAGACGAGCCGGCCGCTCCCCGCTCGCTTGCCACCCTCGCGGCGGCCCTCGTGACGTGCGCGCATCCCGAGGACAGCCACGTCCACCTCACCGGCGATCCCGCCGCCGGTGCGGCGGCCGCGACGTGGTGCGCCGCGTGCGGCGCCCTGCGCTCGCTGCGCTCGCAGGGCAGCCCGACCGCGCCGTGGCGATCGGCCGCGCTGTCGACCCTTCTCACCAAGAAACACTTCGAGGACGTCGTCTTGCTTCTTCACGCCGTCGTCCAGTTGGCTCTGCTCGCCCGAGCCCACGGCTCGC
>PLYU01000188.1 GCA_003153495.1 Myxococcales bacterium
CCCGCTCCGGCGGGGGGAAGGCCGGGTTGGGGGGCTGCGAGGCCCAGGGTGGCTTCTTTCCGCTAGGCGCGCGACGTCGTGGCGCTCCCTAAATTACGGCCTTTCGTGCGTAGACTCGGCGCCTCTTTGCGAAAGTAGGGCTAGAGCGCCGCCACCGGCGGCGGCGCCGGCTCCCCACCACCCGCGATCGCGGCCGTCGACGCCGCTTCCCCCACCGGCCGCTTGTACCCGCACTCCTTGTTCGCGCACGCGATCATCGGCTTCGTGCGCGTCCCGCCCATCACCAGGAACGCAGCGCCGCAGTCCGGACACGCCTCGGCCATGGGCTTCTGCCACAGCTTGAAGTCACACTTGATCTTCTCGTTGGCGTAGTTCGAGCAGCCGTAGAACGGTCGCCCCCCGCGCTTCTTCGGGCGGATCTCCACGATGTCGCCCCCGCACTTGGGGCACTTGACCCCCAGCGGGATGGGCTTGCCGTTCTTGCACTCGGGGTACCCGGTGCACGACAGGAACTCTCCGAAGCGGCTCTTCTTGATGACCATGGGCTTGCCGCACTTGTCGCACGAGATGCCCGTCTCTCGCGGCTGCGCGGCGTTGCCGTCGGCGTCGAGGTCGCGCGCGTTCTTGCACTTCGGGTACTTCTCGCAGCTCAAGAACCAGCCCTTCTTGCCCCACTTCTTGACCATCATCGAGTCGCAGACGCTGCACTTCTCCTCGGTGGGCTCGGACGGCGGGCTCCACCGCGAGAGCTTCTTGCTCTTGTCGAGCTGCGACCGGAAGCGCTTGTAGAAGCGGCCGAGCAGGTCGACGCGCTCCTCCTTCCCGGCCTCGACCTCGTCGAGCTCCTCCTCCATCTTCGAGGTGAATGCCGGGTCCATGAAATCGAGCTCGCTCTTCACGAGCCCGTCGACGACGAACTTGCCGAGCGTCGTCGGGCGGAAGCGGGTGCCGTCCATCTTCTCGACGTAGTCGCGCGCCTGGACCTTGCTGATGATCTCGGCGTAGGTGCTCGGCCGGCCGATGCCGCGCTCCTCGAGCTCGCGCACGAGCGAGGCCTCGGTGTACCTCGGCGGCGGCTGGGTGAACTTCTGGTCGGTCACGATCCCGGGCGGCACCACGAGCTCGAGCACCTGCCCCTCGGACAGCTCGGGCAGGGTGGCCTCGGCGTCCTCCGCGAGCAGGTCCTTCGCCTCGTCTTGCCGGGAGGGGCCGCCCTGACCGTCGGCGCGGCTCTTGTCGTCGTCGGTCTCGGCCTCGCCGGCCAGGCCTCCACGCGTCGGCTCTCCCTTGCCGTACGCCTCGAGCCAGCCGCTGAACTTGAGGATGCGCCCGCTCGCGCGCAGGCCGTACGTTCCGCCGGCGGTCTTCGCCTCGATGTCCACGCTGGTCTGGTCGTAGACCGCCGGAGTCATCTGGCACGCGAGGAAGCGTTCCCAGATGAGCTTGTAGAGCTTGTATTGCTCCTCCTTCAGGTGGCGGCGCACGCTGTCGGGCGTGAGCTCGAGCGACGTCGGCCGGATGGCCTCGTGGGCGTCCTGGGCGCTCTTCTTCGACTTGAAGACGTTGGGCTGCGCGGGGACCCACTCCTTGCCGTAGCGGGCGGCAATGTGCTCGCGCGTCGCGGCGACGAAGTCCGGCGACAGCCGCGTCGAGTCGGTACGCATGTACGTGATGAGGCCCACCGGTCCGCCGTCGGTGCCGAGGTCGATGCCCTCGTAGAGCCCCTGGGCGACCTGCATGGTGCGCTTGGCTCCGAACCCGAGGCGGTTCACTGCGTCCTGCTGCAGCTTGCTGGTGGTGTAGGGCGTGGGGGGGTTGCGCTTGCGCTCGCTTTTCGTGACCTTGGCGACCGTGTACCGGGCGCCGTCGAGGTCGCGTCGGACGCGAGCGGCCTCGTCGCCGTTCTTGACGGCTAGCTTCTCCCCGTCGCGCGAGGTGAGCCGTCCCATGAAAGGGTGCTCGGCGCCGCTGGCGGGCGAGAGCGCCGCGCCGCAGTTCCAGTACTCGACCGGGACGAACGCCTCGATCTCGCGCTCGCGGTCGACGATGAGGCGGAGAGCGACGCTCTGGACCCTACCGGCGCTCAGCCCGAAGGCGAGCTTGCTCCAGACCAGGGCGGACACGTCGTAGCCGACGATGCGGTCGAGCACGCGCCGCGCGCGCTGCGCGTCGTACAGGTTCTTGTCGAGCTCGCGGGGATGGGCGACGCCGTACTCGACTCCCTTCTTGGTGATCTCGTGGAACTCGACGCGCTTGGTCGACTTCTTGGCGCTCTTGAGCTCCTCCATGATGTGCCAGGCGATGGCCTCGCCCTCGCGGTCGGGGTCGGTCGCCAGCAGGATCTCGTCGGCGTTCTTCGCGGCGTCCTTCAGCTCCTGAACGACTTTCTCCTTGCCCGGTACGACCTCGTACGTCTCCTTGAAGCCCTTTTCGATGTCGATGCCCATCTTCTTGGGCAGGTCCTTGATGTGCCCCTTCGATGCCAGGACCTCGAACTTGGAGCCCAGGTACTTCTTGATCGTCTTCGCCTTCGCAGGCGACTCGACGACGACGAGCGTCTTTCCCATCAGCGGCTTCTCCGTCCGATTATCCTGAGATCTTCATTGTTTGTGATGCATTTGTTCGGCGGAAGAACCCGGGTGGGCCCTCTACTACTACGTCCTCTAGTGCAAGCGTCAAGAGCGTGACCGCGGCGGCCTGGGCCGTGAGCCGCGCTCGAGCTGCGATTTCGTCGGCATGACAGGCCACGCTCGAGGTGGCCTCCAGCACTGCGGATTCACTGCCGGAAAGAACCCGCCCCGGCACGTGTGCCTGCGGCGTCCGGGCGACCGCGGGCACGGTCAGCAGGAGCGCCCTCGCGAGCTGCTCCGGGGCGAGCAGCATCCGCGCCCCGGTGGCCAGGAGCTGACGCGACCCGGCGAACTCATCGAGCCAGGGTGCGGCGGGCACCACCCACAGAGGCCGGTTCAGCTTGCGAGCCCACGAGGCGGCGTGAAGGGCGCCGGAAGGGAGCCCCGCCTGGACGACCACCACGGCGTCGGCGAGCGCGACCAGCACCCGGTTGCGGGCGAGGAACCCGGAGCGACCGTGGTAGCCGTCCGGGAACGGCCACACCATCGCGCCCGGGCCGCGGGCGATCGTCTCGAAGAGGGTGGCGTGGGCGTCCGGAAAGCAGCGCCCGTGCCCCGTCCCGGCGACGGCCCAGGTGCGGCCCTTCGCCTCGAGTGCTCCCTGGTGCGCGGCCGCGTCGATGCCCTCGGCCCCGCCGGAGACGATGACGGCCCCCGCGTCTGCCAGCGTGGCGGCCAGCTCGTGCGCGAAGACGGCCGCGCCCGGCGACGCCGCGCGCGATCCGACCACGGCGATCGCGCGCGACGCCTCGAGCGGCCCGCCCTGGACCGCGACGGTGGAGGGCGGGGGGTCGAGCGCCCGCAGGCGGGCAGGGTAAGCCGCGTCGGTCGGGGTCAGGTGGACGAGCTCGGGCACGCCCTCACATCGGCCGGAGCCCCGGCGGCGTTGCTCACTTGCTCTTCGAGTAGACCTGCATGGCGACGGGGCCGGAGCCGGCCTGCGCGAACACGTCGAGCTTGTACTGGAGCGGGAACGCGATGACGGGGCACATCGGGCTCGGCGCCGCGCCGATGGCGGGGGTGTTGTTGTGGGTCAGGGACTGGCCGGCCAGGGTCATGTAGAGCGGCGGCGCGAGCATGTTGACGTCGAAGTCTCTGACGGCCCCGGGGGGCGAGAAGCCGAGGATCGTGTAGCACTTGCCGGCCTGCATCGTGATCATGACGACGACGTGCTGGCCCTCGGTCAGGGTCTGCTTGAGGAGGTCTCCCTCCGGCTGCATCCCCGGCGCAAGGCGAAGGGCCTGCGCCCTCAGACCGGCCTCGGTCAGATCGGCGGGCAGGGCACCGGGCGTGGCGAACGTGCCCTGGATGGCTCCCTGGATGCCCTGGAGAATCCCTTGCAGGCTGTTCGGGTCCGTGGGGGCCAGCGGACCGGCAGGCGCCTGGGCGGTTCCTGGCGCGGGCTGCGCGCCGGGGGCGGGCGTCGAGGCCTGCGGGTAACCCTGCGGCTGCTGCTGAGGATAGCCTTGCTGCGGGTAACCAGCCTGCGCCTGCGGGTAGGCCTGCTGCTGCGCCGGGTAGCCGGGGGGAGCGCCCGGATAGCCGGGAGGAGCCTGTCCCGCGGCAGGGTAGGCGGCGCCGTTCGCCGCAGTGCTCGGCGGCGGGGTGCTGCTCCCTCCGCAGCCCACGCCCATCGGGATCATCGCGGCAGCGCCTAGCGCGACCAACGACCAGGCCTGGACCGTTCGTTTCTCGTTCATTGGAAAAGCCTCCTCGGGGGCCCCCGCCGGGGGGCGCTTCTGCTGCTTCGGGGGCGTCACGATACAGCATCCCGCCGCCGGGCGGGACTACTGGCGAACGAACTTGAACGAGAAGGCCGTCTTCTGGGTGCAGCCCATCGCGGGGAAGTGCCAGCCGTGCACCTCGCTCTCGATGCACTTGCCGACGGCGGGGTCGTCGCTCGACGCGGCGACGCTCTGGACGCTGCCGTCCGCGGCGAGGGTCATCGCGACGCCGACGTTGAGGGTGAGCCTGGTCGAGCCGGCGCGCTCCCAGCAGGCGCGCCGGATGGCGACCTGGTGCATCCCGATGACTTGCTGGACCTGGCCCTCGGAGTAGCACTGGCCGGGGGCCTTCGGTCCCTCGCTGCCGGGATCCTCCGCGCCGGGCGTCACGGTGCCGTTCTGTGTCAGCGAGTGCAGGTCCAGAGAGCGGCCGGTCGCGGCGGGCGCGGGCGCCGCAGGCCTGGGCGCGGCGGCGGCCACGGCGACCGGCGTCTTCGGTCCGGCCGGGGCGGCGGTC
>PLYU01000318.1 GCA_003153495.1 Myxococcales bacterium
CGACGAGCGAGCGGGAGACGTGAAAACGCTCCAGGAGACTGCCACTTGGTCGGCGCTCCGCCGCGGTGTTCGGCGCGCTTACCCAACCGTCCCCGCTTCTTCAGCGAGTGGTACTCAAGATCGGCTGAGTACCACTTTGAGTACCACTTTTGGGTGTCGCAGCGTAACGGATGGATCGTCCGGGTAACGCCAACGCCGCGAATTCCTTTACTTCGTCACGAGGAGAAACACCATGAAACGCCTCTGTCGCAACTTGACACGGTAGGGGTCGGAGGTCCGAACACGTTCCCCCGTACAACCTCGTCGCTTCGATGTCCTCCGCTGTCGCCTGGCCGACAATGCCGGGATATTCGCCGGTCTTGTCGGCAGATGCTGACGAGTAGGCAGATGGCGCCCATCGTATCGAGCTCGGTGGGCTCGAGTTCGACGAGCTTCTCCAGCGGAGAGAGTCGTCGATCTTCATGACGGACGCCAAGCCTCAACTACGATAGGGGTCGACGGATTCGCTCCAGCGCGGCCATGGTTGTCTAGGGAGTGAAGCACACGTTGACTGCTGCTGGACCAGGGACTCGTCGGCACACCCGCTCGGTGGCGTTGCTGATCGTGCTCTTAGCGCGCGGCGCCGCGTCGTGCGGAGGTGCGGTGGCGGCAGAAGGCGACGGCGGTTCACCGACGGGATCGTCCTCAGGCGGCGACTCGAAGGGCGCCTCGTCGGGGAGCGCGGGGCCGTTGCCAGATGCTTCGGCGAACGGCGCCTCGTCGTCGAGTGGAACCCCGTTCCCGGTCACGCCATCGAGCGACGCCGAGGCTCCGACGGGGCAACCATCGAGCGGCCTTGGATCGCCGCCCGGTGACGCGGCCCCGGCGCCGCCTCCGCCTCCACCCACGTCGGTGCCTTCTTCTGGCCCGCCGGCGCCGTACAGCGGCGGGGGGCCGATCACTCCACCCGCGCTTGGTCCCCCCGTCACCTGCAACCCGTCCACTGGTTGCTGTGAGATGGGCGGTCCCGGCATGTTCGGATCCGCGGAGTGCAGCGTCACGATCTCGCAGACCTGCGGGAGCACGACGTACTACGCGACCTGCGCGTGTCCGTACGGCACATGCGGCTGCGTCGGTCCCTCGACCTCCAGCGTCGTCAATTTCACCGGGTGCCCCAACTGCCCCACCGTGATGGGCCCGCCGCCGTGGGGGACCGGGATCACCGCGAACGACGTGTTTGCCCTTTGCGGGTTCCCGCACTGATGGCTGTGCAGCCGCTCATGAGAGACTCTCGGATGCCGATGAATTCGACCAGCGAGCTGCTCCGTGTCCTCGCGGCGATGGCCATCGCGGCATTGGGGTGCGGCGGAGTGACGGCCCAGGACGCGACCGACGCGGGACCGACCGCGGCTCCGGCTCGCGACGCATCGCCGGCTGAGGATGCGCCCGCCCCGGCTGCGCCCGAGGGCTCATCCGCAGCGGGTGGTCCTGCGTCCCCTGGCGCATCGCGGTCGGGCGCATCTACGGATGGCGCGTCCACGCCCGCCTCGTCGGTGCCGGAAGCGGGCGGTGCACCCGGCCCGCTGTTCGGCCAGGGTGCATCGGGGGCGTGCGTCGGCGGTATCGGCGGTGGCAGTAGCGGAGGCGGTGGCCCGGATGGCGGCGGCTCATGCTCCGCCAACTTGGTCGACACGTGCGGCAGCACTCACTACCAGGCGGTCTGCTCGTGTCCCGAAGCGTCGTGCGTCTGTTTCGGGCCCACGACGCGCGTGGTGCCCTATCCGAGCTGCCCCGCGTGCACCAGCGACATCTACGCCCTGTGTGGCTTCCCACGCTGAGGCGCGTGGGTCAGTGCGGCAACGCGCGGCCGGCCACCCTCGGACGGTGACGACGCCTCGTCACTCCCGGCTCGGACGTCAACGACGGAAGTTGAGCTTCGCTTTGTCGCCGAAAACTTCTCGTGCGGTCTTGTCGTAGGCCCGACCCGCCTCGCGCTCGTCGGAGTAGAGGCCGAGGTGGTGCAACGTACCGTCGAACGTGATCCGCGCGCGCCACCGGTCGAGACTCCTCACCCAGATGACGCCGCGGAAGCGACTGCTCGTGGCGGTCTTCCTCTCTCGCTCGGCTTCGGCTCGAAGGACTCCAGCATCGGCGGGCGGGCACCGGGTGCGGAGCTTCGGGAAGTTCACCTCGGCGCGGGCACCGACGTAGTGCCGTGCGGCCCTGTCGTAGGCAACCGCCGCTTGCCGTTCGGTGGACCAGTTTCCAAGCGAAAGATCGGGCCCCGAGGGCAGATGGATCGTGGCGGCCCATGCCCGGCTTGGTTGTCCCCCGCGAAGGAGATACACGCCCAGCCATCGACTGGTCCTCTCGCTCTTCGTCAGACAGCGCTGCTCGCGCCGGATGTCCTCGATGGACGCCGGCGCCAAGGACCGACGCGGAAAGTTCCGCGGAGCTGCCGTCCCGTGACTGTGAAGCGCGACGCGATCATGAGCAACGGCCGCCTCCGTCTCGCTCTGGAAATGCGCGATGCGCACCGTTCGTCTGCGTGGCTCTACCTCGTAGGCGCCCGCCGCCCAGCGGCCGCGCCCGTCGTCCCACCACACGCCCCAGTACCGGCTCTTTCTTCCGGCCGCCTTCATCCGCTCGCCGGGATTGTACTGCGAACGCCGATGAGGCGTGACGCGGCGCGCGCCCTCGAGCTCGCCCGGGGACATCTCACCGCGGTCCCGCGGCTCCCGCGCGCGTCGATGGTAACCTTTGACCGTGACGCCGACGCGCCTGCTGTCCGAGCTGGAGACCGTAGCAGCGCGTCTCGGTATCGCTCTGCGCGTCGAGCCCTTCGGAGACGAACGGCTCGGGGCACGAGGCGGGCTGTGCCGGGTCAGGGGGCGGCCACTTATCCTGATTGACGCATCGCTTCCGATCCCAGACCAGATCTCGGTGCTGGCAGGAGCCCTGTCGACGTTCGACGTGACCTCCATCTACGTGCCGCCGCTCGTGCGCGCACGCATCGAATCGGCCGCCGGCGCCAGCGCCGCCGCGTCAACCCGCGTCAACCCGTTGAGCACAGAGAACTGGAGATGATGGCGCATCCGTCCGGCGGGCTGCTTGGGGGCGGATACGCGACGCACATGTTCTGCATCCGCCACTGCTGGCACGCCTGGAACTGGCCCACCGTGACCGGGCAGGTCGGGTACTTCGCCTCGGCCTGCATGTATCCGGAGACGCAACTGGCCTGGTCTGTCGGCCCGTCGCCCTCGGAGCCGCCATCGCAGGCGACGGCCTTTCCATAGCCGCCATAGAGTCCAGCCAGCCAATCGCACAGCTGCTTTGCTTCGTCCGGCGACAGCTTCACCATCAGCACTTGCGGGCTCAGGCTCCTCGTCGCCGCCTGGCCCCCGCACATGACGAGCAGGAGCGCCGTCAGGACCATGCACTTTTTCACCGGCGATCTCCGTCGTGCAGCCTTGGCTTGATGCGCATGCGATATCGCAGCTCGTTATGACTCCAGGCTACACGGCCGTGTACGTCGTCGCCCTCTTCTGCCCCTTCGCCTTCAGCTTCTTCATCGCCAAGCCCTCCTTCAGCACCCGGGGCATTTCCTTGCTCTGCATCTTGAGCGCGGCGCGGATCTGCTCGGCGCGTAGGCCGGTCTTCTTCGACTTCACGAGCGCGACCACCTGGTCGAGCGCCTTGGCGATGTCCTGGGGAGAGCGCCGGGGAAGGCGACCTGGCTTGCGTACCCGAGCTGACTTCGGAGTGCTTCGCGAGGGAGGACGACCTGGCCCGCGCCGTGGAGTGCCGCCCGAGTCGGCGAGCAGGTCCTGGAGTGAGGCGCCTTTGATCGCGTCCAGGACGGAAACGGCGAACGAACTGGCGAGGGCGTCGAGCTGAGATCGCAGGGTCGGCATATCGTCGAATCCTATCGCAACGCGGGTTACGCCAGTCATGTCTCATCGCGGAGTACCTCGACGATCACTTCGTTTTCCCGGAGTTTAGCGAGATCGAAACGCCCGTTTTCAAGGCTTGCTCCTACCCGGTGAGAGCCCGCCGTGTATCGACTCCGGTCTGCCGGCTTTGGCGATCGTCGGCGCGCTCTCACTCCTGCCCCGGGCGGCGACCGCGCTCGTCCAGCAGCGAGCGCACCCCCGCTGCGCTCAAACGCCGCGCCTCGAGCTCGCGCGCGAGCTGCGCGACGACGTCCCATCGGCCGACCGCTGATGCCTGCGCGATCGCCATCGCGATGGCGCCCTCGACGCCGACAAAGTCGCCCGTTTTCATTGGCCCAAACGCGACCACCTCACGCGCACTTACGTCAACTCGCGGAGGATCCTTCGTACGCCAGTCGTCGCGAAACCCCGTGAATTCCACGAATTCGGCGCTTTCGAATCCCGCCCCTCTCCCACTGATTTAGCGCGACTTTTGGGCCTGTTCTCAACTTGGCCCGAACCTCGGCCGAACTGCCGAGCGCCGTTTTCGTTCTCGACGCGGGCCGCTGCTTCCCCATCCGAAGGGGTCGAAGAACAAGCCGAAGGATTCGCCGACAAGCATGGAAGTTGGACCATTGTGTCCGGGGCCACCTGGCGCCTGCTGGATCACGGCACGCACGCCCCAGTATCCGTCACCTGCACGCTCATCGGACCTCCGTCCAACGTCGCGGTCACCAGCTCGCACGTAGCGATGTCGCCGAGGACGGCCTGTAGGCGCGCCGACAGCTGCACGCCCGACAGCGCCAGCGTCGTGAATCCGAAGTAATGCCCGGCCCCATCCGGTGTGAGCGTCAGCGTCGTGCTCGCGCCACTCGCCGACGCGGGCGATCCCCCGTCGCCACCGCCTCCAGCAGCTTGGCCATCCTCTCCCAGTTTGGGAGCGAGCGTCAAGAACGGCGGCGTTTCGATCCTTCGAGTTTCCGATACACTTCGCTAACATCACGTCGTTTTCTCGGTGATTCACCGAGATCGAAACGCGGCCGTCTTCAACGCTCGTTCCCACCTCCGCGAAGCACTTCTCGAACTTTTCGCGTCAGCGAAGTGGGCGTAAGCGGCTTCTGGAGATACGCGACTCCAGAGTCAAGGACACCGTGCTGCAAGATCGCGTCGTCGGTGTAGCCGGACATGAAGAGCACCTTCGTCTCGGGTCGTTGCGCGGCGACGCGCTCGGCGAGCTGCCGGCCGCTCATCCGCGGGAGGACCACGTCGGTCAGCAGCAGGTGGATCTTCGACTCGTGCTGCTCGCAGATGAGCAGAGCCTCGCCGCCGTTCGGAGCCTCCAGCACGACGTAGCCGTTGCGTCGAAGGATGCTTCGGGCGACGACGCGGAGCTGATCGTCGTCCTCGACGAGCAAGATCGTTTCGGTGCCGCGATCGGACTCCGAGCCGGGGCGCTCCGAGTTGCGAATCTCGGCGGCGCCGCTCACGCGCGGGAAGTACACCTTGAATGTCGTGCCTTTGCCCGGTTGGCTGTAGACCCAAATGTACCCCCCGGCTTGCTTCATGATGCCGAAGACCGTCGCGAGCCCGAGACCGGTCCCCTTGCCCTCCTCCTTCGTGGTGAAGAACGGCTCGAAGATGCGCGCCTGCGTCTCCTTGGTCATGCCGACCCCAGTGTCGGCCACGGCAAGCATGACGTACGAGCCGGCCGAGACGTCGTGGTGCGCTCGGGCGTAGTCGTCATCGAGCTCGACGTTGGCGGTCTCGATGGTGAGCTTGCCGCCCACCGGCATGGCATCGCGCGCGTTGACGCAGAGGTTCATCACGATCTGTTCGATGTGGCCCGCGTCGGCCTTGATGTTCCAGAGACCGCTCGCGGGGAGCATCGTCAGCTCGATGTCTGCGCCGAGCAGCCGCCGGAGCATCGTCTCCATGCCGGCGACGCTCTGGTTGAGATCCAGGACCCGCGCGTCGAGCACCTGCTGCCGGCTGAACGCGAGCAGTTGCTTGGTCAGGTTCGCGGCGCGCCGACCTGCCGTCTTGATCTCTTCCATGTCCGCACGCATGGGCTCGTCTGGCTTGAGGTCGGCACAGCTCATCTCCGCGTAGCTCAAGATGATCGAGAGGAGGTTGTTGAAGTCGTGAGCAATCCCCCCTGCGAGACGCCCAACGGCCTCCATCTTCTGCGCCTGGCGAAATTGCTCCTCGGAGATGCGTAGCTGTTCCTCCATCTTCAATCGCTCGGCGCGGAGCGCAGCATCTCGCAGCTCGCGTCTAATTGCCGGCACCAGGCGTGCGAGCTTGCCTTTGGGCATGAAATCGTGCGCGCCGGCACGAAGCGCCTCGACGGCGGCGTCTTCGCCCACCGTACCCGAAACGATGATGAACGGCAGATCGAGCTTTCGCTCCTTCACGAGCGCGAGCGCCAACGGCGCGGTGAAGCGGGGCATGGAGAAGTCTGAGATGACGAGGTCCCAGGGCTGCTTGGCCAGCGCGGCGGCCATCGCTTCCGGCGTGTCCACCCGCTCGAATGTGACGTCGAAATCTCCGAGCTTCAGCTCGCGCAGCACGAGCTGCGCATCGTGCTCGTTGTCTTCCACAAGCAGTGCGAGCAGTGGCTGGCCCATGACCTACCGCCTCCCGGCAAGCGGCGCCGTCTCGTTCAGGACGAGCCAGTACAGACCCAGTTGCCGCGCGGCTTCGACGAACTGCGCGAAGTCGACCGGCTTTCTGACGTAACTATTTGCTCCGAGGCTGTAGCTGTTGATGAGGTCCTGTTCCTCGTTCGAGGAGGTGAGAACGACGACGGGGAGAAGCTTCGTCCGCTCGTCAGCGCGCATCGTCTTGAGCACCTCGAGGCCATCGACCCTCGGAAGCTTCAGGTCGAGAAGGATGACCTGCGGCATCGCCGCCGGAGCCCGTTTTTCGTGGTCGCCTCGAGCGAAGAGGTAGTCAAGCGCCTCCACGCCATCGCGCGCGACGACGACTGGATTGATGACCTTGCCCTTTTTGAGGGCGCGGAGCGTCAGCTCCTCGTCCTTCGGATTGTCCTCGACCAGCAGGATGACTCGGTCGCTCATTTTAGTCGCTCCTTGGCGTCTTCCAGGGTGAAGTAGAAGGTTGCTCCACGATTGATTTCCCCCTCCGCCCAAACACGACCCCCGTGTCGATGGACGATACGTTGCACTGTGGCAAGCCCCACTCCGGTTCCCTCGAACTCTGCGGCCGTGTGGAGACGCTGAAAGACGCCGAAGAGCTTGCTCGCGAAAGCCATGTCAAACCCGGCCCCGTTATCGCGGACGAAATAGGCGGGATGACCGTCGTTCGAGCTGGCGCCGAATTCGATGCGCCCCCCCTCGCACTTTGAAGTGAACTTCCACGCGTTTCCGAACAGGTTGTCGAACACCACCGCAAGCAGCCGTGGATCCCCCTCGGCGCCGAGCCCCTCCCGGATGACCATGGCCACCTTGCGACCCGGCTGCGCGCGCTGGAGCCGCGTCATCGCCGCCAGAGCAAGGGCACTCAAGTCCACTGGCTCGCGATGGAGCTCGCTTCTCGTCACGCGGGAGAGCGTAAGCAGATCATCGATGAGCTCCGCCATGTGCTGCGCCGATTCGCGGATGAAGCGAAGATACTTTCGTCCCTGGTCGTCGAGCTGGTCGTTGCAGTCCTCGAGGAGCGCCTGGCTGAATCCGTCAATACTTCGCAGAGGCGCTCGCAAGTCGTGCGCGACCGAGTAGCTGAAGCTTTCGAGCTCTCGGTTTGCTCCCTCGAGGGCGACGGCGTATTTGTTGATCTTCTGCTCGGCGACCTTCTGCTCCGTTCGATCGAGCACGAAGCCGACGGTCTTGTCGGCTCCCTCGAGGAGAACGAGCCCGAGCACGATCGGCAGGCGGCTGCCATCCTTTCGGAAGAGTTCCTTCTCGAACGGAGTGGCACTGCCTGTCTTCTTGAGCTGCTCGACAGCAGTCTCATCGCGTTCGCGCCATTCGGCGGGTGTGAGCACATCCGACCTCAACGCGCCCGCTTCCAGCTCTGCCCGTGAATAGCCGAGCATTGCGAGGAACGCGTCGTTGGCATCGCTGAAATGCCCACGGAGATCACCGAGGATGACACCGATGATGTTCGAGTGAATGAGCCGCTGAAAGCGGGCCTCGGTCTCTCTGCGAACGAGCTGCTCGCGGATGCGTCGGTTCTCATCCTCGAAGTGCTTGCGCCGTAGCTGAGCACGCAGACGGGCCTTGAGGACGTCAAAGTCCGCGGACTTGGCGATGTAGTCGTCGGCACCAGAATTGATGCCTTCAATCATCGCATCGCGATCGTCACGCGCCGTAAGCATGACGAGCGGAATGTCGCGCCATTCCGGTGACTGTTTGATGCGACGACACGTGTCCTGACCGGACAATCCCGGCATGATGAGGTCGAGGAGAATGCAATCCACGGGCTGGGCGGCGAGAAGCTCCAGGGCCTCCTCTCCGGACGTCGCCAGGACCACATCGTAACCTTCCTGGCGAAGCTGACTCCCGAGCTCCTGAAGGTAGGTCATGCTGTCGTCGACGGCGAGCAGGCGCTTGGGGCCGAGGAGGCTCGGGCTCGTCTCGCCCCCAGTAGCCGTCGCGCCACGCAGCAGCGCGGCGAGGCGAACCAGGATGACGCCGAGGTCCTCGCTCTTGCGCACATAGGCGTCCGCACCCGCCTCGAGCGCGCGCAGTTCGTCGTGGGTACCCTCGGCGGCTGTCAAAAGCAGACACGGTGTGCCTCGCAATGCCGTGTCTGACTTGAGACGGCGGACGACGGTGGCTCCGTCGATACCTGGGAGTATGCCGTCCACCACGACCGCGTCAGGCCGGTCCGCGGCAGCCAACGCCAGGCCCTCCTCCCCGGTGGCGGCTTGCCGAACGTGGTACCCGGCGCCTTCGAGCGATTGCTTGAGCTCGTTGCGGAAGGTGACGCTGTCGTCGATCACCAGCACGCGGCGACCCGATGCAACGCCCCCACTCGTGTCCCGTTGCGTGAGCGCCTTCGCCCGCGCGACGACCTGTCCGAGGTCGTAGGGTTTGCCGATGTACTCGTCGGCGCCGGCGCCCATCCCTCGCACGCGGCTCTTGACCTCGGCCTCGGTGGAAAGCAGCAGCACCGGGATTCGGGCGGTCGCCGACGAACTCCTCAGCTCTGTGAGAAAATCGAGCCCATCCCCGTCTGGCAGCAGGATATCGAGGACGACAAGGACAGAACCTTCACGGGCGAGCGCCTCTCGCGCGCTTCGAAGGTCGGCGCACAGAACGGTGTCGAATCCGGCGGACTGCAGAGCTTCGCCGATGTCCATTCGCACTGTCAGGCTGTCGTCCACGACGAGGCACCGTTGCTTCACAGTCGCCTCCATGTATCCGCGCCGCGGGCCAGCGCGCCCAGCGCGGGCGCAATCTTCTCCAGAGGAAGGACCTGTTCGGCAGCCCCGAGAAGGATCGCTTCCCTCGGCATGCCGAACACCACCGACGTCGCTTCGTCCTGGGCGATCGTCTTTCCACCAGCACGCCGTATGGCCAAGAGTCCCTCGGCACCATCCTTGCCCATTCCCGTGAGGAGGCAGGCCGCGCAGTCCGCACCGAGTTCCTTCGCCAGGGAATCGAAGAGAATATCGACCGACGGTCGGCAGGAGTGTCGTTCTGGATCTCGAGTGAGCCGGAGCTTCCCCTGGCGGAGCACGAGGTGGCTGTCGGGGGAAGCCATCAGCACTCTTCCCTCTCCGAGAGCGGGGAGGGGATCGCCATCGGCCGCATAGGCAACACGCACGGGGCTCTGCCCATCGAGCCAGTCGGCGAACGCGGGGGCGAAGAGCTTCCCGATATGGATGACCAGCAGAATGGGGAGCGGGAAACCGTGGGGCAACCCGCGCAGGATCTCGATGAGCGCTGCCGGCCCGCCCGTGGACACGCCGATCGCGACGGCGCGCAGACGACCCTCTCGCTGCAGCGCCGGGCGTTGCGCTACGGACGCGGCGAGCAGTCCAGGCGAGGGGACTTCAGTGCCCGAGTCCTGGCGTGTGCCGCGGGGAGCGGCCTCAGTCGAGGCAGGGCCACCCGGCGGCTGTCCCATAGGGCCAAGCCGGGCCCGTGGATGCGTGATGACCTTGATGCGCGAGATGAGCTTGACGGTGGAGACGAGCTTCTGCTCCCAGGCATCGTCGAGCTCGTTTCCGAGCGGCTTGTCGAGCACGTCCAAGGCGCCGGCCGCCAGGGCTTCGTAGGTCTTGAAGAGCTCCCCCCGGTTCGTTGAGGCGGACACGATGAGAATCGGCGTCGGGCAGTAGGCCATGATGAATTCCGTGGCCGCCAGGCCACTCATCACGGGCAGCATCATGTCCAGGGTGACGACGTCCGGTCGAAGGTGCTGGCACAGCTCGATTCCGCGCTTGCCGTCGTCAGCTTCGCCAGCGATTTCGATGTCCGGATCGACGGCGAGCACCTCCAACATGCGCTTTCGCACCGTCAGGGAATCCTCGACCACCAGAACGCGTATCTTCGCCATGGCTACCCGATCAAAGTTCGAATGGTTTGCAGAAGCTGTCCCTGGTCGAACTCGCCCTTGACGATGTAGGCGCGAGCACCGACCTGCTCTCCCCGTCGTCGGTCCTCCACGGCATTCCGGGAGGTGACGAGGATGGCGGGGATATCGCGCAGCGCGAGGTCGGATCGGGTCTGAAACACGAACTCAAAGCCGTCCATGCCGGGCATCTCGACGTCGACGATGAAGAGGCTGTACGGACGGTCGCGAGCCTTCGTGAGCGCCTCCTCGGCCGAGACGGCGAGCTCGACCTCATAGCCCGCGGATTCCAGGATGCTCTGCTCCAGCATTCGGGTCGTCAGCGAGTCGTCGATGACAAGGATGGGTGCGCGCCGTGAGTCGGCGTCCTCGGATGCCGCGTCGCGACCGCGCTCTGCGGCGGCCACCACGCCTTTTGGGTCCAGCACGAGTTGCGGATTGCCCTCGGCATCCAGAGAGGCACCCGAGACCACTGGATCGGGTGCGACCACGCCCGGAATCGCCCGCATGACGATGTTGGAGGTACCGAGCAGCCTGTCAACTCCGACCGCCACGCGTCGGTCCGCGGCCTCGACGACCACCGCCGACCAGGCGCTGCGCTTCCGTTCGGTCGAGCCCGAACGCCGGAGCAACCGATCGAGCGGCAAGAAGGGGATGACCCTGCCCTCGTGAAGAATCGAGTCGCTCTCTGCGGATCGCGCAACCTCAGAATCGCGAACTCGAAGGGTCTGCCGTACGGCGTCGAGCGGGATCGCAGCCAGCACGCCGGTCGCCTCGACGACGAGCCCGTGGAGCGACGCAATGGAAATCGGCACTTGGACCTCAACGGTCGCACCGCGACCGGGATCGCTTCGGATGGTCATCTCTCCCTTCAGTCGTGATGCGGTTGCCCGCACGACGTCCAGGCCGATTCCTCTTCCCGACAATTCGGTGACGTCCCTTGACGTCGTGAGTCCGCCGGCGCG
>PLYU01000043.1 GCA_003153495.1 Myxococcales bacterium
GCGATGCGCGATGCGCGATGCGCGGACAGAGGCTACCTCGAAGTCGCACATCGCTAGGAATACGCCAGCGCTGTACCCTCGGACGTGATGGCGCACCAGAATCCTTCCGACGAGGAGCTACGGAGCCTGCTCACCCGTGCGCGCTCGATCGCGGTGGTCGGGGCCTCGTCCCGTCCGGAGAGACCCTCGCACGGCGTCATGAAGATGCTGCTGGCAGCGCGCTACCGCGTCGTCCCGGTGAACCCGAACGAGACCGAGGTGCTGGGACAGAAGGCGTACGCGACCCTGGAGGACATTCCCGGGGAGGTCGACATCGTCGACGTGTTCAGGCGGGCGGAGGCGACGCCCCCGATCGCCGATGACGCGGTCGCCATCGGCGCGCAGGCGCTGTGGCTGCAAGAGGGAATCTCGAACGACGAGGCCGCGGGGCGCGCGCACGCGGGCGGGCTCATGGTGGTGATGGACGCGTGCATCGGGGTCATGCACTCGGTCCTGGGCGTTCCAGCGAAGAGCGATGCGGGCGGCGGCTCCGACCGCGACTGAATCAGGTGAATGACTCGGCGGAGACAACCACCCACAGAGGCATGAGCTTGGGCCTCACGCCTGCGAGTACCGACCCATGCCGATCCACGCGCAGGAGACCGGTGTATTTCGGTCGAGACCGAGCGAGGGCTAGGAGGCCGCGCGAGGAATACACAGCGTATTTCGAGCGCGGCCGACGACGCCATCGCGAAGGGATCGGCCGAAAGACACCGGTCTCCTAGGGAAGCGCCAGCCCCCGCGCGTGGGCCCGCGTCCACCGCGCCACGATCTCGACGTCCGCCGCCGACAGGTCCCTGTCGAAGCGCGGCATGTGCTTCTTCCTCGCCGGGGCGAGCGCCTTCTCGCGGTACGTCTGCGGCGTCGCCGGGTTCGCTACCTGGGCGCGCGTCCACGCGAGCGACCCGTACCGCGACAGCTCCGGGGCGATCACCGACCCTTCGTCGTCGCCGTCGCCCTTGTACAGGTGGCACGACGTGCACCGCTCGCTGACGATCTTCTCGCCGAGCGCGCGCGCGGCCGGGTCGATGGCCGTCGGGGGCTCGCCCGGCTCGTCGCCCTGCGACGCGAGGAACGACGCGACCGCGCGCATCTCCGCCTCGCTCTTGATCGCGGGCGTCCACGGCTCCTCGGGCTTGTCCTTCGGGCGCACGTCGACGCTGGGCATCTCGCCCTTGTACGGACCGCGCCCGAAGAGATCCGGCGCGTCCGGCTCGTGGATCATCGCGCGGATCCACTCGGGCCTCGTCCACCCCCCGAGGTCGGTGGCCGTGGCCTTCTTGGCGTCGCCCACGTCCCCGAGCACGTGGCAGCTCGCGCAGTGCTTCTCGAACAGATCGCGCCCGTGAACCTCGGGATCGCGCCGCAGCATCTCGAGCGGACCCGCGGGCGGCACGCCGTCCCTCGCGAGCCGGATGGCGTCCGCGGCCTGCCGGTCGGCGGTCGCGCGCATCTTGGCGTACTTCGCGTCGCCGGCGTCGTGGCGATGTGCCATGACGCCCAGCACGACTGCCCCGCCGAAGATCGCCACCACCGGCCCGACCACCAGCGCCCGCGAGCGCGACGGCCGGTCGAGCCACGGCAGCAGCACGAGGTAGCCGGCCGCGGCGCCGGGGACGAGCGTCGTGCCCCAGAACTGCCCGGCCCCGTGGAAGAACTTGCGCAGCTCGAAGAGCGTCAGCAGAAACCACTCCGGGCGCGCCGGGTAGTCGCTCATCGGGTCGGCCGGCCCTTCCAGCGGCGCGCCGTGATTCCAGCCGCTGACCGCGAAGATCGTGCACACGACGAGCCCCGCTACGAGCACGCCGGCGGCGATGGGCTGCCGCCGCGGCACCAGCGCACGCCGGCCGGCGAGCACGAGAGCCAGGGCGAACGGCAACAGGAGGACGTGCAGCGTGTACGCGCGAGAGAGCCCGAGCGCCCCGAGCTCGGCCCCGCCCGACATCATCTGCTCGACGAAGCCGCCGATGACCGGGGCGAGACCCACGATGTTCCCTTCGACGACGCGCGCCCACCACCCGCGCTGGTCCCAGGGGAGAAGGCCGCCGGTGATCCCCTCGGCCACGGCGAGGCCGAGGACGAGCAGCGTGAGCCACCACGCGAGCTCGGCGGGCTTGCGGTAGCTGGCGGTCAGGGCGCCGTGGACGATGTGGAGGGCGGCGAGCACGAAGAGGGCCTGCGCCGCCCAGTAGTGAAGGCCGCGCACGACCCAGCCGCGGTCCTGGACGAACTGGACGAAATGGACGCTGGCCCAGGCGGACTGGGGCGACGGCGAGTACACGGTCATCAGCACGACGCCCGTCAGCGCGAGCACGCCGACGCACGTCGCGACCGAGGCGCCGAGCGCCGCCGCCCACGGCGCGCCACCCGCGGCGGGGTGGTCGAGCCACGCGCGAGCGCGCGCGCGCCACGCGACGCGCTCTTCCAGCCAGTCGCCCACCGTGCGTAGCGTGCCCATGACCTAGGCGACGGGCTCTTTCTCCGGCGTGCCCTGCCGGAAGCGCTGGAACTCGACCATCACGTAGCCGTCCTCGACGCGCGTCTCGAGGGCGTCGAGGTCGCGCGGAGAGGGACCGTTGAGGCGGCGTCCGTCGGGGTCGAACCCGGAGTCGTGGCACGGACAGTAGAAGCCGGGGCCGCCGGACGCCCTGTCGACGGCGCAGCCGAGGTGCGGACACACGGTGCTCCAGGCCGACACGCCGTCGCCACGCCGCACCAGCCACGCCGCCCCGAGCTCCACGTCCTTCTCGAGCGTCCAGGCATCGCGGTGGTCCGCGACGAGCGACACGCGCCTCGGCTCGCCCTCGGGAAGGGAATCGAGCGGCACCGTCCTGATCCAGCGGCCAGCGCCGGCGCCGCCCTGCGTGGGGGCGACCAGGAAGCGCACGGTGGGCACGGCGAGAGCGCCGCACCCGACGGCGCCGCCGACGGCGGCGAAGGCGCGCAGGAGGCCACGTCGATCGGTCCTGGGGTCGTCCGCCACGGGGGGGCAGCTTACCGCGCTCGCGGCGGCCGGGAACATGCCTCTCTGAGTAGCGGCCCTGTTCGATCCAGAAAGGAGACCCTCGGCCGGCCCGCTCGCTGCTAGCCCTACTTTCGCAAAG
>PLYU01000020.1 GCA_003153495.1 Myxococcales bacterium
ACGGGCGCGGGGGTAGCTTCCGCCGTGGGTGGCAGCGGCGGCGTGGCAGTCGTCGTCTTGGCCGCCTCCTGGATGGGCCGGGCCCTGGCGACCGCCCGAAGGACAACCACGTCACGCCTGTCCTTGACGCCCTCGCGGACGACAAGCGTTTTGTCCTGCCGGTCGAACCCGTCGACCTCGAACGAGAAGACGTGCTTGCCGGGATTGATGACGAATGCCGTGCCGTCAAGTGTGCTCGAAAACCACGCGCCGTCCATCGTCACGCCAACGCCCTTCACCTCGAACCCGATTACGTCTCTCACCTCGAACACGAGAGTCGGCATCGCCTTGTTCACTTCTTCGAGACGCGGAGCGCAGTCTTCCCGTACCGGACCGGGGCAGCTCGCCGACGCGCAGAGAACGAGCTGCTCTCGCGCCTCGATCAATTTCCCGGCCCGCCGAAGATCTTGGGCGCTGTCGTTCGCATCCACGCACTCCTGCTTCGTGGGCTCTGCGGCGGCTGCCGGATGGACGACGGGCAAGATCCCGAGGACGAAAAGCGCGAAGACGCGGACTCTCTTCATAGGCATTCCACCTTGAAATGCTTCTTCTGCGTTACGGGATCTACTGGAAACAGCAGGCCGAGTGCGGGAACGACGGGTCCGAGTTGAGACACGTGATCCCGCACGCCGCTGGAAGCCCGCACGCCGCAGCGTCGGTTATGCCGCAGATGGCCATGCCGGCGGCGTATCCTGCGAGGTTGCACGCGTCGCATCCTGCGTCGGGAACATCCGCGTCGACCGGTGGCTCGTCGATGGCGCCGAGTGAGCCGTCGAGACTGCCCCCTCCCTCCGAGGCGATCGTAGCGTCGTCGCCCAGCCCTGCGTCCTTGCCCCCTTCATCGCTGCCGACGATGTGGAAAGCGCCATCGCCCACGAGATTCGAGCAACCGGCCACCGCAATTGCCGCCCCAAGGGCCGCGAAACGGGCGTGCAGGTTCACGGGTAGCTCACGCGGACGCCGGCCCCGCCAAGGCCCATCCATGGTGAAACCCGCCAGCCATCTCCTCCGAGCGCCGGCATCGAGCCGGCAGCGTCTCGGGACTGGTACAAGAGGATACCGCCAGCGCACAGTCCGATGACGCCCACCCCCATGCTGACGGTGGAAGCGACCGCGTACGTGTGTAGCGCATTGATATCGGACTGCTCGGACGGTGGACATGCATGCTGGTGGCACGCACCGTCGAGAAACGAGCTCCTGAACAGGGCCACGACGCCAAACGCCGATCCGAGGGCGACACCGACCCCGCCTATTCCGAGCGCGACGAAGGCTTCCGTTCGTTCGATGGAGTCAGGCCGCGTGCTCATAGCGCCGTTCGCCTCCGTCGGCGATGTGCGCGGCGCGACAGGTGCCCGCGGAGCCCGCGGCGGTGGGGTGGCCGGCTGCGACGCTGGCTGGGCCTTGGCCATTGCTCGCAGGACGACCTGCTCGTGCCTCTCCTTGACCCCCTCCTGGGCAACGAGCGCCTTCTCCGCCACGCGGAACCCATCAGCCTCGAACGTGAGCGTGTGCACGCCGGGGTTGATCGAGAGCGGTGTACCGTCGAGCGTGTTCGACAGCCAGGTGCCGTCGATCGTCACCCGAACGGCTTTCACTTCGAGCCCGTCTTCGTCTGTAGCCTCGAAGACGAGAGTCGGCATCGCCTTGTCCACCTCGTTGAGACGCGGAGCGCAATCCTGGCGCACGAGAGCTGGGCAGCTCGATGATGCGCAAAGCAAGAGCTTCTCTCGCGCCTCGATCAACTGTCCGGCTTGCCGAAGATCCTGCGCGCCGTCGTTCGCGTCCACACATTCTTGCTTCGTGGGCTCGGCGGCGGTTGCGGGACGGACGGCGGGCAAGAGCCCAACGACTAGGAGAGCGGCGACAGCGCCTGTTCTCATAGACACTCCACCTTGAAATGCTTCTTGCCCGTTGCGGGATTCACCGTGTACGGCGGCGAGCAACTTGCTCCGGTCGCGGCTGCTCGCGATGGCGCGGTGGCCGTGGCTGCGGGGGCCAGCAGAGAATCTGCTTGCGGAAGGTCTTCGAAGGTGATCGTCGGCGGCACATCAAGGGGCCTCAACGTCGCCGCGGGTAGCGAGGCCGTGGAAGTGGGAGCACTCGGTGTCGACGTGGCTGCGGACGACGCAGTCGCCGACGCGTGATCGCTACCGGTCAGCCCCCGCACCGCCGTGGTGATCAGGGCGAGCAGACCGAGTCCTGTAGCCGCGAGCCACAAGCGTCGGTGCGCCCGCGACGTCTTCCCGCTCCCGTCGCGAAAGACTGGCTGCTCGGTGACCAGACCCGGATGCCTGACGTCCGTGCTGACCGTCCGGGCGTCGGGCACATGGATTTGAGTGCGCTCCTCGCTGAGCGAAGAATTGATCCCGGCCACACGGACGCGCTCCTCGCCCAGCTCCAGGCTCGCCGAAGTTTCCGCGGCGCGTCCGCCGCTGAACAGTTCGACGAGCGCGCTGCGCGACGGTTCTATTCCAAGCGCTACATGGGCAGCCGCGTTGAGCCGGTCGCGCATCGCAATGGCACTGGGCCAGCGATGCCCCTTCTCGAACGCCAGCGCACCGTCAATCAGCCGAACGACCTCCCTGTGCGCCTCGGGCAGCACGGTCGCGAACGAGGCCGCAGGAGTCGTGGCTGTCTTGACGATGATGTGCTGCGCGCTCTCGCCCTCGTGAATGTAGTGCCCGGACGCCAGGGTGTAGAGCACCGCCCCGGCGGCCCAGATGTCCGACTGCGCATCGACCTCGCTCAACGTGCCGAGCGCCTGCTCCGGTGACATGAAGGCGGGAGTTCCCATGA
>PLYU01000038.1 GCA_003153495.1 Myxococcales bacterium
CCTCCCGCGCGACGTCTGGCCCGCCCGCGTCGAGTCGCTCGGCGCGTGGGTGGATGGAGGGGGATTGCTCACGTGGGACGCCATTCGCGCCAGGCGCGTGGGGCTCTTCTGCGCGCTCGGGAGGCCGGAGCGGGTGCTGCGGGCGCTCGCGCGCAGGGGGGTCACGCCCCG
The DNA here is from genome assembly GCA_003153495.1 of Myxococcales bacterium. GTDB lineage: Bacteria > Myxococcota_A > Polyangia > Polyangiales > Polyangiaceae > Palsa-1150. The sequence goes on from PLYU01000038.1 coordinate 172, forward strand.
GGTGGTCGTCCGCGCCCGCGATCACGGCCCCGCGGGAGGCCGCGCGCGGGCCCGGGTCGTAGCCGCTCGAGGCGTCGATCTGTGGCTGGCCACGCCCAAGTGCGCGCTCCACTTCGCGGGCTCCCCCGGGGCGCCGCTGGCGCAGCTGGACCGCTCCGTGACCCTCGACCCGACGCTCTGCGCGCGCCTGCACGCGGTCGCCGCGCCTTGACCTGCGGTGCATGCGACAATAGCCTCAATGGGTTCCCGCGATTGGCGAGGCTGAGGGGCGTGAGCGAGTCCGAAGAGAAAACTCGAGTCACCGCCATCGAGCTCAAACCACTCGGGGGGAGCGACGGGGCGCCGAAGGGCAACGACTGCCTGGTGGTCATCTACACCAAGGAGCCGAGCCTGCTCGGGCGCCGGTTCGTGCTCGACGCGAGCCCCATCCGCATCGGCAGGGGCGCCGAGAACAACGTCGTGCTCGAAGGCGACAGCGTCTCGCGCCGTCACGCGCACTTCGAGCAGCGCACGGCCTCCTGGTACTGCGTCGACGACGGCTCGACCAACGGCACCTACGTCAACGACGAGCAGATCGCGCGCGACGCCAAGCTGGGTAACGGCGACCGCATCAAGATCGGCCCCACGATCTTCAAATTCCTGTCCGGTCAGGACGTCGAGGCGCAGTACCACGAAGAGATCTACCGGATGACCATCATCGATGGTCTGACGCAGGTGCACGTCAAGCGCTACCTCCTCGAGGCGCTCGACAAGGAGCTGATGCGNNCGATCACTTCAAGAAGGTCAACGACGCGCACGGCCACCTCGCCGGCGACTACGTGCTCAAAGAGGTGGCGCACATCATCCAGCAGCGCATCCGCCGCGACGAGGTCATCGCTCGCTACGGCGGCGAAGAGTTCGCGCTCATCCTGCCGGAGACGAACCTCGATGGCGCCCGCGCCCTGGCCGAGGGGCTGAGGGAGAAGATCGAGCAGAGCCAGTTCGTCTTCCAGGGCGAGACGATCCGGGCGACCGTCTCCATCGGCGGCGCCGCGCTGCTGGAGAGCGATCCCGGCGGGGTGGACCTCATCAAGCGCGCCGACGAGAAGCTCTACGAAGCGAAGCGCGCGGGGCGTAACCGAGTCATCGTGTGACCCGGACCGGACGGCCCGCGGGGCAGTCGCTCCCCGAGTTGCTCGTCCCGCCGCCGGGCCCGCGTTCGCGCGAGCTCGCCGCGCGGCTGGCCGCCGTCGAGTCGCCCTCGGTCGACGCGCGTCGGGAGGCGCGCGCGAGGGAGAGCGGCGAGCCGCAGGGCCCCATCGTGTACGAGCGCGGCGTCGGGGCGAACGTGTTCGACGTGGACGGGAACCGCTACGTCGACCTCGTCGCGGGCTTCGGCGCCCTGCTGCTCGGGCACGTCCCGCCCGACGTGGCTCCGGCGCTCGACGCGCAGGGCCGGCGCCTCTGGCTCGCCCTCGGCGACGTCTACGCTTCGGACGCGAAGGTGGCGCTCTGCGAGCGCCTCGCGCGGGCGTACCCGGCGCCGGGCGCGCGCGTGATGCTCGGCGCGAGCGGGGCGGACGCCGTGACCGCGGCGCTCAAGACCGCCGTACTCGCGACGGGGCGGCCCGGCGTCGTCGCGTTCCACGGCGCGTACCACGGCCTCTCGCACGGTCCGCTCGCGGCGTGCGGCCTGCGCCCCAGCTTCCGCGAGCCCTTCGCGGCGCAGCTGAGCGCCCACGTGACCTTCGCGCCGTATCCGCGCGGCGAAGAGTCGCTCGGCGCGTCGCTCCTCGCTGTGAACGCGGCGCTCGCGCGCGGCGACGTCGGGGCCGTCCTCGTCGAACCGGTCCTGGGCCGGGGCGGCTGCATCGTGCCGCCGCCCGCGTTTCTGCCCGCGCTCCGCTCCGCGTGCGACCGCGCGGGGGCGCTGCTCGTCTGCGACGAGATCTGGACCGGGCTGGGTCGGAGCGGCGCCTGGCTCGCCAGCGTAGAGGCGGGGGTCGTGCCCGACCTGATCTGCCTGGGGAAGGGGCTCGGCGCGGGCCTGCCGATCAGCGCTTGCGTCGGGAGTGAGCGGTCCATGGCGCCGTGGGGCGCGCACGGGGGGACGACGATCCACACGGCGACGCACTTCGGCGCCCCGCTCGGCTGCGCCGCCGCGCTCGCCACGCTGGAGGCGCTCGAGCGGCGCGGGCTCCCCGGGCGCGCCGCGGACGTGGGCGCCCGCTGGATGTCCAGGCTCCGCGAGCGCACCGCAGGCCGGGGCGTCGTCGACGTCCGCGGTCGCGGGCTGATGATCGGCGTCGAGCTGGAAGGCGGAGGAGCGCGCGCGCTGGCGACCTCACGCCGGCTGCTCGACCGCGGCTGGATCGTCCTGACCGGCGGCGTTCACGGCGAGGCCCTCACGCTGACCCCGCCTCTCGACATCGACGAAGCTCTGCTCGACGCGTTCGCCGGCGAGCTGGCCGGGGCCCTCGGGTAGAGATTCATGACCGCTCACGCCGAGAGCGATGCCCTTCACGAGCGGGCGCGCGCGAGGGTCCATGCGTTCGAGCGTGGAGCGGCGATGCCCGAGCCGTTCGACCGGCTCGCGGCAGATCTCGCCAGGTTCCAGGCGGCGCACGTCCCCGGCTACGCGCGCCTGTGCGCGGCGCGCGGCGTCGATCCCGCGACCGTCACCCGGGCCGCCCAGGCGCCCGCCGTTCCGACCGACGCGTTCAAGCTCGCCCGGGTCTTCGCCTTCCCCGAGCGCGACGCGACCGCGACGTTCCGGACGAGCGGGACGACCCTCGGCGCCCGGGGCGTCCACCTCCTCCGCGACGTCCGCACCTACGACGCGGCCGCCCTCGCGTTCGGGCGCGCGATGCTGGCGCGCGACGTGGCGGGGCGCGCTCCCGTGCTCGTCCTGGGGCCGTCCGACGCGGAGGCTCCGGACTCGTCGTTGTCGCACATGTGCGCGCTGTTCGTCCGCGCGCTCGCCCCGGCGGCCCCGGGGCCGGCGTACTTCGTCGGCGGCGGCGTCCTCGACGTCGACGCGCTGCGCGCGCGCGTGGACCGGCTGCAGGGCGCGGGGCCGGCGATCGTCCTGGCGACGAGCTTTGCGCTCGTCCACCTGCTCGACGCGCTCGCCGGCGAGACGCTCGCGCTGCCGGCGGGAAGCCGGGTCATGCAGACCGGCGGCTTCAAGGGGCGCTCGCGCGAGGTCTCCGCCGAGCACCTGCGCGCGGACGTCGCGCGCGCTCTCGGCGTCGAGCCGCGGGCGGTCGTCGCCGAGTACGGGATGACGGAGCTCTCCAGCCAGCTCTGGGAGGCGACCCTCGTCGACGGCGGCGCTCGCCACGGGGTCTACGTCGAGCCGCCGTGGGCGCGCGTCGTGCCGGTCGACCCCGAGACGCTGGCCCCCGTGCCGGACGGCGCGATCGGCATCGCGCGCGTCGAGGACCTCGCGAACGTGGACAGCGCCTTTGCGGTGCTCGCGCAGGACCGCGTGCGGCGCGTCGGCGGCGGGATCGAGCTCCTCGGGCGGGCGCCGGGGGCCCCGCCGCGCGGCTGCTCGATCGCGCTCGACGAGATGCTCTCCGGCGACGGGCCGCCGCGATGAGCCGGAGCGTCGAAGAGCGAGTCGCCGACGTGCGCCGCCTCCTCGCGGCGGCGCGCGCGGTGTACGACGCCCGCGCCCGGCTGACGTCCGACCTCGTGCAGTCGACGGGGCTGAGCCCCGAGGGGGTGGAGCTGGGCTTCTCGTGCCTCGAGCGCGAAGCCACGGACTCGCAGCTACGCGCGCTCGTCGCCGCCGCGGGGGACGCGCCGGCCGTCCACGTGATCCTCTCCGCCAACGTCTTCGTCGCACCCCTGCGCGCGCTCGCCATCGCCCGCGCCGCCTCCGGGCACGTCGCCGTCCGCCCGTCGCCTCGCGACCCGACGCTGGCCAGGGCGCTCGTGGACGCTGCGGATGACCGCGCGCTGACCCTCGCAGGCGACCGCGACCCGGAGGCGGTGACCGCGGGGGAGATCCACGTCTACGGCCGGGACGCCACGATCGCCGCGGTGCGCG
>PLYU01000066.1 GCA_003153495.1 Myxococcales bacterium
CCCCGCCCACCCCCGTCTTGAACTCCGCCGTCGCCGCAGCGTTGAACGCGCTCCCGTAGTCCACGAACGCCGCCCCGCTGATCCGGTTCAAGAAGATCGGTAGCGTCGACGGCCCCCGGTCCACGTTCACGATCGGGAACCGGTACTCCGCGTTGAGCAGGCCGTAGTAGCGCCCGACCTCCGCCACCGTCGGGTACCCGCGAAGCTGGATCCCGCCCTGGATGAGCGAGTTTCGCACCACGTCGACCACCGGCAGATCGATGAACCCGCCCACGTAGAACGGGCCCCTCCCGCCCAGGTCGCCGCCGCTCGTGCCCGCGCTCCCGTGCAGCGCCAGGGCGTGGTGACGGAGCCACGGCATCGCCGCGTACGTCGCGAAGTTGAGCGTTGCCGCGTAGCCGGTGGTGTCGCTCGCCAGCGCCGGATCCGAGACGTCGACCGTCGCGCTGAGCTCGACGCCCTTCTCGTTACCGACGCTCCACAGGTACCCCTGCGCGTTCGAGTAGCTCCACCCGAGGTGAAGCGTGCCCAGCAGCCCCCGGTTGGGCAAGCTCGGCGTGTCGTACGGATTGATCAGGTTGCCCGGGAGCGACACCTGGCCCCCCACTCGCGCGAAGCCGTACGTCAGGTCGAACGCCTGCCCGTCGAACGCGCGCGGCATCGCGTACGAGAGCCCCGTCGAGACGCCCGTCGTCTCCCGGATCCACGGCACGGTGTTGCCGCCGAGCTGGTACGTGTCCGGCGCGATCTGCCGGTAGACGTGCGCGCTGACGTCGAACGGGAGGCGCGAGTACGTGTACGAGACGTCCGGCGTGAACTCCGGGTGCTCCCACTCCGTCGTCAGCACCGCCGCGAACGAGTGCAGCCCCGCGATGTCGCTCCCGGTCGCCGTCAGGATGCTCGCCTGCCCGAAGTCGCCCGGCGTGACGCGCACCGAGTAGTGGCGCGGCCGGAGCGTGGGCCACGGGTCGTAGGGGCGCGCCGCGGCGAGAGGCGCGGGCGTCTCCGGCTGCAACGGGGGGCGCGTGTCCTCGTACGGCAGCGGGTCGAGCCACTGCGACTCGTCGAGCGGCATCACGTACAGGTCGAACCCCGCGTGCGTGTACCCGACGTACGCGAGCGACTTGCCGTCGGGCGAGGGCTCCGGCTGGTAGGCGCCGCTGGTCACGTTGGTGACCTGCCTGAGCCGCCCGCTCGCGACCTCGTACGCGTACACGTTGGTGACGCCCGTCCGGTCGGAGTGAAAGTAGAGCCATCGCCCGTCGGGCGAGTACGCCGGGTCGCCGTCGATGGCCCGGTCGTGGGTCACCTCGACGAACGAGCCGTCCGCGGTGTCCACGATGCGGACGTCGCGCCACCCGCCGCGCGTCCACGAGCTGTACGCGACGTGCCTCCCGTCGGGCGCCCACCGCGGAGTGAACGCCTGGTCGAACGCCGCGCTCCTGACCAGCGGTCGCACGCCCGCCAGCGCGTGCGCCCCCGCGCGCTCCGGCGACGCGACGACGTCTGCCATCATCAGGTACGTCGTCCCGCGATGGTTCGTCGTGAACACGACGCGCCGCCCGTCGGGCGAGACGCTCGGGTCCAGCGCCCGCCACCCGTCGCTCCACCGCACGCGCCGCCCGTCCATGCCGGTGGGGCTCTTCGCGTGCGCCCGGAGCTCGAATAGGTCGTCGAACGTGAAGAGGTTCTCGTGGACGTCGCCCGAGCTGAAGACCGCCGTTCCGTCCGGCATGAACGACGCCCCCGTCGTTCCGCTCGTGCGGATCACCAGGTCCCGGTCGTCCTCCCTGGCGCCGACGACGCGGCCGTCGGAGTCCCGCACGAGCGGGAGCGCCCAGAGGCCCGGGGTCGTGTGCCCGTCGTCGACGAAGTAGACGAGATCCCACGCGTGGTCCGGCCACGCGTTGGCGGGCACCCACCGCGGGTGCTCCACGGTGTTGCCGGTGTGCGTGAGGCGGACGCCCTCGCGGAGCCCGCGGCCGCGGATCTCGTCGGTCTGCGCCCCGAAGCTCCTCTTCAGCGACGCGAGCCATGCGGGGTACATGTCCTCGAACGTCGCGCCCGTGACCCGCCGGATCGACCGGTTGACGGCGAAGGGGATGAGCTGCGCGCCCGCGTCGTCGATCATCCCCCGGATCGCGTCCTCGCCGTACGTCTCGGCGATCCACTTCAGGAAGAACGAGCCGTACAGGTACCAGATGTTGCCCTGCGGCCAGCGCCGCGGTGAGCTCGAGAAGACGTCGAGGGTCGCCGCGTTATTCTCGAGCACGTCGGCTCGCATGAACATGTTCCACATCGACGAGCGCAGCCGGCCGCCGCTGGTGCGCGCGCTCTCCTCGTAGACCGCCAGCCCTTCGAGCAGCCAGCGCGGCAAGACCTGGCTGGGGGCGAGCGTCTTGCCCAGCACGCGGTTGATCAGCGCCGGGATCCCCGTGATGTGGTCGATGTGCAGGACGTGCGTGTACTCGTGCGTGACCAGCTCGAGGTACCAGTCGTCGACGTCGCCGAGCGGCGACATGTCGTCGGGTGCCGTCACGTTCAGGCGCACGGCGTTGTACGGCAGGACGGTCGCGGACCCGTTGGCGCCGTCGGTCTGGTCCGTCAGGAGGATCTCGGTGATCTCGTCCGGACGCCAGCCGACCACCGGCACGAGGCGCCGGTAGATCCCCTCGGCGAGGGTGGCCACGTGCCGGGCCACCTCGTCTTCCGTCGAGTAGTACGTGATGCGAAAGTGCGGGGTCTCGAGCGACTTCCAGTAGAGCTTCGGGTCGTTGGCCGCGCGGGCGCTCCCCGACCCGGCCACGAGTGCCGCGACGACCGCGAGGACGAGCGCGAGAGGGCGCAGCAATCGGCCGAGTCTACCGGGCGGCTCAGAGGTCGTCGTGAAACAACGGCTCGCGGTTACGGACGTACCGTTGCACCAGCTGCCGCGCCTCGGGCGTGATCGCCACGAACTGCGCCCCGAAGCCGGGCGGCGCGTCGTTGCCCTGGTCGCTGGCCTCGCGGCACCAGCGCACCACGGCGTTCGCCTCGAACTCGTAGCCGCCGGGCATCGACACCTTGAGGCGCACGGCCTGGCCCACCTTGGGCAATTTGTAGGTAGAAACGAACAGGCCGCCATGATCGATGATGTCGTTGCCGGACAGGCCCTTGTAGAAGTTGCTCG
>PLYU01000306.1 GCA_003153495.1 Myxococcales bacterium
ATCGTGGTCGCCGCCGGCGCCCGGCCGACCGACGAGCGAGGCATCGTGGTGCCGGGCGCGACGCCGCTGCCCGAGGGCGCGCGCGTCGAGGTCGTGGACGGGCGCGGGGCTTCGACGCGCGTGCGCTTCGGCGCGACCGACGCGTGGGTGGCCGCGGGGTCGCTGAGGGAGCTGGCGCGGCGGGAGTGAGCCGCGACTGGGAGCTCGACATGCGCGTTTGCTTCTTCGGCGACAGCTTCGTGAACGGTACGGGCGACGACGACGGGCTCGGGTGGGTGGGTCGCGTCGTGGCGCGGGCTCGTCGAGGTGGCGGGGACCTCACCGGGTACAACCTGGGCATCCGCCGCGACACGAGCGCAGACGTCGCCGCCCGCTGGTTGCAGGAAGCGAGACTGCGCCTGCCCGCCGAGCATGACGGCCGTCTGGTCTTCTCGTTCGGCGCCAACGATTGCAGCTCGAACGGAGTCGACGATCGACCGCGCGTGGCTCGAGCGGAGTCGCTCGCCCACACCGAGGCCATCCTCGATGCGGCGCATCGGTGGCTGCCGACCCTGATGATCGGTCCGGGCGCCATCGCGAGCGACCCGGAAGTTAGCGCGCGCGTCTGCGCCCTGTCGGCGGACTACGCGAAGGTGTGCGAGCGGCTCGGCGTCCCTTATCTGGAGGTCTGCCACCTCACCCTGGCCTGGCCGCTCTGGACGCAGGAGGCGATCGCCGGAGACGGCGCTCATCCCAACCGCGGCGGCTACGCGCTGCTCGCAAACGCGGTGTCCAGCTGGGCGCCCTGGCGGGCCTGGATGGACGGGCTGCCCGGGCCACGCCACCGCGGCGACCAGGCCTGACTCGCACCGCGCCGTGCCCAGCTCCATGGGCAGGTCAGGGCGCCCTGCTCGCCGCGACGCTCGCCGCGGCCGCCGCGGGCGGCACGGTCTACGTGGCGGGAAGGCTCGGCGGACGCCCGAAAAAGGGCGCGCTCGATGGCGGGGCGCGCGAGCCTGACTCGAAGATGCGCGTCCGGGCGCCGAGAGAGTACCGCAAGTAGAGGATTGCGGTCGGGGTCGCTGAGGGACCTGGCGAGGAGGGAGTGAAGGGGGAGCGCGACCACGACCACGACCTCGACCACGACCTCGACCACGACCTCGACCTCGACCCCGACCCCGACCTCGACCCCGAGCAAGGGGGGGCCGCGCTCTCGTCGCCGTCAGTCCGCGTCGGGATCGGTGTCCTCGGGCCAGCCGTCCCGTTCACCGGCGAAGATGGTGACCAGGGTGACGTCGCGTCGGTGGACGCGATACACGACGCGATATCGCCCGAGGAAGGTCTCTCGCAGGTCGGGGCGATTCAGCTCGGGAACGATCCGCCCGGCAAGCGGGAACGTGGATGTGTTCTGGACGTGCCCGATCACGCGCTCGATCCACGCTTCCGCCGACTTCGGGGCGCGGCGAGCGATCTGGCTTGCGACCTCGTCCACGTTGCGTTCGGCCTGCGCCGACCACCGCAAGGTGTACCTCGGCGCCTTCGTCATCTCGGCGCGTACTTCTTTCTGAGTCGCTTCGCCACCACAGCGTGCGCTTCGGTCCGGGCCGCTTCGATGTCGGCGAGCCCGGTCTTCACCGAGGCGACGAACTCGGTTCTCTCCATCAGATCGTCGTACGCCGCAGGCGACAGGAGGACGCCCGCGGGTCGCCCGTTCTGGGTGATGACGAGCGGCTTGCGCGTGTCACCGACCCGCTTGAGCAAGTCAGCCGCCTGCGCCTTGAACTCGCTGACGGGGACGAAGTCTTCGGACACCCTGACGTGCTGCGACATGCATCACTAATAGACCGAATTCGGTCCGATGCAAGACTCACCGGTGAGGCGGCCTGCGCTCTACGTGGCGAAGGGAGAGCTGGTGTGGGTCGGATCGGCATCCCCCCCCTGGCCAGAGCGATCGGGGTCACAGCGGCGACGGATACCCTCTCTTCACGAAGCACAGCCCGTCCGCCCCGTTCCAGTGCCCCTGGGTGCTCTGGTTGTACTTCGAGAAGTCGTAGTAATCGCACAGCCCGCTGGCCGGGTCGCCGCCCGCGCAGTGCGGGACCGCGACCGGATCGAAGTGCATCTGCCCGGTGCGCCCCCCGCCGTTCGGGTTCTGGTAGCTCGGGTCGCACGTGCGCCACGGCAGGACGTTGCCCTGCTTGTCCTTGAAGCCCGTGTAGTCCACGCCCATCACGTCCTCGAGGTGAACCGTCGGGACTCCTCCGTCGCCGCCGGCGGCCTGCGCGGCGAACTGGTCGAAGCGCGCCGGCGTGTCGTGCTGCGTGCTCTCCCAGAACGGGTGATCCGTGTGGAACGTGACCTCGCCGACCACGGCGGCGTTGTTCTTGAACGCGATCCCCCGCACGTGCGGCTCGCCGGCCACGGGCGTGCCCGCGTTGTCCTGGTTGTCGCAGTTGATCCAGCTCGTCTCGACGTCGCCCGCTTCGAGCGAGCCGGCTCGCGGCTTGAAGCAGAGGTCGAAGCTCACCGTCTTGGGAATGCGCGCGAACTCGGCCTCGAGGCCGGTGCCGCCCGCTCCGGCGTCGCTCGGCGTCCCCGAGCACAGCCCCTGGTCTCCCTTCCAGGTCGCCTGACCGACGTATAGCGCGACGCACCCCTTGGCGATCATCTCCTGGTAGTAACCCAGCCCCTCCGGGCCCAGGTTCACGTTGAGGGCGCTCGGGGTCGCGATGACCGAGCTGAACCCCACGGCCAGCCGCGTCCCGTCGGTCGGGAAGGGCGCGCCATTGTTCTTGTTCTCGTTGGGAATGACAGCGAAGGCCACAGCGCGCTCGCCGGCCTCCTTGCCGTCGATGTACGGCCACGACGCCCCGTTCTGGCTCATGTCGACCGCCCAGGGCCCGTCGAGCTCGGCGACGAGCGAGCCGTGCTGGGACTGGTCGGTCACGGGGTTCGCCTCGGGGTTGTTCCAGAGCGACACCTTGTCGAACGTCGCGATGAAGTGAGAGAAATGGATCTCCCATCCGTCGGCGAACACGGGGTCTCCGGAGTTGGCGGCGGGGAAGGCGTAACCGTTGAGGGCGAGGCTCTCGCCGGAGGCCGTGAGCACGAGCTGACCCGGTGTGCTGAGCCAGCTCTGGTCCGGGGCCGGGTTCGCCGGGAGGGTGAAGCCGCCGTCGACCATGGCAGCCTCGGCGCCCGTCCCCGTATCGTTGCCTCCCCCGGCGTCCGCCGGAGGTACGTAGGCGTCCTGGACGCTGCCGTCGACGAGGTTCGGCGGAGTGCCGTTGCCGCTGCTGCTGCAGCCTGCAACGAGCGCCAACGGCGCAGCGCCTGCCAGAAAGCACGCGAACGTCCGAGACGACTTCATGGGCAATCCCTCCGGAGAGCAAGAGCGGCGCGCTCACTTCATCAGTTGTTCAAGTGAGCTTTGTTATCGAAACTGGGTTGCAGTTGGTACAGGGATACTCAATCCCGTGGGTGTGGCAAATCAATTCGTCATCGCCGTCGTGCTCTCGATCTGCGCGACGGCCCTCTCCGGCGCATGTGTGACGACCTCAGCCTTCGTCTTCATGAGGGCCGTCTTCGGCGGCGTGCTCGAGCGCGCGGCGGATCAAATCGCTCATGTGGCAATCGGCCACCGAGTAGTAGATGTGCTTTCCCGCGCGCCGCCGCTTCACGATGTGCTCTGCGCGCAGTAAGCGCAGCTGCTGCGAGACCGTCGACAGCCCTGTTCCCGCGGCCTCGGCCAGCTCGGTCACGCACCACTCGCCGTCCGCCAGGCGCTCGAGCAGCCGGAGGCGCGAGACGTCGCCGGCGGCGCGAAAGAGCGAGGCAGCCCGCTCGAACGCGTCGTCGCCCACTGTCGATTTCCGGGCCGCGCGCTCGTCGTGCTCGGCAGGTCCGCAGGTCGCATCAGGCCGACTCGAAGGCCCTTCGCCGCCGCGCGCTCGGGAACGGTCCGGCGGCATCCGCTATACCGCGGCTTGTCTTCCGCCGCTTTGCGGGGCGGATCGCCCCACGCTAGCCTTGTCCGCGTGCCGAAGCCCAAGGGGCCCCCGAGGCGTGCGAGACCGGCGAACGAGCTCACGGACGCGCTGCGGACCGCCGGCCTTCGCAGGACCGCGCCGCGCATCGCCGTCCTCCAGCGACTCGATGCTGCCAGCGCTCCGGTGACCCATGGCGAGATCGCCGAGAAGTTGGCCGCGGCAGGCTACGACCGAGCCACCGTCTACCGCAATCTGGTCGATCTGGTGCGGACGGGCCTCGTGATGCGCGCGGATCTCGGCGATCACGTGTGGCGTTTCGAGTTGGTGCGCGCGGAAGGCAAGGCGCACGCGACCGAGCACCCGCACTTCCTGTGCACCGACTGCGGCGACGTATCGTGTCTCCCGGACGACGCCGTCCGCATCGTGCCCACGCGAGGCGCTCCGCGTGCCGTCGGGAAGCACGACGTCGAAGTGCAGCTCAAGGGGCTGTGCGATTCGTGCGTTCGGTAGCGCCAGGCCGCCGCGCGAGCCGTTCACCGGTCCCTCCATTCGAACCGGTACACCGCGCCTGCGGCGCGGAGGTTCGCGTACAGGTTGATGCTCGGCTGGTTGGTGTCGTCGTTGGTGAAGCCGAACGACGGCGGGTCGCTCGAGAACTGCTTCAGCGCCGAGAAGTCGACGTTCGTGAACAGCGCCCTGGGGTCGAGGTCGAGCACGAGCGTCCCGCTCTGCGCGAGCGTGATGCCGACGCGGATCGGTGTGACGATGCGCAGTGCGCAGACGGGGTTCGCCCCTGGCAGGGCGCTCCCGACCGACGACGTGCTGCGGCTCTTGTCGATGGTGATGTCGCCGGAGAATGGATAGGCCTTGCCGTCCACCGGGGACGTAGCCGCGCCGGCCACCGAGAGCACCACCGTCGCGTCGGTCGGGTCGAAGACGTCCGGACCGCTCAGCCACACCTGGCCGACGGCCGCGGGGATCGTCGACCCGTTGCCGGTAATCGGGAACAGTTGCTCCGCTGGCGAGAGCATGTCGACGTCGCGCCCCGCGCGCACCTCGCCCACGTACGTGCCGGCCAGCGTGCACGCCTGCTCGGCCGAGCCCGACGTGGGGACGCTCTGATCGAGGTAGATCGCCCCGACGTGCATCACCGCCCGGCTCAGCGTGACCTGGAAGCCCCTGTCGCTGGTGAAGGTGTACCCGGGGTGCGCGTCCGCCGGGCCCCTCGCCACCGCGTAGAACGAGACGAGCTCGTAGCCCGTCGTCCCCGTGCACGAGAGGCACGCCACGAGGAGCGCGGCGAGCAGCCCGCGGGCGCGCATCAGGTGCCCCCGAAGTTGACGCCGAACGTCGCGAACACGCCTCGCGGCGCGCCTGCGGCGAAGAGCCGGCTCGGCACGAGCGTCGGCGGAGCGCCCTGCTGGAAGCTGGATACGAAGTTGTACTCGCCGAGGCGGTACTTCGCGTCGAGCAGGTTGGTCGCCATCAGGCCGATCTCGTAGTGCGTCCACGCGAGCGTCGCGTTCGCGTCGACCGTGAGCACCGTGTCGCCGAGCGCCCCGTACGGCAGCGGGCGGCGGCCGACGTAGGTGATGCCCGAGCTGAGGGCGCCGCGGAAGGCCTCGCCTCGCCAGCGCCACGGCAGGTCGGCCCACACGGCCGTGTCGGAGCGGAGCACGACGCCGGGGATGTAGGCCACGAGCAGGTGATCGTCGTCGTACGTCGAGCGCACGAGAGTCACGTTGGCCGACTCGTCGAACCAGGCCCCCGTGGCGCGCGCGGCGCCGACCCAGCCGGTGCGCGTCGTGCCGACGCCGAGGACGTTGCGCCCCACCGTCTGGTCGAAGACGTAGTCGCGGTCGACGTGCGTCTGGAAGAAGACCGAGCGTACGACGAGCTCCACCGGGCCGACGGGGCCGGCGTACGCGGCGCCGCCCTCGTACGCCTGGACGCCTGCGAACGGCGTCTTGACGTCCTGCGTGATGTAGCCCGGGTCGATCGAGCGAACGCCCTGCCCGTAGCTGGCCGACAGAGAGAGGTGTTCGAACGGCCCCACGACGACCGACCCCTTGGGCAGCACCGCAGTGGACACGGTGTCGGCGCGCTGGTTCGGCTCCCGGTGCGCGCCGAAGTCCTGCTGATCGAGGCAGCTCGCATCGCCGGGCGGGTTCGTCTTGGACGGGTTGTCGACCGACTGCACCGCACAGAGGTTGTTCACGTCGAACGTGAAGACGTCCGCCCGCAGGCCGCCCTTGAGGGCCAGCCACGCCGCCGGACGCAGCTCGGCGGCGCCGTACAGCCCCACGTCCCCGAGGTTCGACCGGAGGTCGGTGTCGGTGTGGTAGGGCACGAGCGTCGCCGGCGACAGGCGCTGCTGTGTCCCGGCTGCCTGGTCGTACCGGGCGAAGTAGCCGAGCTCGAGCTGCTGCGGGAGATCGAAGGCCCTCGCCTGCAGACGGGCCCACCCGCGGGCGCCGACGGTCAGCTCGTCGACGTCCATGTCGAGCAGATCGCCTCGCTGCGCGTGGGGCTGCTGGAGCGGCTGCTGGACGTCGAGCAAGTGCCCGGTGAAGTCCTCGCGAAGGCGCATCGTGCGCTTCAGCAGGAACACCTGCTGCGCGAGCGTCGTGTCCCCGGTCTTGGTCTCCAGGTCGGCCGCGATCGACGCCCGCAGCGAGTCGCCGCCCTGGCCGGCGTCGTAGGTGTCGTAAAACCCCTTTGTCCCGTTCTCGTAGTCGTCCTCCCGCACGACGCCCGCGCTGTGGTAGCTCGTCGAGTACACCTGCGCGGTGAGCCGGTACGTCCCCTTGCCGAGCTGCCCCTCGTACTGGCCCATCGCGCTGCCCCGCTGGGCGTCGCGGTTCTGCCCGTAGCCGTCCGTCTTGTAGGCCTCGGCGGCGCCGAAGGTGTGGACGCTCTCGTTCTGCGGGCCCCACATCACGAGCGCGCGCTGCGTGCCGAAGCTCCCCGCCGTGTACTTCGCGACGAGCCCTCGCTTCTCGAGGCCGAGCTGATAGTCGGCGCTCCCCGCGACCGCGTAGTTGCCCTGGCGCGGGTCGAACGGCCCCTCCACCACGCGCAGGCGCTCGACCACCTCGGGGATGATGAAGTGCGTGTCGGCGTACCCGTTGCCGTGCAGGTTGCCGCTCTCGTTGATGGGGACGCCCCCCACCGAGAACTCGATGTCCTGCCCCTCGCGCGCGTCGAACCCGCGCAGGAACACCTGCTCGGCGTGCCCTTCGCCGCCCTCGTTCGTCAGCAGGATCCCCGGGGCGAGCTTGAGCAGCTCGCTGGCGTTCTGGTGCGGGACGTCGGCCAGCGCGCCGACGTGGAGGTTGAAATCGGACGCGCCGACGCTGGGCGGCGCCGAGCGACCGTACACGGTCACTTCCTGGGCCTCCTGCTCGGCCCGCGCGGGCGTCTCCTGGTCGACGGCGGCGGTCGACGGCCCGGTGACGCCCGTCCTCGCGGAGCCCTGCTCGCTCACGACGTTGCCCGGGACGACGGGCTCGGGCGCCGGCGCGGGGGCGATCTCCTGCGGCGGGGCGAGCGGCGCGAAGTGAAAGGGCACGCGGATGCGCGAGGCGACCGGCTTGCCGCCCCGCAGGGCCGGGCGGAACCTCCACTGGCGGACGGCCGTCGTCGCCGCCTCGTCGAGCGCGGGCCCGCCCGAGTCGAGGATCTGCAGCTTGCTGACGTTGCCGTCCGCGTCCACCGTCACGGCGAGGACGACGTCGACGTGCTCGCCCGACGGGACTGCGGTGGCTGGATACACGGCGTCGACGTGCGAGATGACGACCGGCGGCGTCACCTCCGCCGGCCCCGGGGCCCGAGCGAGCGCCTGCCCGGCCGCCAGCACGGAGGCCACCGCCGTGGCGGCGAGGAGGAGCCGGCGTCGGGCCATCTCTCCGACGGTATAACGACGTTACAACGACCGCAAGCGGGTCGGCGGCGGATGGAGGCCGCCCGCGCCCCGAACGCTCGTGTGGCTGCGCCGCCACGTGGAGGCCTTCGGGTGGTAGTCTGACACGCGTGACCGACACCCGAGCGATCCGCCCGATGCTCGCGCTCGCGGTGACGGTCGCCGCGTGTGGTGGATCCGGTACGGTCCAGGGATCGCCCGTCGACGGGGGCACCGACGGCGTCGGCGGGAGCACGCTCGATGGCCAGGCCGTCGACGACGGGTCGCGAGGCGAAGGAGGAGCCGGTCCTGCATCCGAAGGCGGGAACGCAGCGGGCGATGCGTCCGGCCCGGATGGCGCTGGACCTGCGCCGATCGCGGGGCTGCGCCTCTTCTTCTCCGACCTGGAGAGCGGCCCCAACTCCGGCGGGCAGGACGGCAAGGGCGCCTTCGTCACCGTGTGGGGCAACGGCTTCGGGGCCACGCGAGGGACCTCGACGGTCACCGTCGGGGGCGGGGCGGTCGACAACTACCCGATCTGGAGCGGTAGGAAGATCACCTTCCAGCTCGGGTCGGTCGCCGCCACCGGCAGCATCGTCGTGCACGTCTCCGGCAAGGGCGACTCCAGTGCCCTGCCCTTCACCGTGCGCGCGGGCAACGTGTACTTCGTCACGTCCGGCGGCAACGATGCGAACGCCGGCACGTTCACGAGCCCGTGGAAGACCATCCCGCACGCCAAGGACACCCTTGCGGCGGGCGACATCGCGTACCTGGGTACGTCCGCCGGCGATACCCTCTCGCAGACCGGAACCTACCGCTACAACGCGTCGCTCAGCATCGACCTGAACGACGGCACCAACGCGGGCACGGCGGCCGCCCCGAAGGCCCTCGTCGCCTACCCGGGCGCGAGCGTCACGATCGGGCAGGTGACCGGCGTCCAGCGGGGCCTGCTCGTCCCCGCGATCACCGGCACCTTCGACTACTGGGTCATCGCAGGCCTGAACCTGCGCGGCGCGGTCGAGGCGCTCGACTTCGAGGGGACCGCCAACGGCTGGCGGGTCATCGGCAACGACCTCTCGTGCCCGAACGGCACCGGCCTCTCCGGCTGCGTCGTGGGCGGGGACGGGACGACGCCCGACCACCTCAAGCTCTACGGCAACGTCGTGCACGACGCCGCGGCCAGCGTCACGTCGGTCACGAAGTACTACCACGGCATCTATCTCGCCTCGAACAACCTCGAGATCGCCTGGAACGAAGTGCGCGACGGCAAGACGTGCCGCGCGATCCAGTTTCACGACTCGGCCGGGCCGAACCTCCACGGAATCAGCGTGCACGACAACCTGATCCACGGCACGGTCTGCGACGGGATCAACTTCGCGACGGTCGATCCGTCGCAGGGCGCCGTCGAGGCCTACAACAACATCATCTACGACGTGGGCCTGGGCCCGGACCCGAGCGACGGGTCGTCGGACTATGCCGGCATCTACGTCGCGAACATCACGAACATGGGGTCGCCGGGTTCGGGCAACGTGCGCCTTTACAACAACACCCTCTACAACTGCGGGTCGCGCCGCACAGGCGCTTCAGGCGCGATCGCGCGCGCGGCGGGTCCGGTCGGCGTCCAGGCCGACGACAACCTCGTCGTGACGCTCTCGGGTGAGAGCTACTTCTCGGGCGACACGTCGATGATCACCGGTTCGAACAACCTATTCTTCGGCGGCGGGGGCAGCCTCCCTGGCGCGCTCGTCGGCACCGTCACGGGCGACCCCCTGCTGGTCGCCCCCGCCACGCACGACTTCCACCTGCAAGCTGCAGGCGCCGCGATCGACCACGGCATCGCGACCCCTGCCGCCACCGACTACGACGGCAACCCTCGCCCTCGAGGTGCGGCGTACGACATCGGCGCGTACGAACGGGCGCAGTGATCGGTAGCTGGTAGAGGCTAGCGCCTCGGACCGAGGAGCGCGAACAGGTGGCGATTCGATACCCGGCGATCGACGCCGCCGCTGCGAGGAAGAGGACGAGAGTCGCGGGTCAGCCGAGGATCTCGTCCAGCGAGAGCGCGACGTCGGCGAAGGCGGTGGGTCGGAGCGTCGCACCCGAGGCGGCGAGGCGCGCGACGTCCCCGTAACCGGCGGGGCCCGGAGCGCGGTGCACCTCCACGGCGTGACCGTTCAGGTCGACCAGCCAGTACTCGGGGATGCTGGCGGCCGCGTAGAGGGCGGCCTTGACGTTGCGATCCTTCGAGAGCGACGAGTCGGCGACCTCGACGACGAGGAAGGCTTTCGCGGGCACCTCGAGGCGAGAGCCACCCAGCGGGACGACGGCCACGTCGGGCTCGGGCTCGGAGTCGTCGGCGACGGCGATCGGACTGTGCTGCCGCACCCGTGCCCGGCCCGCGAGCGCGAGCGTGAGCGCCTCCCCGATGCGGGCGACGGTATCGGCGTGGAGCCCGCCTTGCGGGCTCATGGTGACCAGCGCCCCTCGAAGGAGCTCGAGGCGCTCGTCCTCGAACACGCCGAGCTCGACGAGGCGTTCGTACTCGGCGCGCCGCAGGGGTCGGACCCGCTCGGGGTGCAGCGGGGAGAGGTCGGCCATGGGTTGCATCGTAGCGAGCGCGCCGCCCGGGCGCACGGCGAGGAATGCGCGCGACGGAGCACGGTCTCGAGGACCCTTCGGCCGGTGCGGGTGGAAGTTGCGCTGGTGACGGCCTCCGTGCCCGAAACGAGGCCAGCGGTCAGGCGACCCGAGGAAACGGGCGATTCATCCCCGGGCGGGGGCTACGCTGACACGGGCGAGATCCCGAACGATCCAGCCGGTTCATCCCCACGTGCGTGGGGACGACGCTTCGCAATCCAAGCACAGCGCGAACCCGCGCCGGCTCGGTGAAGTGCTCAACGCCCGAGGGCATCGGAGCGGGGAGATCTCGTCTGGATGGCCTCCATCTTCCGCAGCACCTTGAAGGGGTGCTCAACGCCCGAGGGCACCCGCCGTCGTGCATAGCGCGAGGCTGCGCCCCGCCGTGGACGCCGCGGACCAGATCGCGGGGTGATCGCCAACGGCAACGGGTGGATCACGATCCCGGCGCGCGCCGGCGCCGGCTACGGGCGCCGGTGGATCACGAAGCCGGCGCCGAGTGGATCACACGGAGGCCGGCGCTAAAGGAAGTGCTCAACGCCCGAGGGCATCGGAGCGGGGAGATCGGGCGGTACCTGCTGATACCCACCATCTGACCATCCGCAATCGTGTTGGAAACTCCGGACGAGCCGGAGCCTCCCCGCGAGCGGGTGGAGGTCACGATGGCGGCGAAGAAGAAGCGACAGAGCTACACGAAGGCGCAGCGAGAGGCGGTGCTCGCGGACGTACCCACGATCGGCGTCTCCGCGACGGCGAGGAAGCACGGGGTGCCGCAGACCTCGGTCAGTGGCTGGCTGCGGGCGCGTTCACGGGAAGGGTTGACGGTGGCGGCGGTGCGGAGGAAGACACCGCCGACGCCGGTCGCGCCGACGCCTCGTGAGACGCCGACGGCGACGCGGACGCCCTCGTCGCGCGTGGCAAAGACGTACACGCCCTCGCAGAAGGCCCTCGTGCTCGAAGATGCGGCCAAGGACGGCGTGACCGCGGCGGCGACCAAGCACGGCATGAGCCGCTTCTCGATCTACGACTGGCAGCGCAAGCTGACCAAGGCGGCGGCGGGAGCGGGTCCGTCGCCGACGAGCGGGCCGGCCCCCAAGGACATCGAGCAGCAGCGCGACGCCGAGATCCTCGGCGAGTACAAGACGCACCCCGGGCTGGGGCCGAGCCAGATCGTCAACCAGCTTCGGCGCAAGGGGATCAAGGTCTCGGTGCACACAGCCCGCCGCGTGATGGCCGACGCGGGGTATCGGCCGCCGAAGGTCGAGCGGCAGAAGCACGATCGCCGCTACCAGGCGGTGCGGCCGAATCACCTCTGGCACCTGGACTTCGTGCAGCGGTACATCGGGAAGGTCTCGACCTTCACCTTGATCCTCATCGACGACTGCTCGCGCTACGTCGTCGGCCACGGCGTCGACGACGCCGAGCGCGCGGACATGGTCGTGAGCACGTTCGAGGAGGCGACCGAGAGGCACGGGCGCCCCGAGCGCGTGATGCACGACAAGGGTTCTGCGTTCTGGTCGTGGAGGGGCATCTCGCGCTTCACCGGGCTGCTCACGGAGATGGGCATCGACGTGGTCGTCGCCGAACACAAGGAGTGGAATGGCAAGGTCGAGGTGTTCAACGCCAACCTGCACAAGGAGCTGTTCGACGCGCACCGCTTCTACGACGTCGCCGAGATGCGCCGCCGGCTCGAAGCCCACGTGCACTGGTACAACCACTCGCGCACGCACCACGCGCTGGGCGGGCTGCTGGTGCCGGCGGACCGCTACTATGGTCGCGTCGCCGAGGTGCTCGCGCGCATCGAGGCGGGGGCGGGCCGCGAGGTCGGCGACGGCATCGAGCTTCGGCCCGCAGGCGTGAGCCGCGGCTCGGTGCCAGGCTGAAGTAGGTCGTCTCTGTTCGTGGCGTCGTGGCGCCGGGCCGCCGACTCGCCCCTTGCGCCCTTGACTTGACATCCCTTCGGAGCTCCGAAGAGGGTACGAACATGAGCGAGCAGGCGATCTTCCGCGTCACGAACCATCACTCCGACGCGTGCGGGACGCCGCCCGCGATCGACGACTCCGTGCCGGATCGCTACCTCGGCTATTTCGAGAACGAGCACGGCGAACAGGCGATCTTCGTCTACGACCGCGCGCGTCGCTTTGGAACGTTGTCGCTGGGCGATGCCGGGTGGGAGCATTCGCATGCGGTCGTCGAGGGGACCGTGGCGGGGGTGGCCCTGGGGGCAGTCGAGCAGGCGTGGCTCGCCGCGTGCTGGAAGGCGGCGACTGGAGCCTGACTTGTTTGTCGGCCGGGGTGCTCACTATCGGCAGGACCATGAGCAAGTGCACCGCCCCCCGGAGTCCCCGTGTTGCCGTCGCCTACCTCCGCGCATCGAAGGACGAACAACGTCTCTCTCGCGAGGCCCAACGCACCGCTATTGAGGCATGGGCGATGCACGAGGGCGTCCGGGTGGCCGTGTGGTGCATCGATCATGGCGTGCGCAGCGTCTCGCCCATGGCCGAGCGTCCGGCGCTGCGTGCAGCGCTGGTGGCCCTGCGTCAGGACAACGCGGGGGTGTTCGTCGTCGCAAAGCGGGACCGGATCGCACGTGACGTCGTGCTCGCACTGTGATCGACGGTGCAGCCCAGTACGAGCACGGCCTGATTCGATCGCGCACGTGTGCAGCGCTCGCGACCAAGCGGGCACGCGGCGAGCGCATCGGGTCCGTGCCGTTGGGCTTCGCGCTGGACGCCGACGGCGTGAGACTTGTCGTTGACAAGCGCGAGCAAGCGACGATCGCGCGCGCCCGCGAACTTCGCGCGTCGCGCTTGTCGCTGCGCGCCGTGGCTGCGCGGCTCACCGCCGAAGGGCACCTCAGTCGCGCCGGGCGGCAGTTCCTGGCGCAGCAGGTCGCACGCATGGTCTCGCAGTCAGCGCGAGGAGCGTCGTGCCAGCGACGACGCCGAGTCCCATTGCACTGAGGACCCGGGTGTCCATGGACAGGTCGCGATCTGTGCCGGACACCCTGAGGGTCGCGCAAGCCCGCAGGATCGCTCGCGGCGCTCCTGGCACGAGGCGCGCGAGGTGCGGCGGCCTTCGTGGCCTCGCTCGCCCCCGCCTACGTGCCCCGCCGCCCTACGGAGAGCGTTCTCCATCAGCTTGTGCGCGCGAACCTCGAGTCGTTTCTCGCCTACGCCCGCGCGAACTACGACGGAGGCCTGCCTCGCTATGTCGAGCAGGAATTTCGCGCGTATATCCGGTGTGGTGACTTTTCCGAGGGCTTCTCCCGGGCTCACTGCGACGCGTGCGGCCACGATCTTCTGGTCGCGTTCAGTTGCCACGGCCGGAGTATCTGCCCGAGCTGTTGCGGCAGGCGCATGGCCAACGTCGCCGCGCATCTGGTCGATCGAGTCTTGCCCGATGTCCCGGTGAGGCAGTACGTGCTCACCCTGCCCTACGAGCTTCGCAGGCTCGCCGCGTTCAAGGCCGACGTGCTGACGGCGCTCGCGCGCATCTTCGTCGAGGCGATCTTCGCGACCTACCGCTCGCGCGCCCGGCGCGACGGCATCGAGGATCCACAGTGCGGGTCGATCAACTTTGTTCAACGCTTCGGAAGTCTGAACCTCCACGTTCACTTCCACTTGCTCGCGCTCGATGGCGTCTTCGCGCGCGACGCGCAGGGTCGGCTGGCCTTCCATCCAGCAGCGGCACCGACCGCCGCGGACCTGGACGCGATCGTCGCTCGTACGGCGCGCCGCTCGATCACCTGGCTGCGCAAGCGCGGCTACGTCGATGAGTCGCCGCTCGAGGCGCGCTCGAACGAGGCGCCGGCGCAGACGGCGCTCGACGCATGCGCTGCCATCGCCATGGGACGCGGCAACGTATCGACGCTGCCA
Source organism: Myxococcales bacterium (assembly GCA_003153495.1). Classification (GTDB taxonomy): domain Bacteria; phylum Myxococcota_A; class Polyangia; order Polyangiales; family Polyangiaceae; genus Palsa-1150. The sequence goes on from PLYU01000306.1 coordinate 14,385, forward strand.
CGCGACGGCGCTCGAGACGACGGGCACGGCGCCGCCGAAGAGCGCCCCGACAAACCCGCGCTCGCTGTCGAGCGTGACGGGTTCAACGTGCATGCTGGCGTTCGCATCGAAGCCGGCGACGATCTCGGGCGTGAGCGTTTGGCCAGATACGGAGCGCGTCCGCCGCTCTCGCTCGAACGGCTGCGCCGGCTGCCGGGCGGGCGGGTCTCTTACCGACTGAAGTACGTCGACCACGGCCGACGCGGCAAACATCGCGTAATGAGCGGGCTGGAGTTCATGGCCAGGCTC
>PLYU01000303.1 GCA_003153495.1 Myxococcales bacterium
CTTCTTTCCGCTAGGCGCGCGACGTCGTGGCGCACCCGTAAATTACGGCCTTTCGTGCGCCTCTTTGCGAAAGTAGGGCTAGGCGAAGGCCTTCTCCATCTGTCGCAGGATGCCGTCCGGCTCGCTCAGCCCGAGCTCGACGATCCGGTCCGCCCGGGCCTGCGAGTCGCTGTTCGAGTAGATCCGGAGCTGAGGGGCGTTCCCGGAGGGCCGCAGGTGGGCGACGTCCCCGTTGCGGAAGCGGACGCGCACGCCGTCGAGCACGTTGATCCTCGCCACCTCGTCGAACCCGAGCTCCGGCGTGAAGAAGCGCGCGAACGTCCCGCGGATCTCCTGCCACCGGGAGGCGGCCGGGCCGTCGAGCGCCGTCGCCGCGCCGTCCGCCCCGCTGCGACCGCGGACCGCGCCCGCCGCGTCGAACTCCACCTCGACCGTCTCGCCCGGCGGAACGAGGCGGGCCACGATGGCCTGGCTGACCCGGACCGGCACCGCGTCGATCAGGCCAGCGCTCCCGAAGCGCGCGGGCAGCCGGCTCCACAGCTCCGAGAGCCCGACTCGCTGCTCGGCCGCGGCGAAGAGGTTCGCGAGGATCGGCAGGGTCGAGTCGCGGGTGGCCAGCGCCGGCATCGTCCCGGCGGCGAGCGCGAAGTCGCTCCCGGTCAGGAAGCCCCCGTTCGCCTCCCAGCCCACGATCCGCTCGTGAGCGCCCCCGCGGCGGAGGTCGTCGATCGCGGCCACGACGTACGGCGAGCCGATCTTCGTGTAGCGCAGGGCGACGCCGCGCTGCCGCATGCGCTGCTCGACGGCGTCGTTGGCGCTGATCGGGACGACGGCCGCGTCGGCGCGCAGGTACTCCGCGACCACGATCCCGAGGCGGTCGCCCGGCGAGAACCGCACGCGTCTCCCGCGCGCGTCCGCCTCCGAGGCGGGCAGGACGGCCACGACGAGCGGCCGGTCGGAGTCGCCGTCGGTGGACACGACGGCGTGGACCGGACCCCCGTCGGCCTCGGCGGCGACCGCCAGCGCCTGCATGCGAGCCAGCTCGTCTCCGGTGATGTTCTCGGTGTCGATGGGGACGAAGGTCTCGGCGCGCCCGGCGGTGATCACCTCCGCGCCGAGCTCGCGGAGGATGCGCGCGAGGATGTCGCGCCCGACCGCCGAGTGCTGGTAGACGAGCACGCGCGTGCCCGAGAGGCCGCCTCGCGCGAAGGTCGTGACGTAGCGGGCGACGTAGCTCTCCTCCGCGTCGCGAGCCAGGGCCGGCAGGTCCGGGAGGGCCTTGAGCGTGCCGGACGCGTCGAACGCCGCCTCCGCGGCCGTGCGGGCGTACTCCTCGGCGCGCACGCGGGCGACCTCCGAGGCGATGCCGGCTTCGTCCGACTTCAGGATCTCGCCCGCGCTCTTGTTGATCTTGATGCCGTTGCGATCGAAGGGGATGTGGCTCCCGCTCACCATCACCCCCGCCCGCCGGCTCGCGATCGAGCGAGCCACGAGCGCGGGGGTCGGGACCTTCCCGGCGTTCTCGACGTCGCACCCGCAGTCGACGATCGCCCGCACCGAGGCGCGCATGATCCGGTCCGTGCTCGGGCGCAGGTCGCCTCCGAGCACGATCCCGCTGCCGGGGCGCACGTCCCCGGCGCGCTGCAGGTAGCGGATCGCGCCCTTGACGTTGACGTACGCCTCGAGGTCCGTGATGTCCTTGACGAGGCCGCGCAGGCCGCTCGTCCCGAAGGTCAGCGCGGTGGGCGTGTAGCCGAGAAATGACATGGGGCAGCGAGGGTCGTGCATCGCCCCGGCGGGGTCAATCCGGCTCGTGGTCCTGCCGGCGAGCGCCGTCCCCCGCGACCAGCTCGATCCGCGTCAGCTCGGCGCGGGGCCCGACGCGCATCGGCGGCCCCCAGTAGCCCGTCCCCGTGCTCACGTAGACCCACGTGCGCTCGACGAGGTGCAGGCCGGCGATGAGCGGCTGGTCCAGCCGCGCCAGCCAGTTGAACGGCACCATCTGGCCTCCGTGCACGTGCCCCGAGAGCTGCAGATCGACCCCGCACCGCAGCGAATCGCGCAGGGCCTTGGGCTGGTGCGCGAGCAGGACGACCGCGCGGGCCGGGTCCCGTCCCGCCAGCGCCGCCGCGACGTCCTGCCCGTGGCCGGGCAGCATGCGGTGCGCGCTCGAGTCGTCGACGCCGGCGAGGTCGAACAGATCCCTGATGGCGACGCGCTCGTTGCGCAGCACGCGGATGCCGAGCGTCCGAAGGTGCGCGAGCCAGCTATCGGCGCCCGAGTAGTACTCGTGGTTGCCCGTCACGAAGAAGACGCCGTCTTGGGCGCGCAGCCCGCGCAGCGGCTCGACCAGGTCTCTCAGCTGCTCCACGGTGCCGTCGACCAGGTCCCCGGTAATGACGATCAGGTCCGGCGAGAGCGCGTTCGTCTCCCGGACCACGGCGTCCACGAAGCCGCGCCCGATCGTGGGGCCCACGTGCACGTCGGTGATCTGCACGATCGAGTACCCCGACCCGGCCTCGGGGAGCTTCGCGATCGGCACGCGCACGCGGCGCACCTCGAAGCCGCGCACGACGTTCGCGATCCCGCCCAGGCCGACGAGCGCCGAGGCCGCGCCGATCGTGGTGGCGATGCCGCGCGCGAGCAGCAGGCGCCGCTCGGGGTCGCTCGGCAGCAGGCCGACCACCGCGGCGGCGCCGCGTCCCGCGTCCGACAGCAGCGTGAGCAGCAGCATGTAGAGCGCGAAGCCGAGCCACGTGTACACGATCCACGCGAGCGGCTCGTTGACCGACCGGGGCAGCCATCTCATCGCCAGCAGCGTCAGCGGGACGAGGGCGGCGAGCACGATGACCGAGCCGCTCAGCACCCGTCCCCACGGGGCGGGCCACTGGGCGTCGCGTACGAGCCTGGCCCAGACGTACCTGTGCGTCAGCCACGTGAAGGCGGTCAGGAAGGCCGCGGCGATCGCCATCTGTCGCGCGGTCACGGGGCGGCCTCGCCCGGGGCGACCAGGTGACGCATGCCCCCCAGATTACCCAATCGGGGGGGCCCCGCGCGCCTCGCCGGGATCAGAAGTGGTACTGGCCGGTCAGCATCAGGTCGAGCGCGGTATCGCTGCTGACGATGACGACACGGGCGTCCGCGCCGACGGCGATGTTGGACGTCACCGGGTAAAGGACGGTCACGCCCGGCGCGAAGTAGACGCGGCTGTCGCTCGCCGACCCGCCGCCGGCCGTCACGCCCGCGACGGTAATGGCAGGCTCCGAGACCTTGACGACCGCCAGGCCGAGGCCCGCGTACGGCCGGACGATGACCGGGCCCGCGGCGAGCTCGTAGCCGCCCTCGGCGCCGAACATCATGATGTTCACGCTCACGGACTGGCCCGCGCCGACGTCGACCGAGGTGCCGAGGTGGTAGACGAACGTCCCGCCGACGTAGACCTTCATCGGCAGCGTGTAACCGCCTCGCACGCCCAGGCCGAGCTTGAACACGTCGTCGAACCCGTAGCCGAGCAGCAGCGCGGCGCTGCCGCCGGTCCGCACCTGGGCGTCGCCGGCCGCGGACTTGGCAGGCGCGCTCGCGGGCGCAGCCTCTGCCGCGGGAGCCGCGGGCTTCGCGTCGTCGGCGAGGGCGGGGGTTGCGAAGAGCGCGAGGCTCGCGCCTACAGTCAGTGCGGTCTGGATGCGGGTCATGATCGTGGTCTCCTTTGGTTCAGGCTCGTATCGCGGTCGAGCCCGCATGGCCCCCCCGATACCGCCGTCGCCGACCCTTTAGACGAAGAAGATGACGCCGCCTACAGTCATGGCGCACGAACGCACGTCACCCGGAAGCATGACGAGCGGGCCGCCGCCCTCGCGGCCCCGCGGTCCGAATATGCAGGACATGGCCCCCATCTTCGGCTACCAAGGTTCGGGTCTGCGCCGATGGCGCAGGCCCTCGAAGGCGAAGTGCCTTCTTGCGTCGAATGAAGAGCGAACAAATGGCAACTGGCACCGTGAAGTGGTTCAACGATTCGAAGGGCTTTGGGTTCATCACGCAGGACGGCGGGGGCGAAGACGTGTTCTGCCACCAGTCCGCGATCTCGGCGACGGGCTTCCGCTCCCTCACCGAGGGGCAGAAGGTGGAGTTCGAGGTGAAGCAGGGGCCCAAGGGGCTCCAGGCCGCCAACGTTCGCGTTGTCGCCTGACATCATCGCTTCGTCGACAACCTGACGAGGCCCGGCAGACGGTCGGGGGAATCGCTCTGCGAGCTGATTTCCCCTGGCCTCCCTGCGGGTCGTAGGCTGCTCGCTTCAGGCCGATCCGGCGGGGGGTGCGGCGAAGTGCATTGGTTTTACATTCTACGGCTCGCAGTCGCGGGAGCCGCGTCGCTCGCGCTCGGTGGGTGCGTTGCCCGCGTGGACGAGCAGCGCATCGAGGAGCCCGCGCGACCGACGGCGGGTGCCCGGGGCGAGGTCACCGTCGAGCGTCGCGGCGAAGACTGCCGCGACGTCACCGTCACCGCCCCGATGGTGCGCGTGGTGGAGCTACGCCGCTCGTTCCCGGAGAGCTCCGACGCGCAGTCGAGGAACGCCGCTCTGGCCGTGCTCCTCGGCGCGGGCGCCGGACTCGTAGGCTATGACGCCAGCTCGATCGCTTGCTCCCGGAACGACGGGGGCTGCTCCGACAAGGAGCGGACGGGCATCAGGACCGTCGAGTACGGGATGATCGGGCTCGCGGCGGTTCCGCTGGCTCTGCTGGCTTACAACGCGCTCCGCGGGCGCGACGGCCGGGCGGTCGAGGCGGCCCCGCCGGAGGTGCTGCCGGGTCCGTGGCACCCGTGCCCTGCGCCGGTCACTTCTCCTGCGAAGCCCGAAGCTCCGGTTTCCATCCGTCCTTGATCGGGCGAAACGCGCGATAGGGATCCCTGGCCGCCCGCCGTACGACGCCGTGTCGAGTGTCGAGAGCGTCGACCATCCAGCCGCTGCCCGCGTACAGCCCGACATGCCCGGGCCACCAGAGGACGTCGCCCGCGCGGACCTGCTCGAGAGGCACCTCCGGGAGCGCGGCCGCCATGGCGCCGGCCGTCCTCGGGAGGCTCACGCCCGCCGAGCCCCACGCCCTCTGCACCAGGCCCGAGCAGTCGAAGCACCCGGGCCCCGTTCCGCCCCAGCAGTAGCGCTTGCCGACCTGCGCGGACGCGAACTCCACGGCCGCCAGGCCTCGCGCCGTCGCGGGCGGCTCGTCTCCGGCCCAGGCGCGCGCGACCAGCGAGGACGCGGGGAGCGTGCGCGAAGTGGTCGACGAGCATCCTGCCAGCCCGCCGAGGGCGAAGACCAGCGCGAGAGCACGCATGCCCCATCGTCGCCCGGGCGCTCGGACGTGGTGAAGTTCCTGGCGGCCGAGGAGCTACTGCTTCGGCGTGATGCTCGCCACGAGCGCATCGAAGGAGGGTCGCGCGGCGCGGACCGTCGCCTCGGGGCCGATCAGCTTGAAGAAGTACGACGAGCCCGGCGCCTCCACGATCGCCGCGAGCAGCGTCCATCCTGAATGCTGTGCGGGCGGCGCCCCCGGCATCATTCCGCCGCCGCGATACGTCCCCCCGATCTCGACGACCGTGACCTTGAGCCCGCGGACGGACCTGTCTGCACGCTTGGGGGACGCGGCATCCTGGAACTGGCCCACCCACCGCTCGACGTTGGCGTCGGTCGTTCCCCCTGCGCGCGCGACGCTCATCTCGGCGCCGTCCGCCTCGTGCGGCGCGCCGGGGATGCGGTACGTGGCGAGACGCATCCGGCTGGGATTCGGGGCCACCTGCCAGTGCTCGGGCACCTGCCAGGTGATCGCGGCGCCCTGCCCGTCCGCGGGCTCCGCCGGTGCCGGCGCCGCGGTCGTGTCTCCGATGGGCGGATGATTGGGCGGCAGCCCGGCGCGCGGGTCGAGCGCCGGCTCGGACGTGGGAGCCGCGGGAAGCTCCCGTGCAGGCTCGACCGCCGTGGGGGGAGTCGGCCCCGGGCGCAGCAGGGCGAACGCGCCTGCCCCGAGCACGGCGGCGGCCAGAACGAAGGGGCCCACGCGAATCGCCATGGCCGACACGCATAGCACGGCGGATCGCGAGTCGGGCCGGAGTCTAGTCACCCTCGCGAGCTGCGTTCACCGTGTAGCTCACCGAGCAGGGCAGGGCCTGGTATGGCCCCCCGACCGAGGCGAGCTGATCGCCGCAGCTGGAGCCGCTCGCCGGGGAGAACTGGTACGCCACGGTGCCCGAGAAGGTTCCCGGCGGCGACCCGGTCCCGAGGATGACCGCCACGTGGTCGTCGCGCTGAAGGGTGCACGGCCCCCGCCCCGCGTCCGAGGGGTCGACGTTCGCGACGGTCGTGCCGGTCAGCGTCGCCTGCGACGGGGTGGTGAGGGCGCTCGAGATGGGCGGGGTGCCGTCGAGCCAGCTCCAGTACAGCACCGACCGATCCTCGGAGAGCTCTACCCGGAAGATCCAGGTGGCCGGGGCGCCGAGCCCGCAGGAGTTGGCCTGCGCCTGGCCCGTCACCTTGTACCGGCCCAGGACGTTGCCCGGCAGCGCCCTTTCCGAGCACGAGCACAGAGTGAAGGCGGCGATCGCTCCGGCGACGGCGACGACGTGGCCAGTTCCTCGAGGCATCGACCAGGGCCCTCGCAGGCCTGATACGGCAGCCCCGGGGCGCGGGCCAAGATTGTCACCCGCGGCCGGCTAGCAGCGCCATCATCTCGTCGTGGAGACGCCCGTTGGTGGCGAGGACGTCGCCTGACGCGACCACCCTGTCCCCACCTGCCGGCTCCGACACCCGGCCACCGGCCTCCCGCACGAGAAGGGTCCCCGCCGCGACATCCCACGGGGCGAGGCCGTACTCGAAGAACACCGCGAACCGGCCTGCGGCGACGTACGCCAGGTCGAGGGAGGCGGCGCCGAAGCGACGGATCCCCGCGGCTACTCTCATGGCCGCGGCGAGCTTCGGGAGGTACGCCTCGTGGCGCTCGGGTCGATTCGCGTGCGGGATCCCGGTCGCCACGAGCACGAGCGACGGGTCGGCGTCGGCCGAGACGCGCATGCGCTCGTCGCCCAGCCAGGCGCCGCCCCCTTCTTCGGCCACGAACATCTCGTCCCTCGCGGGGTCGAACACGACCCCGGCGACCATGCGCCCGTCGCGCTCGAGCCCGACCGAGACGGCGAAGTGCCCGATGCCCCGCAGGAAGTTGGTCGTCCCGTCGAGCGGGTCGACGATGAACCGCGCGCTCGAATCCGTCCCCGACATCGCGGCGCTCTCCTCGGCCACGAATCCGTAGGTCGGAAAGGCGCCGAGCAGCGCCGAGCGCAGCGTGGCCTCGGCCTCGAGGTCCGCGGCCGACACGAAGTCCGATGGTCCCTTGAGCTCGACCTCGAGCCTCGACAGCGCCCGGAAATGCCGCATCAGGCCGTCGCCCGCGGCGCGCGAGGCCCGGACCATCGCGCCAGTCTCCTTCGAGAACGAAGGCATCGAGGAAGTCTACCCTCTGCCGACGGCGCAGGAGTGGGATATACTGGATCAGCCTCGCTGCGTGATCTCGACCTTCGAGAAGGACACCCTCATTGAGCCTCTCCCGCGCGCCCCGGTCGGTCTCCGCGTTCGTGGCTGCGATCGGGGCCGTCGTCGCCTTCGCCTGCAGCAGCCCGCCCTCTTCCGGCGACGACGCCGGCGCGGGCGCGATCACGCCGGACGCGACGACCGACGACGGGTCCGCCTTCGCCTCGTACGACGGGGGCACGTGCCACCTTCAGACGTGCGAGACCCTCGGCTACACGTGCGGCCCGAACGGCGACGGCTGCGGCAGCACGATCGACTGCGGCACCTGCACCGGCCCCGACTACTGCGGCGGCGGAGGTTACAGCAAGTGCGGTCATGCCCCGCTGGACGCCGCCGTCCAGTGCCCCTCGGGCACCCCGACGACGTGCCAGAAGCTCGGCTACGACTGCGGCCCGGCGGCGGACGGCTGCGGAGGGCTCCTGCAGTGCGGCACGTGCACGGCGCCCGCGTTCTGCGGCGGCGGCGGCTTCGACGTCTGCGGCACCGGCCTGGCGGACGCGGGGGCCGTCGTCGTGCCGGGATGCGACGGCGGGACGGCGACCCTCGTCGGTCGCGTCGTCGCCGGCACGCTCCCGGCGTATCTGCCGCCCAACGGGACAGGGGATCCCGTGCCCAACGTGCTGGTGTACGTCCCCAGCGGGCCCCTGCAGTCGTTCAGCGCGGGCGCGCACTGCAGCCAGTGCACGGCAGGGTCGACCAACCCCTTGCAGACCACGACGGCTCCCGACGGGACGTTCGCGATTCCCAACGTTCCCATAGGAGCGAGCGTCCCGGTGGTGATCGAGCTCGGTCGATGGCGCCGCGGGGTGACGTTCAGCGTCACGAGCCCGTGCACGACGACCAACGTCGGCGACATCCACATGCCCCGGACCCAGGCCGGGGATCCGGGCGACATTCCGAACAGCTCGAACATCCCCGTCACCGCGATCTCGACCGGCAATGACGACGCGCTCGAGTGCGTGCTGCTCAAGATGGGCGTCGACCGGTCCGAGTTCACGACGAACGCGTACGGCGGCCGGGTGCACGTGTACGCGGGCAACGGGGCCGATCTGGGTCGCAACACGCCCAGCGAGGCGGCCCTGATGGGACCGGGCGGCACGTACATGAGCTACGACCAGATCATCTTCCCCTGCTGGGGTCTCGATCCGGTCACCGACAGCACGAAGGCGAACCAGAAGACGCCGGCCGAGCTGGCGAACCTGGTCACCTACGCGGACGCCGGCGGGCGCTTCTTCGCCACCCACTTCAGCTTCACGTGGCTCTACCAGAACAGCCCTTTCAGCACGACGGCGCAGTGGGACCCCGAGGCGAACAACAACCCGACCTATGCGCCCTTCACCGGGAACGTGAGCACCGCCGTACCTCTCGGGTACCCGGGGACGTTCGCGCAGTGGCTCGCGGTCGTCGGGGCGCTCTCGAACGTCCCGCTGGCCCAGGTCGCGATCGGCGAGGGGCGTCACAACGTCGACAAGGTCCTCGGCCGCTCGGTCGACTGGATCGACGGGACCGACCCCAACCCGGCCAGCCCCAGCCCCGCTCAGATGCTCCTGCACTACACGTTCGACACGCCCGTCGGCGCCGCGACCCAGTGCGGGCACGCCATCTACAGCGACTTCCACGTGGCCACTCTCAGCAACACGAAGGGCATCCACTTCCCCGACGAGTGCGACACGAAGGCGCTGACCGCGCAGGAGAGGATCCTCGAGTTCATGATCTGGGACCTCTCGTCGTGCGCGGGTCCCGTGCGACCGACCTGCGTGCCGAAGACCTGCGCGGAGCTGGCCGCGGGCTGCGGCACCGCCGACGACGGCTGCGGGCACGTCCTGGCCTGCGGCGGCTGTCCCCAGGGGCAGACCTGCGGGGGCGGCGGCGTCGCGGGCAAGTGCGGGGCGTGCGTCCCGACCGGCTGCCAGAAGCAGAACCTCGAGTGCGGGCCGGCCGGCGACGGCTGCGGCGCCACGCTCGCCTGCGGCGACTGCGCGCCCGGGAAGACCTGCGGGGGAGGAGGCGTGCCGGGGAAGTGTGGCGGCAAGTGCCCGGTGCCGACCACTTGCCAGATGCTCGGTTACACCTGCGGTCCCGCCGGCGACGGGTGCGGCGGCGTGATCCAGTGCGGCACGTGCAAGCCGCCGCAGACGTGCGGCGGCGCCGGTGTGGCAGGCGCGTGCGGCGGCGGCACCCAATAGAGCGGACGAGCGGCGCGCGTGTCGCCGAGGCGCTCGAGCTCCTCCGGGCGCGACTTGCCTCGAAGGCACCCGCCTCGAGGCCCAGGTGGGAGCTCCGCGGAGCCCGTCAGGCGCGCGCCGCTCCTGCGCAAGGCATGCACCGGGGCGAACGGGCTGCGCCCGCGGCCCCGGGAGCCGCGGCGAGAGCCTCGACGGAGCGACGGCGCAGTCTGCCGGCACGGTAGCTGCTACCCCTTCAGCCATGACTGTTCCCGTTCAGGTCACCTTCCGTGACATTCCCCATTCGGACGCGATCGAGACCTACGTCCGCGAGCGCGCCGCGAAGCTCGAGACGTTCTCGACGCGCATCATCGGTTGCCATGTCGCCGTCGAGGCGCCGCACAAACATCAGCACACCGGGCGCCACTTCCGGGTGCGCATCGATCTCACCGTCCCCGGCACCGAGGTCGTGGTGAGCCACGCCCCCGACGAGAGCTCCGCGAACGAGGACGCCCACGCCGCCATCGACGACGCCTTCGATCGGCTCGGACGCAGGCTCGAGGACCACCTCCGGCGCCAGCGCGGCGACGTGAAGAGTCGCGAAGAGCCTTACCGCGACGGTCGCGTGTCCAAGCTCTGGACGTACGAGGGCTACGGCTTCATCGAGACGCCCGACGCCGGCGAGGTCTACTTCCATCGCAACAGCGTGCTCCATCACGCGTTCGACAGACTCAAGATCGGCTCGGCCGTTCGCTTCGTCGAGGAGTTGGGCGAGAAGGGGCCACAGGCGAGCACGGTCATCCTCGCCGGGTGAGCCCGCGGGCGGCGGGCCTCACTTCCCTCCGGGAACCGCGACGATCTCGTCGATGTTGGGGACGACCGTGATCTCGGTCCGCCTGTTGTGCGACTTGCCGGGCGGCGTGTCGTTCGCGTCGACCGGGTCGAACTCGCCGTAGCCGGCGGCCGACAGCACTCGCGGGTCCATCCCCTGCGACGTGAGGAAGCTCACGACCTCGAGCGCCCTCGTCGTGGAGAGGTCCCAGTTGGAGTGAAACGCCGAGAGGCGGATCGGCTCGTTGTCCGTGTGCCCCGCGACCTGGAAGCGTCGCCCGGTGACCGAGCGCAGCACCCCGGCGACCTCGCCGAGCGCGTGCCGCCCGGCCGGTTTCAGGTCGGCTCTTCCCGAGTCGAACAGCACGTCGTTCGGCAGCCGCAGGACCATGCGCCCGTCCCGCAGGCTGATGGCCAGATCTCCGGCGTCGATCATGCCCTTGAGCTTCATCGCGAGGTCGCGGAAGAGCGCCGCGCGCGACTCGGCCGCCGCCTGCGCACGGCGAAGCTCGTCGAGGCGCCGCCGCGATCCTTCGAGGGCATCCTTGAGGCTGCCGTTGACCGCCAGGAGCGACTTCGAGTCCTCCCCGAGCCTCGCCAGCTCGCGCGAGAGCTGCTCGTCGACCGCAGTCGCTTCGTCGAGCTGCTTCTGCAAGGACGAGACGCCGACCTCGGACTCGGAGAGCTTCGCCCGGAGGTTCGCGGCGTCGCGCGCGCACGCGTCGACCTGGGCGTGAGCCTTGTTCGCCGCCTGCACTTCTTCCTCGTACGTGGCCTTCGATACGCAGCCCGCGCTGGCGAGCGAGGCGCACAGGACCGCGATTCCCGTCGTTCGATTCATGCAGCGCCGCAGAAGCAGCGGTCGTGCCACCACCGGGAGACGGCCCGCCTTCCGGCGGCGCGCGCGCCGCGTCGCGCGCACGTTCTGCCCGCGTCGGCATAGATTGCATCGGGCTCGAAATGCCGGGAATGCTCGAGCCGCTCCCCGGGCTCGAGGGGGTATGGCCTTCTTGCCAGTGGATCGGCACCAGGCAGTGAGCCTCACTTCCCCGCCGCCCACTCGATCCCCTGGGCGATGTGCCGCAGGAACGCTGCCTCGTCGTAGGCCTCGCTGGTGTGGCCGAGCGCGGTCACGAAGACACGACCGCCCTGGTAGACGTGCCGCCACGCGAGCGGATGCTCGCCCATGAAGTACTGCGTCGGGTAGCGCGGATCGCCGGAGAAGCAGCTCTCCTGGAGCGTGAGCAAGAGCTCCAGCTCGGGGTTGTCCTTCGGGTTCGTCGTGAAGCTGTGCAGCTCTTCGCACCGCGTCCACGGGTCCGGCAAGCCGGATACGATCGGATCGCCTGCGTCGACGAGGTGCAGCGTGCCCGGCAGGACGTACGGCGGGTGGCCAGCGAAGAGCGCGCCGCGCGCGCCGGCGTACCAGGTCCAGTTCGCGTCGCTCGCGGTGGCCGAATGGATGAGGGCGAGCCCGTGGCCCGCGCTGACGAACTTCTGGAGCGCCGCCCGGGGAGCTTCGAACCCGTCGCCCGCCGCCGGGGTGCCGTTCGCGGTGAGCGCGAACGGGCCGGTGATCAGGTAGACGACGACGTCGTATCCGGCGAGGTTCGCGTCGTTGAAGTCGTTCGGGTCTTGCGTCGACGCGACGGTCCACCCGCGCAGCTTCCCGCACGCGGGCACGGCGACGTTGGCGACGCAGTGCGACGGGTGCGGTCCCCAGCCCGCCTCTTTGGTGAAGACGAGCACGCGCGCCGGTACGGGATTCGGCGGGACGGGGCAGTGGGTCAGGGGCGGCGGCGGCGTCGCGGCGTCCAGATAACAGCCGGGTGCCGCGAGTCGATCAGGGCACGTCGGCAAGGTGGACGGGGCCGGACAGCTCGCGCCGTCGCCTGGAGTGCCCGCGTCGGCGAGCGCTCCGTCAGCTAGCGCCCCGTCGGCGCGCGCCGCCTCGACGCTTCCATCGTCGGTCACCTGCGCCTCGGGCAGCAGGGAGGCGCCGTCCACCGGGAGGGTCGCTCCTGCGTCCCGCGCCGCGCTGCTCGGTATCGTGCTGCATCCGACCGCAGCGCCGACGAGGGCGACGGCCACGCCAAGGGATCTCGGAACGCGGACCGCCGCGGCCAGGACTGATGCAATCCGGAGCATAGGGCACGGTACCTCCTCGCCCGACCCGTGACGAGGAGCGACTCACCGCGCAGGGAAGGCCGGACAGCACGCGATCGTCGCCGAGCTGGACGTCGGAAGAACGACGCAGCCCGTCGGCAGCGAGGAGAGGCAGCCGAAGGCGTACGGGGTGGCGGCAGCACACTTCGCATCGTTGTTGGCGCCGAGCCGGGTGCACCCGCTGCTCGACGCGAAAGCCGACTGGCAAGCGAAGTAGGCGTTCTGCTGCGTGTCGCAGCCGGTCGGGCCGTTGGCGCACGAGTAGGGCGCCTGCGTGGCGCACGCGACGTAGGCCTGCCAGGCAGCGCCGCAGCCCTCCGGCGGGTAGAGCGACTCGCCCTGCTGGCACGTGATGATCGTGCTCGCTGCGGTGGTACCCGGACACGCGGCGGCGACCTCGTGATTGGCCCACGCGGTGCACGCCGCGGACGCCGAGCCGTCTCCCGCGGGCACCCCGGCGTCGGTGGGTCCAGCGGCCTCGCTCCCTGCATCCGCGGGCGTCGAGATCGAAACAGTCGCCACGCAGACCTGAAACTGCAGGCCGCCCACGCCGAGGAGCGTCAGCGCCGTGCAGGTCTGGCCCGAGGGGCACGCGCGGCTGGGGTCTGTCTTGCTGCAGTACGCGGCGCAAGTCCCGTCGCTGGAGGTCAGCTGGAGGCATGCGAGGCCGTCGCCGCACGTGGGGGAGCCGACGGCGTCGAGACACGCGTCGCCCACCTTGCCCGCGCCGCTGTTGAGGCAGGCGAACGTGGTCGGGTCCTTCGGCCAGCACGTCTGGCCCGCCTGGCATTCCCAGGGGTTCTCGTTGCACGGCAGCGGGGTGCTGGCGCCGGAGCTGCTCGAGCAGCCGACGCCCCAGGACAGCGCGGCGACGAGGAGGAATCCGGCGGACCTGGCGAGGGCGGAGCGGTGCGGGGTCAGGGGCGGCATGACCCGGAATCCTACCGCAACACGGTCCGCGACGGGCCCGCGCCTCGGCTCTTGCGCGCCGGCAGTTGTCGTGAGACGAGAATCTCATGGTCAAGACCTCGCTGCGGCCCCCGCTATTCCTCGTGCTCACGGCGTGCGGCGCCCTCGCCGGCTGCGGGGGTGACTCCGGCAACGGCGGTGTCTCCGGCGGCGCGGACGGCGGGAGCGACGGCAACAGCGCAGGTTCGAGCGGGAGCTCCGGCAGCGGCTCGGGCTCCAGATCCGGGTCGAGCGGATCGAGCGGATCGAGCTCTGGGTCGGGCTCCGGCTCGACCTCCGGCTCAGGGTCGGGCTCGGGCTCGGGTTCCAGCTCCGGCTCCGGCTCGGGTAGCGGGAGCTCGTCCGGCGGCACCTCGGACGGCGGGACCACCTCGGACGCCGGCAACCCCAAAGGCTCGTGCAGCGCCGGCGTGCCCGCGCAAGGACGACCGGCCGACACGTCTCATCCGACGACCGTGGTGGGAACGGGCACCGCCGCGAGCTGCACCTTCAGCCAGCTCCAGACGGCGATCACGAAGGGCGGCGTCATCACCTTCGACTGCGGCAGCGCCCCCGCCACCATCCAGGTCACCTCCACCCTGAACGTGCCGACGGACAGGAACACCGTGATCGACGGGGGCAACAGGATCACGCTCGACGGCGGCGGCGCCGTGCGGATCCTGAGCTTCAACAGCGCCAACTTCCAGGCGAACGACAACGGGCTGACGCTGCAGCACATCTCGCTCGTGAACGGGAAGGCGACCCCCACGCAGGCGATCCCGATGGCGCCGGCGCCGTGCTCCCAGGGGTACAACGACGGAGAGGGCGGGGCGCTTTACATGCGCGACGGGAACCTGACGGTCATCGACGCGATCTTCACCGGCAACCAGGCCGCCCTTCTCGGGCCCGATACGGGCGGCGGGGCCATCTACGTGCTGGGAAGCAAGCGCGGAGACCTGATCGTGGGCAGTACGTTCACGAACAACACGGCGAGCAACGGCGGCGCGGTCGGGGGGCTCTTCGCGGAGCTCGACGTCTACAATAGCCTCTTCACAGGCAACAAGGCGTCGGGGAGCGGCGCCAACAACAACGATCCCTCCAAGTGCTCGGCGATGAACAACGGGCAGAACGAGGTCGGGTCGGGCGGCAACGGCGGCGCGCTCTACAGCGACGGGAACTCGGTGAACGTGGTCTTGTGCGGCGACGACATCGAGGGCAACACCGCGGGCACCGGCGCGTTCGGCGGGGGTCTGTTCTTCACGAGCAACAACATGATGGGGACGCTCACCATCACCGATACGACGATGACGGGGAACACCGGGGGCTCGTGGACGAGCGTGTCGACGGGGAGCGTGAAGAACGCGGGGACCGCGGTCGGGACGAACGCGAAGAGCATCACGGTGACGAGCTCGACGCTGCAGGGATATCCGTGAGGGGCGGCGCGGCGCCGTCCGTCGATCACTTGTGCGTGCACAGCACGTCGTCGGCGTCCCGCGTGCTCTGGAGACACTGAAGCTCGCGGTCGGCGCACCGCACGACGAGCACGCCGTGCGCGAGCATCGCGCCGAGCGAGCTGCCCGTGTATCGCGCGATGGCCTCGCGCGGCAGCGTGGCGTCGCAGCCCTTCGCCATCACCAGGTCGATCCGCCGGCCGCTCGAGACGACGTCGGGCTTGCCGATGGCGCGCAGCTTGGCGGCGATGTCCTGTGCGTACGCAGGGTCCGCGGGCGCGTCGCCGGGCTGGGGCGCCTGCATCGCGGACATGTACTGGATGGCCTTGAGCTGGACCTCCACGGGCATGGTGACGCGCACGGTGGGGCTGGTCGTCGGGACGGGCCGCGGGGGCATGAGGCGGCCGGGCGGCGCGGCGGAGGGGGGCGCGGGCGCGGGCGAGGGTGCGGGTGCGGGTGCGGGCGAGGGCGAGAGGCTGGAGGCCTGGGAAGCGGACTGGTCGCAGGCAGCGAGGGCGAGGGCGAAGAGAAGCGTGGTGTGTCGGCGCTGCGGCATCGCTGGGATGGTAGCGCAGACAGGGGCCTACACGCGCTCGACCACCAGCTTCACGTCCCCCGACACGACGCCGAGAGGCGCGTAGGTGTGCCTGGCCCGGTAGTCGCGCTCGAGGCCGAACCGGCAGCGAGTGAGCATCGCGTGCCAGAGCGCCTTCGCCTCGACGGTGGCCAGGTGCATCCCGATGCAGGCGTGCGCGCCCGAGCCGAACGGCAGGAAGAGCCCCTTGTGCTTTCGATCCTCTGCCCGCTCCTCCGAGAAGCGGTCCGGATCGAACCGCGTCGGATCCGTCCACCACTCGCGGCTGCGCAGGGCCGTCGGCACGATGGAGTAGACGAGCGCGCCCGCGGGGATCTGCCACTTGCCCAGCCGGACGTCGCGCAGGGCGTAGCGCGGCACCACGCCCGTAACCGGCAGCAGCCGGAGCGTCTCCTTCCAGGCGCGCTCGGTCGCCTCGAGCCGCCGGGTGCTCTCGTAGGAGATCCGCGACCGTCCCACGCCCTCGGCCTCGGCGCGCAGGCGCTCCTGCCAGTCGGGGCGAGGTGGTATCGAACGCCGCGAGCAGGATCCCGATGAACAGCCGCACGACCCCGTCGTCGTCGAGCCACGGGGCGCCGCGGGTCTCCGCGCACAGGCGGCTGAAGAGGTCCTCGCCGCCCCGGGCCCTGCGCTCGGCCACGCGCGGGCGAAGGGCCGCCATCAGGCGCGCGTGACCGTCGATCGCCCGCCGGTGCGCGGAGCTCACCCACCGGTTCTTCACGACGGCGAACACCGTGCCCCAGAGGTCGGCCGTCGCTCGCTCGATCATCTCGGCTTCGGCTTCGGCCTCGACGCCGAGGAACGTGCGGGTCGAGACGCGCGCGAGCAGGCTCCGGATGTCCTGCTTGAAGTCGACCCTCCCCCGCTGGACCCAGGACTCGAGCGCCCCCTCGAAGAGGGGCATGGCCGGCGCGTCCCCGTAGCTCAGGCCCTCGCCTCGGAACGGCTGCTGGACCGGGCTCGTCGCCCCTTGGGGGTCCGTCCCCGTTTGCCCGCCCCCACGGCGGGAGGGCCAAACCCGAGCCGCAGCGGCATCCCGAGCGCCCCCGCCAACCGGAAGAGCATCTTGAGGGTTATGCCCGCGTCCGCCTCGTCGAGGATGCGGTGGATCTGGTTGCGGCTGGTGCCCATCCGCTGAGCGAGGGCCGTCGTCGAGAGACCGAGCTTCTTCATCCGGCGCTCGGTCTCGATGGCGAAGACCTTCTTGGCCGCCCTCGCGTTGACCTCTTCCAGCTCGCCCAGCTCCTCGAAGAGCGAGTCGAGCGTCGAACCGTCGTGCTTGTTCATCGTGACTTCTCCCTGATGGCCTTGCGCTCCAAGGCGATGTCGATGTCGGCTTTCCTGGTCTTCTTGGCCGTCTTCACGAACCCGTGCAGCAGAACCATCGTGCTCCCGTCCAGGACGAAGATGACCCGGTACTCGACCTTGTCGTGCGTGCTCCGTACCTCCCGCAGGCCGTGCCCGAGGGAGTCCACGAGCGGCCTGTCGATGGGCCAGGTCGCCTGAACCGTCTTGATGTCCGTCCCGATGGTCCTTCGCGCCTCTGCCGGGACGCTGTCCTTGAGCCAGTCACGGACGGGTTCGTTGCCCGCCTCGGTCTTGAAGAAGATGCACGACAACCTGAGAGGCGGCGCCGCCGTACACGTGGCTCCGGTAGGTCGCCTCTGCCGCTTCGACGACACACGACTACTTGTACCATTTTTAGTACGACCCACAAGGGGGCCGCCGTCCACCGCTCAAGGCGGGTCCACCACCACCTCGGCCCAGCTCGCGACCTTGTCCTCTCCTGGTAGGTCATCGGTTTCCCCGGCGCGCAAGACTATAGAGTAGCACTGGCCGTTGGCATCGCCCGTGGTCGGGACGGCCGCCGGCCGGCCGTAGTAGGCTTCGAGCGCATGTCGGAGGGGCCGGGATCGACGTCCGAAGCCGAGGAGGGGCTCGAGCTCGCCCGCTGGGGGACGCGCTTCACGAGCGCGGACACGGAAGGTCGCTACCGTGCGTGGCACGTCGAGCAAGCCGTGCCGTTCAACCGCGTGGGCCTGTTCCTCTCGGCCGCACTCTGGCTGGGGGTTATCGCTGTCTGGGTATCCCTCGGAGTCTTTCTCTCGTGGGTGCCCGTCATAGCGCTCGTCGTGCTTCCGGTCATCGCATGGGCGAGTTTCACGACCTATCGACGCTCGCTCCTACGATGGAGCTTGCCGAGCGCGATGGTCGCGAACTCGGTCGCGGGGGTCGTCTGCGTTGGCCTCGTGACATCGCCCCGGGCCCCGATTGAAGCGGCGCTCGGAATCGTGCTCATCGTCAACTACTTCGGCTTCGCAATTCTCCGAGCGCGACCTGCTCAGGCCGCGCTCGCGGTGGCCCCTTACGTAGGGCTCACGAGCCTCGTCACCGTGCGGTGGATGCAGGCGGGAATCATCGACGATACGAACTTCGTGATCGACACGAATGTTCTCGCCAACGGCTTCGTGAGCGGACTCCTGATCAGCGTCGTCATCGACGTCGTATCGCGTCGCTCGTACCGCCAGGAGCGCATCATCGAGTTTCAGAAGCAGACGATCGCCCGCGAACGGGCGCGCAGCGAGGCTCTCCTCAAGAACGAGCTCGGCCACCAGGTCGCCGAGCGGTCCCGCGAGCTGGGAGACGCGCTCGCGCGGGTCGCCGCGCCTGTATCCCTCCCGCTCCCGGCTCCGGGCGACCGGTTCCACACGCGCTATCGGGTGGTGCGCGCGCTCGGGCAGGGCGGCATGGGAGCGGTCTTCGAGGTCGAGCGCATCACCGATGCGCAGCACCTCGCGCTCAAGCTCGTCACCGGCCAGGTGTCCGGCGCGGCCGCGGCGCGCTTCGCGAGGGAGGCCGAGATCGGCGCGCGCGTGCGCCACGCGAACCTCATCTCGATCGTCGACGTCGGGATCGCCGAGGGCGGCGCGCCTTTCCTGGTGATGGAGCTCGTGCGAGGCGGCTCTCTCGAAGAGCGCCGTGCCCGCTTCGGAGAGATCGCGTGGGGCTTGCCCATCGTGAAGCAGATCGCGCTCGGCCTGTCGGCCCTGCACGAGGCGGGCGTCATCCACCGGGATCTCAAGCCGGCCAACGTGCTGCTCGACGGCGGCGAAGCCTCGCCCGTCGCCAAGATCTCCGACTTCGGCGTGTCGCGCTTCGGCCAGCTCGACGATGTCGTGCAGACCGATCCGGACGGGCCGACGCTGGAAGCGTCGACACCCCGGAGGCAAGACCTCACCGGGACCGGCGTGCTCCTCGGCACGCCGCTCTACATGGCGCCGGAGGCCTTGCGCGGAGGGCGGAGCCTGGACGCGGCCGCCGATGTGTTTGCGTTCGGACTGGTCGCGTACGAAGTCCTCACAGGGCGAGCGCCGTTCGAGACGCCCGCGGTGCTCGTCGCCCGCGCAGGGCGGGCACTGCCGACGCCGGCTCCGATCGAGGACGCGTCGGTCGGCGTGGTCGCGCGAGAGGCCATCGTGGCCTGCCTCTCCGAGGAGCCTGGACGTCGGCCCGGCGCGCGGCGCGTCTGCGAGGCGCTCGGCGCGGGCTAGCCCTACTTTCGCAAAGAGGCGCCGAGTCTACGCACGAGAGGCCGTAATTTAGGGTGCGCCACGACGTCGCGCGCCTAGCGGAAAGAAGGCACCCTGGGCCTCGCAGCCCCCCAACCCGGCCTTCCCCCCGCCGGAGCGGGGGGAAGGAGGAGAAGGCGCACGCGAAGAGGAGCGCGCGGGCACGCTGCCAAGGTGCTCGGCGATTCGCGCGCAGCAGCAGCGC
>PLYU01000228.1 GCA_003153495.1 Myxococcales bacterium
ACGACGCGCGACGAGGACATCATCGTCGAGGTGCCGGGCAGCAACGAGCAGGGCTTCCGAGACATCAAGGAGACCATCCGGCGAACCGCGCGCCTCGAGTTCAAGATGGTCGACGACGCCGGGAGCGAGAAGGCGTTCGGCCCGCCCGCGCTCAAGGCCGAGGACATCCCGGACGGCGAGGGGATCGCGCAGTACCAGGAGGTCGCGCCCGACGGGCTCGACTCCAGCGGCCACAAGAAGTCGACCAAGGGCTACTACACGCGCATGTCGTGCCAGCCGCCGAAGTACGCGGCCGAGTCGATGAGCGACTGCCTGGGGCGGTTCAGGGCCTGGGCGAAGACGCTCAGCGTGCCCGACGACCACACCATCGGCTTCGAGTCGGTCACCGAGCCGGTCGAGGGGACCGAGCCGCTGCAGTTCAAGCAGGTCGGGTGGCGCACCCTCTACCTCTACGGCCGGGCTGAGCTGACGGGCGACTACATCACCGACGCCAGCGTCGGCCAGGACCAGCAGAACTTCGGCCAGTACTACGTCTCGCTCACGTTCTCTCCCGCGGGAGCGGACCGCTTCGAAGAGGTCACCGGCGCGAACGTCGACCGGCGCTTCGCGATCATCCTCGACGACACCGTCGACTCGGCGCCGGTCATCCGGCAGAAGATCGCCGGCGGGCGCGCGCAGATCACGATGGGCGCGGGCGATCCGGAGAAGCAGCTCCACGACGCGAAGCAGCTCGAGCTCGTGCTCCGCTCGGGCGCGCTTCCGGCGCCGATCACGCCGAGCTCCGAGTCGACGATCGGTCCGTCTCTCGGCAGGGACGCGATCGGTCAGGCCGGCAAGGGTGCGCTGTTCGGCACGGGCGCCGTGCTGATCTTCATGCTCGTGTACTACCGCAAGTCCGGCGCGGTGGCGGACATCGCCGTTCTCTTCAACCTGATGCTCCAGCTCGCGGTCCTCGCGAGCTTCAGCGCGACGATGACCCTGCCGGGCATCGCCGGTCTCGCGCTCACCATCGGCATGAGCGTGGACGCGAACGTCCTCATCAACGAGCGCATCCGCGAAGAGCTGCGCGCCGGCAAGGGGCTGCGCGCCGCGGTCGAGGCGGGCTACACGCGCGCCTGGCCGTCGATCATCGACGGGCACATGACGGTGTTCATCTCGGGCCTAATCATGGCGCAGTACGGCACCGGGCCGGTCAAGGGGTTCGCCGTCACGCTCATCGTGGGCATCCTGTGCAGTCTCTTCACGGGCGTCTTCTGCACGCGCCTGGTCTTCGAGTGGTGGGTCCGCGGCGCGAAGGTCAAGCGCCTCAGCGTCGGCGCGGAGTTCTGAGCCATGGAGTTCTTCAAGCCTGGGCGTGTCTTCGACTTCATGGGCCAGCGGCGGTTCTGGATTCCGCTGAGCTTCATCCTGGTCATCGGGTCGATCATCCTGTCCTTCTACCCGGGCCCCAACTACGGCACCGACTTCCGCGGCGGCACCGAGGTCGAGGTCGCCTTCGGCGTCCCGATGGACGCGGGGCAGGTCAGGAGCGCCGTCCAGTCGGCCGGCTTCCAGAGCCCGGACGTGGTCCAGGTGGTCGACCCGAACAAGCCGAACCACTTTCTCATCCGCGTGCAGGACGTGAGCGCGCTCGACGACGAAGAGAAGGCGGCCCTGCGCCGCGCCCTCTGCTTCCTCGAGGACCCCGCCGCGCCGCTGGCCGATCCGGAGAAGTGCCCGCCCAACGCCCGGGCCACCGAGGTCAAGTTCAGCGCCGGGGGTGACAAGGTCAGCACGCGCTACGACGTCGACCCCGACCTCGAGACGGTCAAGAAGGAGGTGCTGAGCGTGCCGGGCGTGTCCCTGCGCGCGAGCGCCACGAACCCGCAGATCCTCAACCCGCGCGATCACCGCGTGGAGATCCAGCTGCTCGGCAAGGGCGACCAGCTCATCGAGCGTCTCCGCGAGAGGCTCGGCCCCGAGGCCGTCCCCGACAGCGCGGCCCTGCGCGTCGAGTGGGTGGGCCCGAAGGCCGGCAAGCAGCTGCGCGACAGCGCGAGGAATGCGGTCGCCTACGCGATCGTGTTCATCATGCTCTACCTGGCGCTGCGCTTCGACCTGCGCTTCGCGCCGGGCGTCATCGTGGCCTGCGTTCACGACGCCATGGTCGTCATCGGGGTCTTCGTGATCCTGCGCAAGGAAGTGACCCTCTCCACGATCGCCGCCATCCTGACGGTGGTCGGCTACTCGATGAACGACACGGTGGTCGTCTACGACCGGATCCGCGAGAACCTGGGCAAGCACCGCGGCAAGTCGTTCGCGCAGATCATCAACCTGAGCGTCAGCGAGACCCTGTCGCGCACGATCCTCACGAGCGGCGCCGTGCTCCTCAGCATGCTGGCGTTCTTCGTGTGGGGGACGGGCGTCATCAAGGACTTCATGTTCGCCCTCGTGGTGGGCATCGTCGCCGGGACGTACTCGAGCATCTACGTGGCGGCCCCGCTGACCGAGTGGATCGACAAGAACATGGGCGGCGGCGGGGCGAGCGCGACGGTCAAGAAGCGGCTGAACGCGCCGGCGCCTGCCGAATAGGCGAGAGGTCCCTCGATCTTTCGTAAGTATCCGAAACCATGAGGTGGACAGGGACGCCAGCCCAGATGTCGTGTCCGTCGGACGGAAGGACGCGATTCTCCGACCCAGAGTCGTGTCCGTCGGACGGAAGAGCGCGACTCTCCGACCCAGGGTCGTGTCCGTCGGACGGAAGGACGCGATTCTCCGACCCAGAGTCGTGTCCGTCGGACGGAAGAGCGCGACTCTCCGACCCAGAGTCGTGTCCGTCGGACGGAAGAGCGCGACTCTCCGACCCAGGGTCGTGTCCGTCGGACGGAAGAACGCGATTCTCCAGCCCAGGATCGCGATCATCCGACGGGAGGACGCGATTCTCCGAGCTAGGAGACCGGTGTCTTTCGGCC
>PLYU01000328.1 GCA_003153495.1 Myxococcales bacterium
CGCACGCCTGGCCGATGACGATGGGTCCGGCGCCGATGAGGAGGATGCGCTGGAGGTCGGTACGACGGGGCATCTCGCGACGGCGATTAGCAGGTGCGCGAGCCCGCGGGTAGCGTCATCGTGGGGGCGGCGAGGAGGTCGGGACGGGGGGGCGGTACGAGCCGGGGATTCCGGTCGGGGTCGAGGTCGGGGTCGGGGTCGGGGTCGGGGTCGAGGTCGAGGTCGAGGTCGAGGTCGAGGTCGTCCCTCGCAGCCGCGTCAGGGCTCGCCGGACGCAGTCCGGATCGCTCACCGGGATGATGTGCCCTGCCCCCGGGACGATCTCGAGGTGCGCCCCGGGCACGAGACGGGCGAGCACGTGGCTGTTGTGGTGCGGCAAGAGCGAGTCGTCGTCTCCCGTGACCACCACGGTCGGGCAGGCGATGCGACCCAGACGGGAGCCAGGCCGGTGCCCGAGCAGCGCCGCGAGGTGAGACATGTAGACGCGGAAGGGCGGGGAATCGGTCTGGAAGGCTGCCGGCCAGCCCGCGAGCAGCTCGGGCGCCCGCGGCAGGTCTCTCTCGGACAGGAGCAGCCGCGCCAGCGAGTCGGGCACCCGCTTCCTGCGAAGGCGGCCGTCCAGGGGCAGCGAGAGAAAGCTCGCGACTAGCCGCGCCTCCGGCAGGCGCATGTTCGGGAATCCGGCCGACGTCCCGAGCAGCACCAGCCCGGCGGTGCGCATCGGGTGCCGGAGCGCGACGTGCTGGGCGATCATCCCTCCGAGCGACAAGCCGGCGACGTACGCGCGACCGATCCGCGCGTGCTCCAGGACCGCTGCGACGTCGTCCGCCAGCATGCCCATCGAGTACGGCCCGTGCGGGCGATCGCTGCGCCCCACTCCGCGGTTGTCGATGGTGATGACCCGCCAGCCGTCCGGGCCGGTCGACAGCCGCCGCGGCTGGTCGAACCAGAAGCGCGACGAGAGGCCGAGCCCGTGGAGCAGCACGACCGTGTGCTCGGCGCTGCCGTGAATCTCGTAGTGAATACGTGCGCCTCCGGGGCCCTTTGCGAAAGGCATGGATCAGTTAACGACTAGCACATTCGACGACACCCTGTCCGAGATGCACTCGGTCGAGCTGCGCGACCTGGACGGCGACGGCGTCCCCGAGATCGTGAGCGGCAAGCTGTTCTGGGCCCACGGGCCGAACGGAGAGCCGGGCGCGACCCACCCGGCGCTGCTCGTGTACTGCGCGCTGCGGCGAGACGCCGCGGGGGCGGTGACGTTCGACCGGCACACCATCGACGCCGACTCGGGCGCTCGGTCGTGCGGATCTTCTGCGCTCATTCGTGCGGGGCGGCGCTCGGACGTTCACTCGCGCGCAGTCGGCAATGGTCGCCAGAATCGGGTCGACTGCCCCGCTCGTCAGGATTTTGCCCTCCGTCTTTACTGTCTTTACTCCGGGCCCTGCGCCCATTGGCTCATCCAGCAACGGCCAAAGAAGTCATCGACGTACGTCCGTACGCGCCCGTGGAAGGTGACATGCACGGCATCGGCGTTCGTCGCGGAGCGCCAAAAGATCATCCCGGTCTCGCAGATGCGCCACGCGCTGCCACATCGAGCCTGTCATCGCGACACCGACAGAGATCTCGAACGCGATCGGGAAGTACTGCAGCGGCGCGGTGCCATGAGCGACGGTCGCAATGTCGGGTGATTCGGTCGCGGACCTCCGCTGCCGTTCGGCTGTAGCATCGTCATCATGGGAGTCGACACGGCCGAGGGTGGCTTGCCTCGCCCACCGGGGGACGGCACGCCTGGGCCCTCAGCCATCTCCTCTCCGTACGGAACCTTCTGGCAGCGCGCCGGCGCCATGGCCATCGACGGAGTGTTCGTCGGCCTCTTCTCGCTGGCCGCCGAGCGCTTCGGCCCCCAGAACGTGTGGCTGTACGATCTCCTCTGCCCGATGGCCCTGGTCTGGGCCTACGACGTGGGCATGCTCGCTGCCTGGGGTCAGACCTTCGGCAAGATGTTCACCGGCGTCCGGGTCGTAAGCACGGACATCTCGAGGATCGGTCTCCGTCAGGCCTTTCTTCGCAACGCAGTCGGGATCGCGGTGAGCTGCGCGAACATCCCCAACGACGTCCGCCTCGTGTCTCTATTCCCGGACGAGATGGTTCGAGCGATTCCACTGAAATATCTCGCGCGGCTTGCATTCACACTCGATTCCGCCAACGACCATCATGTGCGGAGCCGGCTCCTCCTGTTCGGCGGGCTGGGGCTCGCTTGGGGGCTCGCGGAGCTGGTCACGATGCTCTTCCACCCGAAGCGTCGGGCCATCCACGATCTGATCGCCGGAACCGTCGTCGTTCGAACGGCTCCGGTCTTGGAGACCATCGGCGGTCGGCCCGGCCTGCGCACCACCTTGGGCATCCTGGTCTTGTGCGTCGATCTTGCGATCCGCATGACCAACGTCAGGCGCGAGAAGCCGTATCGTTCGTACTTCCCGGATGGAACGCTTCAGGGAGAGATCGTGCCCTGGGCGAAGGACGGCGGCGGGAAGTTCGCGGTCTACTGGGGGAACGGCCGGCTGCGGCATCTGGTCACGACAGACTCGCACCGGCGCACCCGGTGGCAGACGTTCGACGAGAGCGGCGCCCCCGTACCTCCTCCCGACCTTGCGCCTCCCTGGAAGGCAGAGGATGCCGACGTGACGTCGATCCTGGGCGACGCGCCGCGGTACCACGTGCCGGTGGGCGATCGACCCTGCCGCGGCGCCTCGGCACCGCTCGTGACCATGGTCGAGTTCATCGACTTTCAGTCCCCGTTCGTACGCCGCGCCGAGGAGTCCGTCGACCGATTGCTCCTCGAACATGCCGCCGACCTTCGTGTGTGCGTCCGGCATTTCCCCATCGCTCGAGACAACCCGGATACGGTTCTCGCGGCGGAGGCGGCCGAGGAGGCCCTCGCGCAGGGTGGAGCGACGGCCTTCTTCCTGGCCTACAAGCACCTGCTGAACGAGCCCGTCACGCCGGCAAGCATCGAGGGCACCATCAGCGCGGCGAACCTGGACCCGGCTCGCTTCCACGCCGCACTGGCGGATCATCGGCACCGCTCACATATCGAAGGTGACCTGGCGCTCGCCGCATCCATCGGACACCTGGGTGCGCCGACGTTCTTCGTTCAGGGGCGGTTCCTCCAGGGTGCCGTCCCGTACTCGGACTTCGAACAGCTCTTCGAAGAGGAGCTCGGTCGCGCCAAACAACTGGTCGACGCGGGCATCCCTCGCAACCAGGTCCTCGAGCGCGTTCTCGCATGCTCGCCTCCGACAACGGCTACGAAGGATGAATCCCTGACGAGCCACGAGGATACGGTCTGGATCAAGATCATCAGCGTGAGCTTCGGAGGGTACGGATTGTCTCCCGCCACCCGCACCCGTGAGGAAGCGCGCACGACCATCGACGGGGCCCTCGCCCGGATTCGTGCGGGCGAGGACTTCTCCGAGGTTGCCCGACAGTCGAGCGAAGACTCACTGGCACCCCGCGGCGGGGACCAGGGAGCGGTGGCGCGTGGTCACTTGATCACGGACATCGACTATGCGGCGTTCGCGCTTCCCGTTGGCGGTGTCAGCGCCGTCGTCGAGGGGCAGCACGGGTTCGCAATCGTTCAGCGCTATCGGTGAGCCCACGGGCGCCTGCGACGGATAGACTCGGAAACACTTACACGCCCCCGTCGGTAGCCCGGAGCGCCGCGGCGGGTAGCGAGTCCTTGAGCCCTTCTCCCGCCAAGGCGCATCGCCGGGCCTCTGGCCGTAACGGTTCGACCGAAGTGGTACAAGCCACGGACTAGATTGAGCTCTCGCGATCCTTCCCTATGAGCGCCGTAGCTTCCGCGTCGGTCAGGTTCTTGATCCCCTGCTGGCAGTGGAGGTGGAACTTGACCCAGAAGCGCTCGTTCTTGGCGCTCATGAGGCTGAACGTGTGGCTACCGAAGGCGTGCATGTGACGGTAGCTCGCCGGGATCCCGCGATCGCTCATGGTGATCGTGATCTGGTGCAGCGCTTCGGGAAGCGAGGTCCAGAAGTCCCAGTTGTTGCGGGCGCTGCGGAGATTGGTGCGGGGGTCGCACTTCACCGCGTGGTTGAGGTCCGGAAACTTGAGCGGATCTCGCAGGAAGAACACGGGCGTGTTGTTGCCGACGAGGTCCCAGTTGCCCTCCTCCGTGTAGAACTTCATGGCGACCCCGCGGATGTCGCGCTCGGCGTCGGCCGCGCCGCGCTCGCCGGCCACGGTCGAGAAGCGCATGAACAGATCGGTCTTCTTGCCGATCGACGAGAAGATCTTCGCCTTCGTGTACCGGGTGATGTCGTGGGTGACCGTGAAGGTCCCGTAGGCGGCGGAGCCCTTCGCGTGCATGCGTCGCTCCGGGATCACCTCGCGATCGAAGTGGGCGAGCTTCTCGAGCAACCAGACGTCCTGGAGCAACATCGGGCCACGGCGACCCGCCGTCATCGCGTTCTGATTGTCCGGAACGGGACCGCCGGCGGCGGTCGTGAGCTTGGTCTTCGTCGACATGAGATCTCCTGAGGGCTATTCGTTCGGCGCGACCGCCGCCGCTCGGCCACGGTCGTGGCTCCGGATGCAAACCTCGCACCGGCGCCTCCTGCAGATCGCAGTCCGGCTGCGCACCGAAGCAGGGCAGCACCGCCTCGCGGTGTCCGCGTACCTCGGGCGGACCCCGCGCGTGACGACCGCGTGACAGCGGGCGCTTCCGGGGGCGGGAATCCGTCGCATCACGGGTGCACAAAATAACTGCGCGCAAACGCAAAGTGTGCGCGTGGTGGAATTGAAGTTGTCAGCAATCGTTCAAGCGCCGTAAGGTTGGGCCTTCGTGCGCAGAAGACGGCGCGCGCGTCTGGAGGGGTATCTCGATGGCGTCTGTGCGATCGACAGTGCTGTTCGCGTCTGCGCTCCTCGCGCTCGGCTGCGGTGGTCCCACCGGGCCGATGGGCCCCACCGGTCCCGAGGGGGGAATGGGCGCTCAAGGGCCGGTCGGCGCCACCGGCGAGGCGGGTCTGCCCGGTCCGGCGGGACCCTCGGGACCCTCGGGATCGTCGGGGGCGGTCGACGGGGGGCTGCCCACGTCCTGCCTCTCGCCTTGCCACGGCTTCAACGGCGTCGTCGAGCAGTGGAAGACGAGCACGCACTACGCGGTCGCCGTCTCCAGCCTCAACGGCACCGAGGTCGCCAGCTGGACGGCCGACGGCCAGTCGTGCGGCGACTGTCACGCGATCGACGGCGTGCAGCAGCGCGTCGCGATGCAGGTCGGCCTGACGCAGCCCGATGCAGGGCCGCCGATGAGTCTCGCGAACGGGGAGCTGAACTACCGCACGCCCACCGGCAGCCTCGCCGAGGCGGCGTACAGCGGTACGGCCAAGGTCGCTCAGGTCACGTGCGTCACCTGCCACTCGGTGACCGACGCGACCGATCCGCACCGCACCGGTCTACCCTGGGCGCCCGGGTCGTTCCCGCTGCGCGCGCCCAGCGGGGCGACCGACCAGGCGTTCATCGAGAAGAGCGCTTCTAGCGACGGCGGCACGGTGACAGGGACCGGCCTGACGCTCGGCCCCTCCAACGCCTGCGTGTGGTGCCACAAGTCGCGCAAGGACGTCACCAACTACATCACGGCGTCCAACAACCTCGGCAGCACCCACTGGGGCCCGCACGAGGGGCCGCAGACCGACGTGTACTCGGGCCAGGGCGGCTACCACTACGGTGGCAAGCTGTACGGCACGTCGACGCACCAGCAGAAGCTCGCGTGCATGGACTGCCACATGCCGAACGTGACGGGCAACCAGAACGCGCCGAACCACTCGTTTTACGCGCAGGTCTCGGCCTGCCTGAACTGCCACGCCGGGGCGACGTCGTTCGACATCTCCGGCGGTCAGTCGGCCATCAAGGCGACCCTGTTCGAGATGCAGGCGATGCTCAACAACACGACGCCCAACGTCCTCAACACCAACATCCTCACGCGCACGACCGGCAATCCGCTGGCGGCCGCAGACATGGCCGACGGGCAGTTCAAGCTGGACCTGACCAACCCCGCCCTCAAGGCGCTGACGGCGGACCAGGCCGGCGCCATCTACAACTACATCATCGTGGCGCGCGGCGGCGCGCTCGGCGTGCACAACCCCAAGTACGTCAAGCAGCTGCTCTACGACTCGTTCGTCGCGCTCGCCGGCCACGCGCCGACGACGCTCGTACGGCCCTGACCGGCCGGGTATCCTGTTCGGCGCCATGAGAGCGCGCTGGACGGTCGCGGCGGCCCTTGCCGGCTGCTGCGCCGTCCTCGCCGCGTGCTCCGAGGCGCGCGAGCAGGCCGGTTCGCCCGCGCCGACCTGCGACGCCGGGGTCGCGCCCGGCGTCCACCCCGCGGGGATCGCCGACCCGGCGTCGGACGCCTTTCACGGCAAGCTCCTGCGCGCCCGTCGCTGGGCCCCGATGCTCGACGCCAGCGACCCGGAGGCCTGCGGGCGATGTCACCTCGGCGCGCCGTCGACCTCCCCGGGCGTGACGCTCCCGGCTCCGGGCGCGACGGCGTGCACCGATTGCCACACCGAGCCGCAGGGCGCGCTCGCGTGCTCGACTTGCCACGGCGCCGCCGGGCCGGAGAAGGCGCCGCGCAGCCCGTGCTTCGCGGTCACCCCTCCGGTCCTCGACGGCGCGCACAGGGCGCACGTCGAGCCGTCAGCCGCCTCTGCGACGGGCCTGGCCTGCGGCACCTGCCACCCCACGCCGGGCCCTGGGGTGATCGGCGGTCGGCACGGCGATGGCGTCGTGGAGGTCACGTTCGCTCCCGCGCTGTCGGGCACCTACGACGCGACCACCGGGGCCTGCGCCGTCGCCTGCCACGACCACGGCGGCTCCCGCCCGCACCCCGCGTGGAGCGAGACGGCGCCGATGGACTGCAACGGCTGCCACACTTCGCCGCCCGCCGGGCACTTCCCAGGCCCCTGCTCAAGCTGCCACCAGGAGGCCAGCGCCACCGGCACGGCCCTCTCGGGCGGCCCGCTGCACCTCAACGGCCACGTCGACCTGGGCGATGGCAGCGGCCAGTGCGGCGCGTGCCACGGGCAGGGGGCCGATCCCTGGCCACGGACCGGCGCCCATCCGGCGCACGCGCATCCGACCATCGCCGCTCCTTTCGCCTGCTCGAGCTGCCACGTCGTTCCCGCCGACGTCCTGACGCCGGGCCACCTCGACGCTCCGCTGCAGGTGACCTTCGGCGGCCACGCCCTCGATCGCGGCGCGCAGCCCGGCTACGACGCGGGCACGTGCAGCCAGGTCGCGTGCCACGGGGCCGTGCTGACCGACGTGCCGGCCGTCGCGCCGGTGTGGACCGACACGAGCGGCGCCGCCTCCGCGTGCGGCGCGTGCCACCCCATCCCCCCGACGCAGCACACGCCGTCGACGTCCTGCAACCGCGTCACGTGCCACGGCGGCGAGATCGACCTCGACCAGGCCGGCCTGCCGTCGATCAGCCCGAGCGGCCTGGCGCTGCACATCAACGGCGTGATCGACACCGTGCAGTGAAGATCACCGCCGGAACACGTGGCAACCGGTGCAGACCTGGGCCTGCGGCTGGTGCGTCCGGCGGTCGACGTGGCAGCCGCTCGTGCACGCCGCGCGGTCCGACCGCGGCGGGCCGTGCGAGGTGTGGCAATTCTCGCAGGCCGCGTGCCCCGGGACCGCGTGCAGCGCCGGCGGCGGGCCCTGGGGACCGTGCGTGTGGCACGTCGTGCACGCCAGCGGCGCCACCAGGCCGCCCGGTCCGTGGGGGCGGTGGCACATCTCGCAGCCGCCCACGACGCGATCGTGCGGCCCGCCGGTCCGGTCGGTGTGGCACGAGGCGCACGTCGCCTCGGGCTTTCGCGCGCCGCCGTGCGGCTCGTGACAGCCCAGGCACGCCTGGTGGCCCCGGGGCGCGCTGGCCTGCTCGGCGGCGTGGCAGCTCCCGCAGGGCGCTGGCCCGGTGGGCTGGTGGGCCGAAGCGCCGTGGCAGCCGGCGCAGTCGAGGTGCCCGCGGTTGGTCGAGGTGAGCGTCGCCTCGGGGACGTGGCAGCTCGCGCACAGGGCGCGCTGGTCCGCCGGGGGGGCGAAGTCGTGGGGCCGGTGGCACCCGGCGCACGGGGTGTTGCCGGCGTGGGCGCCCGTGTCGGTCGTCGCGATGGTCGCGTGGCAGCTCGTGCAGGCCAGCACCTTCGTCCCGGGGTCAGCCGGGTGCGGCTCGTGGCAGTTCGTACACGCGGTCCGGAAGGCGTGTCGCACGTGGACGTCGGTGTGGCACCCGGCGCACGACGAGGCGGCCTGCGCGGGCGCGTGCGGCGTGTGGCAGCTGGTGCAGACCGTGTGCGGCGGCGGCGGCGTCGGGGCGGTCGTCGAACCGGCCGCCCATGCCATGGTCGCTGCCAGCGTGAGCTTGAGCCCGTGGCAGCCGACGCACGTGGCGGCGCTGGCCGCGAAGTCGTGCGGCTTGTGGCAGCCGATGCACGAGTCGTGGCCGGCGGGCCTCGGGCCCTGCGGCTGCTCGTGGCACGTGCTGCAGACCTGGATGGCCGCGGCCGCCGCCGTGTGGGGCGCGTGGCAATCGGCGCAGCCCTTGCTGCTGGCGTGCGCGGCGTGCGCCGGGGCGAGCTGCTTGTGGCAGCTGCCGCAGTCCTTCGCGACGATCGCCGGCTCGCCGTGCGGGCTGTGGCACTGCGTGCACTCGGTCGTCGCGTGCACGTGGATCGACGCCAGGTGCCCCTGCGCGTCCGTGTGGCACGAGATGCACTTGGGCGCCGCCCGGTCGGGCGCGAACGTGTGGCACGTCAGGCAGTCGGTCTTCTTCCCGTCGCCGCCGGCGTGGAAGCGCGCCGCCTCTTTCTCGTGGCAGTGCGCGCACGGCGCGGGGCCGGGGTTCTTGAAGCCGTCGCGCTCGTAGTCGTGGCAGTCCTTGCAGACGATCTTTTCCTTGCCGACGTGCGCCTTGTGCCCGGGGCTCGTGCGGTACTGCATCCACGCCGCGGGCACCATCTGCGGCGGCGGCCCGGGCGGCGAGCGCGGCCACACCGCCACGAGCACGGCGAGCGCCAGCCCCGCGAGGGCGAGGCCGGCAAACAGGGCGATCTCGAACGCCCGCCGCAGCCGGCTCACGGGGTCCCCGTGTGGCAGAGCCGGCACGGCACGTCGGTCGCCTTGTTCTTGGCGCTGCGGAATCCGGGGCCGTGCGGGTTGCCGCCGGGCCCGCCGACGCGGTGGCAGCCGACGCAGAGCCGCTCGCCGGCGCCGCCGTGGCAGCCGGCGCACGACGCCGGGTCGATCCGCGCCTGCTGTCCGTGCGGACCGCCGCCCGCGCCCGCCGTGACCCATCCCGGCGGGTGCGGGCTACGGCGCGTGCCCTCCGGCGAGACGTGCGATGCCGTGTGGCAGTCGACGCAGGTGTTCTCGCTGTGGCACGTCGTGCAGAGACCGGGATCGGCGCGCGCCTCCTCGGCGTGGCGGGCGCGGAAGCCGGCGCGGTGCAGGCCGTAGAGCTTCACGTCGTCGAACGTCAGCTTCGACGGCAGCGCCGGCACCGTCCCGACGCCGTGGCACGCCGCGCACGACCGCTCGGTGTGGCAGCTCGAGCAGAGGTCGCGCTCGCTGCCGGCGCGCACGCCGTGCTCGCGGATCCAGTCGCCGTCGTGCACCAGGTGGCTCTCGGGCGGAGTGTCCTCGGCCGCGAGGTCGACGTGGCAGCCGTCGCAGTCGCGGAGCGTCCACTGGTCTCGGTGCTGGTGGCAGCCGAAGCAAGTCGCCATCTTCGGCCGCAAGGCCTCGGGCCGCGCCTCACCCACCGCTGTGTGGCAGCGCACGCAGTCTCCATCGACGGCGGCCATGTGCTGGCCGTGGTCGAACCGCAGGTGCTCCTTCGCCAGCTCCGCCGCGCCGCGCACGTACGACGCTCCGTGGCAGCCGCTGCACGGGCGCTCGTCGTGGGGCTTGGCGTGACATCCCCGGCAGTCCGCGTCCGTCGGCAGGTGAAGCGGCCCGCTCTCGCCGGCGCTCGAGATGCCGCGGTGGCAGGCGAGGCAGCTGATGCCCTTGAGCACGTGCGCTCTGTGCTCGAACGGGTGCGACGCGTCGCTCGGACGGATCCCCAGCAAGCCCGCGCACGCCGCCAGGAGCAGCGGCGCGACTAGGGCGAGTGCGCGCCAGGCCTTCATGGCGACCCCAGCGTCCGCGATACACGCGCCAGCGCGTTGACTTCGTAGCGATATTCCGGGCTCGATGCAGCCTCGACCGCGCCCGCGATCTCCCAGCCCAACCGGTTGCGCCAGGAGCACGCCATCAGGCCCCACGGCCACGCCGCGCCCCGGCCGTTCGGCTCGTCGGGCACGACCAGCTCGAGCTCGGACGAGAGGCGGAAGCTTCGGCCCAGGGGACGCGCGCTCACAAGGCGCAGGCCGGTCCACCGCGCGCCGGTGACGTCGACGCTGTGCACTTCGACGCCGACGCTCCCTTCCCCCCGGTCATCGAGGCGCAGCGTGGAGCGGATCCAGCCGTCGGCGCCGGGCTGGTCCCCTACCCACAGCCCGGCGCCGCTCAGCAGGACGTCGAGCCTGGGCGCCGCGCGCCAGCGGATCGTCGCACCGGCTCTCTCCGAGGGGAAGTCACCCAGCACCGAGAACAGCGACGTCGCTGGCAGCAGCCGCCCTGGTGACTGCTCGGACGCGAACAGCTCGGTCCGGACCGCGCCGGTGCGTACCGCGGCGGAGACGCGCGCGTCGGCCAGGCCCGGTGAGGCGAGCTCGTAGGCACCCTTGGCGGCCAGATCGAGCCAGGCCAGGGGCGCCGCCGCCAGGTCGGCCCCGAGCTCCTCGTTCGAGACGTCACCCACATCTCGACGCTGGAGGTACGAGGCGCCCACGGTGACGACTGACGCGACGCTCTGCGACACGCGCCCGCCGGCGAGCCAGTCGTAGGACCGCGAGCCGAAGCGCGGCACCGCGGGCGCGCCGCCGAAGGCCTCGAGGCTCGAGCCCCACGGCGTGCGCGCGACTGCGTCCGCCCCGTCGATCTGGACCGGGAAGACGGCGCCGGTGGCGACGACGAAGCGCCCGACTCGCAGGTCTCCGTATCCGTGGGGCTCGCGCACGTGCAGCGCGAGGACGAGGACGTCGCCCGTCGTGTCGGGCTTCGCCCCCGCCCAGACCAGCCCCTCGGCGTCCAGCCACGGGCGCACCCGGTCTTGCCCCTGCAAGACGACGAGGCCGGTCGGCGACATCGTCTCGGACTGGGTGTCGGCGATGGCGTCGGCGCGCAGACGGATCGGGTCGGCGCGAGCCTCGGGCGTGACGGCGCCGAGCGCGAGCGCGGCCACGAAGGCGCCCGCTCGTCGCTTTCGACGTTGGCACGTCGCCTTCGCCTTGCTTAGCATCGCCGAAGGGGCCGAGTCTAACCCCGAACGGCACGTCACGGGGCCCGTCCTATGCACTTCGATCACTCGCCGCTCACGCTTCTGGCCCTCGGATGCGCCGCCGCGTCGGCGATCATTCTCGTGGGGTATCTCGTGCTGCGTCCGCGCCTCGGGGCCGTGACCAAGGTGTGGCTGGCCTTCGGGCTGGGGGTGCTGCCGCTGGTGACGGCGTTCGCCGGCAATGTCCAGGGGTTCGAGGCAACCAAGAAGCGCGAGTTCTGTGGGTCGTGCCACGTCATGATCCCGCACGCCTCCGACTCCGACGACCCCGCGAGCACGTCGTTGTCGTCACGGCACGCCCGCAACAAGTTCTTCGGCGAAGTGAACTGCTACGCGTGCCACGCCGACTACGGGATGTTCGGCACCGTCATTACCAAGCTCGGTGGGATGCGCCACGTGTGGCTCTACTACTCCGAGTATCGCGACACGCCGCTCGACGAGGCGAAGAAGGCCATCCATCTGCTCCGCCCCTACCCGAACGACAACTGCATGCAGTGCCATTCCACCCACGCCGCGCTGTGGGACCGGCAGCCGGACCACAAGTCGTCCCTCGAGGACGTGCGCGCGGGCCGCGTGAGCTGCGCCAGCGCGGGTTGCCATGGATACGCCCACCCGAACTTCAGGCCGCCCGAGCCGGCGGCTCACGCGGAGCTACGCCCATGACGCCCGCCGGTCACCGCCGCATCCTGTCGCACGCCTGCGCCTGGGGCCTCATCTCCCTGGGCCTGATGGTCTGGTCACTCTTCGACCCGCGCCCGCTGCCGGTCATCGGCGCCATGTCGATCGGCCAGGTGTTCGGCACGATCTCCCTGGCGTCGTTCCTTTACGTGGTCGTCTCCGACCTCCGTCCCGGTCTGAAGAAGGCCCTCGACGAGGCGGGAGTGAGCAAGCGCCCGCTGCCGTGACGCTGAGGATTCGGCGAGCAGGGCGTCCAAGCACTGTACGCCCCGCGCATCGCCGCAAGACCACGGTCACGGCGATTGACGTGCCCGCTCCGCAAGCGCCCCGCACGCTTCCGCGATGTCGTCGAAGGGTAGCGAACGCCCCGCCACGATCTGCCAAAATTCACTGGCGTCTTGGCGCCTTGGCGATCAACTCCACACGCCCGGGTCAAGCCCGCGTTCAAGTCTGTAACGGGGTCCCCCCGACAACCACGATCCAGGATGATGGGGTGTCCTCTCCACCTCGTGGTACCAGTGGACCCTGCCGTGCAGAGCGACGACGAGCGCGCGATTTGCCAGAAGTACGCGGGGAGAATCCAGGCGTACGGTCTGCGTCACCTGCGCGACAGGTCCGCGGCGCAGGATCTCGTCCAGCTCGTGCTGCTGTCGGTGCTGCAGGCGCTGCGCGCCGAGCGCGTCGAGGATCCCACGCGCCTCGACGCGTACGTGCTCGGCACGTGCCGCAACGCGGTCATGGACATGCGGCGGGGCGACGCGCGGCAGCGGCGCCTCGCCGAACAATCCGGCGCCGGGCTGCCCGCGGGGTACGAGCCGGCCTGGCTCGAGGTGGATCGCGCGCGTCTCGAGCAGTGCCTTCGCGGCCTCGAGTCCCGCGATCGCGCGGTCGTCCTCCAGACGTTCCTCGAGGATCGCGACGCCGACGAGATCGGTCGAACGCTGAACCTGACGGCCGGCAACGTGAGGGTGATCCGGCACCGGGCGCTCGCCCGGCTGCAAGCCTGCGTGGAGGGGGCCGCGGCATGAGCGCCTGCGCGACCCCGGTGACCTTCGAGACGCTCGTCGCCTGGTGGACGGGCGATCTGGCGGCGGACCAGGCCGATCGCGTCGAGGAGCACCTCTTCACGTGCGACGCGTGCGCCGCTGCGTCCGCGCGCCTCGCGAAGCTCGCCGCCGGCCTTCGCGAGCACCTCCCGCCGGTCATCTCGCACGCCCACCGCGATCGGCTCCTCGCGAAAGGGGCGCGCATCCGGGTCACGCCGGTCGACGCCGGCGTCGACGCGCGCGCTCCGTTCGGCCTCGACGTGGACTTCCTGGTGCACGCGCTGCGCGCCGACCTGTCGCGCGCGGAGCGGGTCGACGTGGAGGTCGTCATGCAGGAGCGCAGCGAGCCTCTCCTGCTCGAAGCGGTGCCTTTCGACGCGAAGACCGGCGAGGTCCTGATCTGCTGCCAGCGCCATTTCCAGCACTTGTCTGCGACGGATCCGACCTTCCGGGTGCACGTGGTCGAAGGCGGGCAGCGCCGCCGCGTCGGGGACTATCTGGTCGTGCACGAGTGGCCGTGACGATTCTCGTGTAACGCCCCGCGGGCGGCGGACACATTCTCCCCATTGGAGGATCGCATGCCCGTCACCAACTCGCAGTCCGGTACCCGTATCGACGAGATCGCCGCGTCCATCTACCGCATCAGCACGCCCGTCCCGCCCAACCCGGCGCTGCCGGCGGGCTTCACGTTCAACCAGTTCCTGATCGTCGACGACGAGCCGCTGCTCTTTCACACGGGAATGCGTCGCATCTTTCCGGTCGTCCGCGACGCCGTGGCGTCGGTGATGCCGGTCGCGAAGCTGCGGTGGGTCTCCTTCGGGCATCTCGAGGCGGACGAGAGCGGGTCGCTGGTCGAGTGGTTCGCCGCCGCGCCGGACGCGGCGCCCCTCTGCGGGCGGATCGGCGCGATGCTCTCGGTGGAGGACGCGGGCGGGCGCGCGCCGCGCGTGCTCGCCGACGGGGAGACGAAGGAGCTCGGCAAGACGCGCGTACGCTGGTTCGACGCCCCGCACGTGCCTCACGGCTGGGACGCGGGCTACCTGGCGGAGACGACGACCCGGACGCTCTTCTGCGGCGACCTCTGCACCCAGGCGGGCGCCGACCTCGTGCCCGTGACCGAGAGCGACGTCGTCGGCCCGAGCGAGGCGATGCGTGCCGCGATGGACTACTACTCGAACCCGCGCGCGGCGGCCGCTCAGGTCGAGCGCCTCGCCGCGACCGAGCCCGCGCTCCTCGCCTGCATGCACGGGTCGTCGTACCGGGGCGACGGCGCCTCGGCGCTCCGCGCTCTCGCCAAAGCCCTGTCGGCATAGAGGAAGGACGCGACCATGGACAACGACACTCTGCGTGTATTCACGTTCCCCCCCGCCTGGGGTCTGCCCACGGCCGGGCCTTTCGGTCTCAAGCTCGAGGCCTGCCTGCGCATGCTGGGCGCGACATACCAGCCGGTTCACGAGGGCGACAACCGGAAGGGGCCCACGCGAAAGAGCCCCTGGGTCGAGGACGGCGGCGTGCGCATCGGCGACACGGAATGCATCCTCGAGCACCTTCGCACGACTCGCGGGGTGGTCCTCGACGGAGCGCTGTCGGCCGTGGAGAGGGCCCAGAGCCATGTTCTTCGCCGGATGCTCGAGGAGCACTATCACCAGGTCTTCGAGTACGAGCTCGTGGTGCTGGACGAGGGGTTCTTGCACATGCGCAAGCTCTTCGAAGCGAAGATGCCCGCGCCGATGGTGGCGCTCGTCGCCCCGCTCGTCCGTCGTGGATTGAAGAAACACCTCTTCGAGCGCGGCATCGCGCGGCACACGCCCGAGCAGGTCACGGCGATGGGGCGAGCCGACGTGGACGCCCTCGCGACGTGGCTCGGCGATCGCGAGTGGTTCATCGCGGACGGGCCGACGAAGGCGGACACCAGCGCGTTCGGGCTCCTGGCGGTGTCGATCCGCTCGCCGCTGGCGACGCCGGTGTGCACCTACGCGCGGTCGAAGCCGAACCTCGTGGCCTTCGTCGACCGCGCGCTGACGCGCTTCTTCCCGGAGCTCGGCGCGAAGGCGCCGGAACGGGCCGCGGCGTGATGACACGGGGGCGTCAGGGACGCACCACCCGGATCACACCGGCTCGCGCGCGAATGCCTCGACGGCCACGCCCTCGGGGCTCGCGAGGACGAGGTCCAGCGGGGTGCGGACGGCGAGGCCCGCGGCGGTGGGGATGGACGTGGTCAGTCCGTCGATGCGCGCGCGGCGGCGGGGCCGCGGCGGCGCGAGCGGTACTGCACGGTGGGTCCGAGCGCGCACTCCATGCGCGCGCGGTGGTACGGCAGGCGGTACAGGGTGCGACCGCCCCGGACGGCGAGGGCGCTCTCGGCGTCGAGGCTGAAGAACCAGACGCCGGGGACGCCCCCGGTATGTACGTACGT
Source organism: Myxococcales bacterium (assembly GCA_003153495.1). Taxonomy (GTDB): domain Bacteria; phylum Myxococcota_A; class Polyangia; order Polyangiales; family Polyangiaceae; genus Palsa-1150. The sequence goes on from PLYU01000328.1 coordinate 15,614, forward strand.
GCGCAGGTTGGTCTCGAGGAAGTCGGCGAACCGCAGCGGCCCGAAGGTGACGTCGCGCATCGTGAACGGCACGAGGCCGACGTACGCGCGCCCGTCGAGCGTGTCGATCGAGAGCGACGGAGGCACGAGGCGGCGGAGGGCCTCGACCGGCACCTCCCAGTGCACGAAGAGCAGGTCGCGCCACGACTGACGGCCGACGCGGCGGCCGGTGCACGCGTCGCGACGGGCGGGGGCGAGGCGGTCGAGGGGCATGCGCAGTCGCTCTGCCGTCAGGTGAACCGCACGCGGTTGGCGTCGACATGTCGCGCGAGGAACTCGAGCTTCGCTCTCCAGCACTCCCGGGCCGCTCTGCGAACCGGGAAGGCGTGGAAGGCGTGAAGCTCCCCCGGGTAGTAGCGGACGTCGTGCTCGACGCCGAGCTTCCCGAGCGCCTTCTCGAGGCGACGCGTGTCGTCGAGCACCGGGTCCCTCGTTCCCACGAAGGCGAACACGGGAGGGAGGGGTCGTTCGGGCTGCCTGCCGCTCTCGAGCACGCACAAGGGGTCGGCGAGCTCGAAGCTCTCGTGCGCACCGGCCAGGTAGCCGGCGCTGATGTCCTCGATCATCCCGCGCACCCACCACGGGAGCTTGCGGCGACGCGCGAAGCGGCCAGGGTCGCTGACCTGCAGGAGCCCGCAGCCGAGCGCGAGAGCCCGCGGCACGAGCCCCGTGTCCCACACGCGCCCGGCGTAAGGCTCGGGCCTCCGGTACGATGTCGCGATCGCGACCGAGGCGGCGAGGTTCGCGCCCGCGGATTCGCCCGCGAGCACGACGCGCGCTGGATCGCCGCCGTACTCCGCGACGTGACGCGACAGCCAGCACAGCGCGTCGCAGGCGTCCTCGAGCGCGCCCGGGAACGGGTGCCGCGGCGGCTTCCTGTACTCGATGTTGCACACCAGATAGCCCGCGCGCGCGAACACGAGCCCCATCACCCAGTGCGTCTCCTTCGAGAGCAGGTGGAAGCCGCCGCCGTGAATGTAGAGAACGACCGGCAAGGGCCCCGCGCGCCTCATCGGACGGTAGACGTCGAGCCGGTGCGACGGGTCCGCGCCGGGGGAGTACGGAACGTCGCGGATGACCTCGATGTCGTGCGCCGCCGGACGCGAATCCGGGTGCAGGCGCCCCGCTCGCGACAGGCCACGAAAGAAGCCGTCCGCGACGATCCGGATCGCGAGCGAGCGCAGGGCGCTTGCCTGGGCGCTTGCCTTTTCGTGGATCACGCGATGGCCCTGTCCGGGGCCATCCACGTTGCCCTTCGCCCCGCGGGATCGCCGCATCCAGGGGCCAGGTGTCGCACCGGTACATAGTACACCGGTGCGCGGCCATGGCTGGGCAGGTTCCCGGGAACCGAGCTTCGGTTCCTGCGAACCGAAGGATGGAACGAGGGAACCAAGCTTCGGTTCCTGCGAACCGAGGGATGGAATGGGGGAACCGAGCCTCGGTTCCTGCGAACCGAAGGGTGGAATGAGGGAACCGAGCTTCGGTTCCTGCGAACCGAAGGATGGAACGGGGGAACCGAGCCTCGGTTCCTGCGAACCGAAGGATGGAATGAAGGAACCGAGCTTCGGTTCCTGCGAACCGAAGGATGGAATGGGGGAACCAAGCTCTACTTTCGCAAAGAGGCGCCGAGTNNTGCGCCACGACGTCGCGCGCCTAGTTGTCGGTGCAGCAGCAGCGGTAGCTCTGCGGCCCGCCCTGGGCGCTCCAGGCGAAGGGCGTCGAGCAGACGCCGCTGGTCGAGTAGGTCGCCGCGGTGGAGGGACAGCCGGGCGAGGTCCACCAGTTGACCGCGTCGGTTCCGCCGAAGCCGTTGGCGCCGCATGCCGCCGTGCAGCTCTGCCCCAGGCTGGCGCAGTAAGCATCGCAGCTGGTCGCGGGGCTCCCGCTGTCGATGCAGCCGCGGTACGCGGGCGCGCACTTGCCCGCGGAGCACGACGCCCCCGGCGCGATGCATGCGCGGCCGCACGCCCCGCAGTTCTGCGGATCCGTCTGCAGGTCGGCGCAGCACCCGGCGACGGGAGTGCCGTCGGGCACGAGCTTGACGCTCTGGGAGATCGAGAACCCGCAGCAGCTGCAGCGGCCCGGGGACACGGCGTGGATCGGCACGTCGAGCGGCCGGTAGCCGGGAGCCCGGAGGGTGACGGTGTAGCTGCCGTCGGCGAGCGTCGGGCCCGACTGGCAGAAGAACGCGCACGTCGGCGAGGAGCGCATGCAGGTCAGAGACAGCCCCGGCCCCTGGGCCGTCAGCGACGAGACGATGCCGGGGCCGCCGTCGGGGGAGTCGGCCGTCACCGAGAGCTGGACGGCCGAAGAGCACTGGGTGGCCCCGCACTGACCGCATGCGGTCGCGCCATCGGAGCCTCCGGGGCCGCCTTCGCTGGCGTGCGCGTCGCGGCCAGCGCCCGCGTCGCCGCTCGCGCCCGCGGCGTCTCCCGCGGCCTCGCCGCCTTCGAGACCGCCGCCGTCGACCTTTCCAGTGACGCTCGCCTCGCCGCCGGGGCCCGGGCCGGCAGCGCCGCCGCCCGTGCCGCAGCCCGCGACGAGGACGGCGAGCATCGCCGAGGTGCCAGCCATCCACCGGACTCGAGTCATGGTCGGTCCCCTAGCAATCGCCGGGCCGCAGCGGCGTGGAACGCTCGCTGCGGCGTTTTCGGCTCGAAGAGGGGCTGTTCGGCTGTCCGCGAGGCGCGTAGCCAGGCGCCGGCACGACCCTCCGGCCCGGCGGTGGCGCATTGTGACGCAGGCCCGTCACTCCGCGGGACGCTCCCTCCCGCGCTCCTGCTGCTTCGCGGCGGCTCACCCCGGTCGCCAGAAGGTCCCGCGCCGCATCAACGTCGAGCCGAGGACCTCGCTGGTCGGCGTGCCGGCGCTCGGCGCGTGGACGGCCGAGGCGCTTGCCACGCCGCCGCGCTGCCGCGAGCCCCGCGCGCCTGTTCTCGCACAACGTGTCCAAGAAGAATTCGTCGATGGCGGCGATGATGTGGAACGTGAGCTTGCCGACCGCGCTCGTCGTGTCGATGCCCTCGGTGATGCTCACGAAGTCCACGCCGAGCGTCTTGAACTCGTCGAGGGCCGTCACGAGGTGCCGCACGCTGCGAGTGAAGCGCGAGAACTTCCAGACCAGGACGACGTCGATGCCACCGCGCCGGACGCGGGCCAGCATCGCGTCGAGCTGCGGCCGCTTGTCCTTCCACCCCTTCTCGCCGTGGTCGATGTACTCGCCGACGACGGTCCACGGGGGGTACCAGGCCGAGTGTGATCGCGTCGAGGTGACACCGGCGAAGATTCGCGGATACGCGTCGCGTCCTACCTTCTACCGTCCGCGCAGACACCTTCACGATCTCACAGGACGGCGGATGAGCCGCCCCGCGCCAGAAGTGCGGCGACCCGACGATCGCGGTCCTCGCTCGGAGGATCGCGTCCTCCCGTCGGACGATCGCGACTCTGGGTCCGAGAGTCGCGCTCTTCCGTCCGACGATCGCGGTTCTGGGTCGGAGAGTCGCGTTCTTCCGTCCGACGATCGCGACTCTGGGTCGGAGAGTCGCGTTCTTCCGTCCGACGATCGCAACTCTGGGTCCGAGAGTCGCGTTCTTCCGTCCGACGATCGCGACTCTGGGCCCGAGAGTCGCGTTCTTCCGTCCGACGATCGCGACTCTCGGTCGGAGAGTCGCGTCCGTCCGTCGGACGGTCACGGTTCTCGGCTGCTGACTCGGCGGTCCGGGGTCGCCCGCTTTTTTTTGCTCCGTAACCTCCCGACACTCCTCGACTCCCAAAAATACTCTGGCCCCTCCGCGGCCAATCGGGCCTCGACGCGGGCTTAACAGGGTGGAAGCACGACGAGACGCCCGCCGGGCAATACGGCTCCTGCGCGCGTGGCAATCCCGCCTCCGGGTGATCCGGGCTCGCCGGCCTTCGGAAAGGAACATCTGACGCCATGAATACGAAGAACACGAAAAGCACACTGG
>PLYU01000241.1 GCA_003153495.1 Myxococcales bacterium
GCGCCCGCGGCTCCCGGCGAGCCTGCCGTCGCCGCCGGGGCATTGCCCGCCTCGCCTCGCTCGAGCGCGCCGCCGGCACCGGCACCTGCGTCGGCGCTCGCCGTGGCGCTACTGCGCCGAGGTCACAGCCCGAGCACGATGAGCGCGCCCGGAGGCGGCGCGCCGGTGTGCCCGGCGACCGTCAGCGCACCCGTGCCAACGTAGACTTGGCCTCCGGCGACGGACGGACCGCTGGCAGACGCGCCGATGGGGACGGTCGCCAGCGGGGCGCCGGTGCGCTCGTCGAGGGCGTGGAGCATCCCGTCGAAGATCGACTGGAAGTAGACGACGCCGTTCGCCACGGCGAGGCCGGTGAGGTTCGCGCTGTTCGGCACCGAGTAGCGCCAGACCTCCTTGGACCCGTCGAGCGAGACGGCGATCACGTCGCCGCTGACGGGAGCGGTCCCGAGATCGGGCGTCGGCCAGTTGCTTCCGTCGAGAAAGACGAGGCCTCGGTCGACCGCGCTGTCGGAGAAGAGCCCGCCGAGGGCCCCGCCCGGCTCGAACTGATTGACGTGGACGACCGCGCCCGTGGCGGCGTCGAGCACGTGGTAGAAGCCGCTCTTCTGACCCGCGCCCACGACCTTGCGCCCGCCCGGCAAGACGTAGATCTGAGGCGAGTCGCCGAAGTCGGCGTCGGGGTGGGCTGGGCTCGACGGGTAGTTGTAGTTCCACGTGTCGTTCGGGGTCCGCTGGTTGACCCAGCGAACAGCACCCGTGCGCGCGTCGAGCGCCATGAACGCGTCGCTCGTGGTGGTCGTCGGAGCGCTGAAGTTGTTGCCCGTCGTCACGTAGAGCGTGTTGGTCGTGACGTCGTACGTCGGGGAGCTCCACACGCTGGCGCCCGAGGAGCCCGCCGCGCGCTGCGCGTCGGTCACCGTGTACGTCTGCCAGACAACCGCGCCCGTCTCGCGGTGCACGCGCAGGACCGACCCGCGGGTCGTGAAGGGAGCGCCCTTCGGGTTGAGGTCCTCCTCGTTCGAGGCGACGCCGATGACGAAGTCGTCGCCCACGGCGGTGGGGGAGCCGAAGATCGCGGCGAGCGGGTGCGGGTCGGCGTGGAACGTCCACGCGATCGCCCCCGTCTTCCGGTCGAGACCGTAGAGGTTCGCCAGCACGTCGCCAAAGACGATGCGGTCGCCACGCACGAGCGCCGCCGAGGAAAGCGGCCCATTGACCTGGGTCTTCCACACCAGCTGGCCGCTCGTCGTCAGCGCGTAGAAGACGCCGCTAGTGTCGCCGAAGTAGACGACGTTGTCGAGCACGACCGGCGTCCCGTAGATCGAGCCACCCGTCGGATAGGCCCACTTCACCTTCAGACCGCCGACGTTCGAGGGGCGGAGGTCGTGCTCGAACAAGTTCGTGCGCGAGCCCCACGCGTCGTGGTTGTACTCGGACCAGCTGTCGATGGTGGCCTCGAGGTCGGGCGCGGCGACGTCTGCGCCCGCGTGGTGCGAAGCGACGATCGATGTGCCTAGAAGACCGAATGCGATGGTGCCCATGCGTAGCTTCATGGGCGCTTGTATCGCCCATGTGCGCCGTACGGAGCAATGGTCATTTGTTCCACTCTTCCCCCCTCGCCCCCGAGCGCCGCGAGCAGCGGGTCGAGGGACTGGAACGTAGGGTCGATGACCAGGTCGACGTCCTGGGTGGCCCGCGGCGTCCCGTGAAGCGAACTGGCGAACGAACCTGCCAGCATGTGAGGCACGCCCGCCCGGTCGAGCGCCTCGATCAGGCGGGCCAGGAACGCAGCAGCATCGCTCACGGCGACGGTATCTCGCCCTCGGGCCACACCCTACGCGCGAGGTCGCCCCCGCAAATCAGCGCGACGACGGCACGGTGGACCTCACCGTCGGAGTACTCCGGGTGGCGCCGCCATTCCGTCGATCGCGATCTCTCGGACGCCATCGCTCAAGTCGAGGGCGATCTCGATCCGGCGCTCCGGCGACATGGCGCGGTAGACCCCCAGCTGAATCTCGTGGGCCTCTGCGCTGGTGTCCAGAGGCCGCATGGCTGACTCTGAAGGTACATCCGCTCGCGCCCAAGTCGACCCGAATCACGCCTCACTTGGGCTCGCACGAAAGACGCCAGCCTCAGGGATGGATCGCAGACATCCATCACGGGGCCCTTCCAGCCCCCTGCAAGCCGCGCTCGCCCGGGTCGACCTCGGACGCGTGCACGCCCAGATCGTCGCACACGCCACCTCGCGCCTGCGCTCGCGAGACGCGGGCGAGGAGCTGGCGCAGCGCGTCCTGGTGGAAGGCCATCGACCCCGACGGTCGCCGCTGGGACCCGCAGGCCGAGCCGGATCTCGCGAGAGACCTGGTCGGGCGCGTGAACAGCGCCATCCTCAACGACTACAAGAAGGCGCGCGTGCGCAGCGACCCCCGCGCGTCCGCGACGCCATCGAGCGGCGAGAGCGCGACGCGCGCGAGCTTCGAGGCCGACGGAGGCGCACCTGATGGACATCCTCGACGAGGTTGCAAGCCCCGGCGTGACGCCGCGCAAACACGGCGGGCGGCAACCTAACCCCGCGCAGGAGACCGGTGTATTTCGGTCGAGACCGAGCGGGTCGATGCCTCGAGGACCTGGACGGTCTCCAGACCGCCGACGCCCGGTAGCGAAAGCTCCGCGCCCCAGTCGCGGGGCCGGTGCACCGTCGCAAGAACGAATCCATTCTTCGCGAGCGCCGGCGCGACGTCCGAGATGCGCGCGAAATGGTTGTGCGTGCGGCCCCTCACGAAGACCTGCAGCATGCGTTGGAACGCCCTCACGGGCCGGCTGGTGAAGGCACCTCCGGCGTGCAGGTCGGAGAGGTACAGGTCGGAGGCGAACGGCGCGACGAAGCCGGCGACGCGCCGCCACAGCCTCTCAGCCGTCGGCGTGTCGAAGTAGCTGAGCAGCCCCTCGGTGATGATGGCGATGCCCTTTCCCGGGTCGAGCAGCCCGCCCGTCGCCTGCTCGAGCGCCAGCGGACCTCCGTCGGCGAGGACGTCGAGGGCCACGACGTGATGGTGCGCCACCGCCAGGCCCGCCGAAGCAAGCCGCGACCGCTTGCGGTCCGCCATCCCTGCGAGATCGCCCTCGACATACACCACGCCTGCGGGCCCATAGCGCCTCGCAAAGCGCACGCCGCGGCCCGACATGCCGGCCGCGATCTCGAGGACCTGCCGGACGCGCCCGGTCTCGATGGCCCGCGACAGCAGGTGGTCGATGATGAGGTGCCGCTGGAGCAGCCCCTCCTCGAGCGCGACGCCCCCCGTGAGCGCCCGGCCAACGCGCATCACGGGGCGCAGCAGCGCGAAGAGCGCCGCCCCCTCGGGCGTGTCGAGGGCCGGGTCGGAGAGGCCGTTCCTGCACCAGACGTGGCCGGTGTAGTAGGCCGTCGGCGAGATGCGCGCGCTGCTCGAGTCGGACACGCGCGGGAGTCTAGCACTACTTTCGCAAAGAGGCGCCGAGT
>PLYU01000186.1 GCA_003153495.1 Myxococcales bacterium
TCGACATCGTCCTCGTGCTCGACCTGTCCGGCTCGATGGCGGCGATGATGGACGCGCCCGCCGGCGATCTCGTGCCGGGCGCCGGCGGGCCGCGGACCGTCCACCGCCGCCCGACCCGCATCGACGTCGCCAAGGACGTGCTGGTCGACTTCGTGCGCAGGCGCAAGACCGACCGCATCGGCGTGGTGGTCTTCGCCAAGCAGGCGTTCGTGCTCTCGCCCCCCACGCTGGACTACGGGCTGATCGCGTCGCTGGTCTCCAAGATCGAGCTGGGCGTCATCGACAGCAGCAAGACGGCGATCGGCGACGCGGTCGGCACCGCCGTGGCGCGCATGCGCCGCAGCGACGCCCGCAGCAAGGCCGTGGTCCTCCTGACCGACGGCGACTCGAACGAGGGGCAGATCGCCCCCGAGTACTCGGCGCACCTCGCCCAGAAAGAGGGAGTGCGGATCTACACCGTCCAGATCGGCAACGGCGACGACGTCGACGTGCAGACCGGCGTGGACCTCTTCGGCCAGCCGGTCTACGAGCGCAAGCGCTTCCCGGTGAACCCGGAGCTGCTCCGCGCGATGGCGCACGACACCGACGGCGAGGCGTTCATCGCCACCGACAGGTCGGGGCTCGAGAACAGCATGCACGCCATCCTCGACCGCCTCGAGAAGACCAGGTTCGCGGCGCAGGCGTCGACGATGGAGGACCTGTTCCCGTTCCTCCTGGTGCCCGCGGTCGTGCTCGTCGGCCTCGAGGCCCTCGTACGCCTCGCCCTGGTGCGGAGGTTCCCGTGAGGTGGGGGCACGACTTCGGCTCGCTCTGGGGGGGGCTCGTCGCGGTCTTCTGCGGCGTCGCGTTCCTGGCGTACGCCGGGGCGGTCGCGTGGGCGGGCGCGCGGCAGGTGCGCGCGGTGAGCCGGTTCGGCGAGCCGAAGCTGCTCGCGCCCCTGACGACGTACGACGCCACGGCGCGGCGCGCGGTGAAGGCCGTGCTCCTGGTGCTGGCGATGCTCTTCGCCTTCGTCGCCCTCGCGCGGCCGAAGTTCGGCAGCGGCACGCGGATCGTCCCGGCGACCAACCTCGATGTCGTGGTGGTGCTCGACTACTCGAAGAGCATGTACGCGCGCGACATCGTGCCGAGCCGGATCGCGCGGGCGAAGGCCGAGGTGGCCCGGCTGATCGACGATCTGCCGGGGGCGCGGTTCGGCGCGGTGGCGTTCGCCGGCGAGCCGCTGAGGTTTCCGCTGACGAGCGACGGCGCGGCCATCGCGCAGTTCTTCCGGCAGCTCGACCCCAACGACATGCCCGTCGGCGGCACGGCGACCGCGCGCGCGCTCGAGTCGGCGCGCGAGGTGTTCGCCCGTGATCCGAAGTCGAAGGACCACGTGCGCGTCATGGTCCTGGTGACCGACGGCGAGGACCTCGAGGGCGACCCGGTGGCCGTGGCCGACAACTGCGCCCAGGAGGGGACTCGCATCGACGTCGTCCAGATCGGCGGGCGCGCGCCGGAGGTCATCCCGGACGTCGGGCCGGACGGGAAGCCGAGCGGCATCCGCCGCGACGAAGACGGCAAGCCCCTGACGACCGAGCTGTCGGCCGAGGGCGAGGCGCAGCTGGCGCGCGTCGCGCAGGCCACCGGCGGAACCATCGTGCGCGCGGAGAGAGGAGAGACCGGGATCGACCAGATCGCCCGGGGCCTCCAGAAGATGATGCGCGAGGAGCTGAGCGAGAAGGTGCAGACGGTCTACGCCGAGGAGTACGCGTGGCCGCTCGGCATCGCCGTGCTGCTCCTCCTCGTCGACGCTCTGCTCGGCGACGCCCCGCGCCGCAAGAGGGCCATGGCGGAGGTGGCGAGATGAATACGGAGAGAGCGGAGAAGACCGCCAGGACGCCAGAAACGCCAGGGGAGGAGAGGGGAATCTCCCTGGGTTTCTGGCTTGGCGTCCCTGGCGTCCTGGCGGTTGTCTCCTCTCTTCTGCTCGGCTGCGGGTGGAACCCCTCGCGGCCGTTCGAGCGCGACTCGCCGGTCGTGAAGGAGGCGCTCGTGGACCTCGAAGCCGGCGCGGCCGGCTCGGCCGCCACCAAGCTCGAGGAGTACCTGTCGACGGGTCCGTGCAAGGACGGGAGCATCGGGACGCCCGACCTGCTGAAGCGGCGACCCGACGGGACGTTCGACCTGGGCCTGTCACTCTTCGGCATCGGCGAGCACTTCGGCCGCCGCTTCGGCGAGGAGGAGATCGACGCGGGGGTGAGCGACGAGAGTCGCGCGCGGAGGCACCCGCAGATCGAGTGCGCCCGGAGGCTCGCCCAGGCAATCGCCGACGACCTGGGCGTGCCCGGCGAGCTGCGCGCCCGCGCGCATTACCTCGAGGGGAACCTGGCTTTCCTCGACGGCGCGTACCAGGACGCCGTGAAGGCCTACGACCGCTCCCTCGTGCTCGCCCCCGGAGTGGCGGACGGCGGCGACCCGGTGGGACGGGACGCGGCGTACAACCGCGCGATCGCGCTCCGGCGGATCGACGACCAGAAGGACGCGGGCCCCGACGCGTCCCCGGACGGCTCGGCCGACGCGGCTTCCGACGCGAGCCGGGACGCGTCGGGCGACTCGGGCGAGGGCCCGAAGGACGGCGGCGCGCCCAGCGGCGGCCCCGACGGCGGCGACGAGGGCGGTCGAGACGCCAGCCCACCGCCCCAGCAGCCCGACTCCGGCGAGGACCAGCGCGAGGCAGGGGCGCGTCCGCCCCCCCCGAGCTCCAACGAGGACGACCGGATGCTCGACCAGCTCGAGAAGGCGCCGACGCTCCAGCAAGAAGAGGCCAAGCGCTACGGCAAGAAGCGCGTGCGCGGGATGGCGGACAAATGAAGAGGTTTGAACAGGAAGATCAGAAGATCAGGAAGGGGAGAGGGTTCGCCTCCTTCCTGATCTTCCCGATCTTTCTGTTTGCCCTCTCCGCGCGCGCCCAGGGCGCGCCGCAGATCCAGGCGCAGGTCGATCAATCGACCGTCGGGGTGGGCGAGCTCCTGCACATCGAGATGAACGCGACGAGCGCGGACGCCATGCCGACCGAGCCGCGACCCGGGGCGACGCCGGGGTTCGCGTTGCGCGGGCAGAGCGCGTCGCCCGGGCAGACTCACATCAGCATCAACGGCAACCAGACGGACCGGTACACGCTGGGCGTCGAGTGGACGCTCCAGGCGCAGCGCGCCGGCACGTTCACCCTCGGGCCGCCGAGCGTCGTCGTCGGCAGCCGCCGGTACGGCGCGCAGCCGCTCACGGTCCGCGTCGTACCCCCGGGGCAGGCCCCCAGGCGGGCGCAGCCGCCGCCCTCGTCCCAGTTCCCCTTCGGCCTGTCGCCGTTCGATCCCTGGAAGGGTCTCATCCAGATCGGTCCCGGGGGCATGGAGCCCCCGCCGCAGCCGGAGGTGACCGTCGACCCCAGGCTGTCGCTCGACGCGCCGCGCGGCGCTGCGTACTTCCTGCACGCGACGGTCGACAAGACCGCGGCCGTCGTCGGCGAGCAGGTCACCTACAGCCTCTACGAGTACGCAGACATCGGGGAGGCGAGCATCCAGGTCGACGAGGAGGACGTGCACGACCCGCAGGCGGCGGACTTCGTCCGCCACTCGCTGCTGCGCGACGAGCAGGGGCCGTTGCAGGCCGGCTACGCGTCCGCCGGCGGGCGGACCTGGGTCGTGAAGCTCGTGCGCCGGTGGGCGCTCTTCCCGCTGCACGCCGGGGACCTGGCGATCGGTCCGATGAGCGTGGGCCTGCTGCGGCCCCGCTCGGTCGCGGGCCAGAAGCGGACCACCGAGACCCTTCACGTCCAGGTGACCGAGCCGCCGGCCGCGGGGCGCCCGCCAGGCTACGCCGTCGGCGACGTCGGGCGCTTCGCGCTCTCGGCGCAGGTCGAGCCGCGCGACGTCGAGCAGAACGGCGCGGTCAGCGTGCACGTCGACGTCTCGGGCACCGGGAACGTGCCGAGCGGCGTCGCGGCGCCGGCGCGCGACGGAGTGGAGTGGCTCGCCCCCGAGGTCCACGAGCAGCTGGGGCCGGTCGGAGGCGACGCGTACGGCGGCAAGCGGAGCCTCGACTTCGTCGTTCGACTGAAGCGCACCGGGGAAGTCGACCTCGGGGCGATCACTCTTCCGTTCTGGGATCCGCGCCAGAAGAGGTACGACGTGGCGCGAGCCGTGCTCGGGGTCGTCCACGTCGCGCCATCCAGCGCGCCGCAGGCGGGCGCGTCGTCCGGGCCGGCCGACGAGCTGTTGCCGGGGCTCCCCGGTCCGCGCGACGTCCTCGAGGGCACGCGCTCCGCCCGAGGGCACGCGGACGACTCGCCGCTCTTCTGGCTCCTCGGCGTCGGCGCCTGGCCGGTCGCGCTGGGCCTCGCCGTCGCCGGGCGCGCGGCG
>PLYU01000013.1 GCA_003153495.1 Myxococcales bacterium
CCCGAAGAGCGCCGTCGCGGCGCCGGACGGTGGTCCGGGCGGCACCCCGAGCGGTGGCGCGGACGCGTCGGCGCCCGAGGCCGTGCCCACCTTCCGCGCGCACGCTCCGCCGCTCCCGCCGCCGAGTCCGGATCAGGTCGTGGCTTACGAGGCCATGCGCCGCGAGGCCGACGCGTACGAGCGCGGGGCCCGCGAGTACAAGGACACGATCACGGCCATCGTCAGCCTGCACTACGAGCAGAAGAAGCGAGCCATCCTGGGCGGCCTCGATCGCGAGATCGGCATCGAGAAGGAGGAGCTCAGGAAGGCCCGCGACACGGCCATCAAGCGCCTCGAGGACTTCGTCGCGAAGTACAGCGGCGCCAACGCGCAGCCCGAGGCGACCCCNNTCGCGGCCCTCTACGAGGAGCGGGCGCGAGCCGACGAGGACCCGAACGCCGACCTCGCCGTCACGCTCAGGCCGGCGATCGCGCTGTACAAGCGCGTCATCCGCGAGTTCCCCGCCTATCCCGAGATCGCCGGGATCTACTACTTCCTCGGCCACGCCCTGGCCGACTCGCGACGGGTGGACGAGGGCCAGCAGGTCTGGCGCGCCCTGGTCTGCAAGAACCACTACAGGTACCCGGTCCCGGCGGACCCGAAGCAGGCGGACGTCGACAAGGTCGTCCCGATGCCGCAGGACCACGACGAGGCGTACTGGAAGACGTGGCGAGGCAAATACTCCCGCTACGAGCTGCTCAAGAACGGCCCGGCGGACGAGACGAGGTTCGACGATCCGTACCCCCAGGACTGCGAGATCGTCCCCCAGCCGTCGCTGCTGGCGGGGCAGGCCCCCAAGTACGTCGCCGAGGTCTGGTGGCGGATCGGGGACTGGGAGTTCGACCAGACCGACATGGCCGGCGGGGTCGTGGCCGACGAGCCCTCCGCTGTGTGGGACTACAACCGCGCGGCGAGCTCGTACACGCGCTCGATGGCGTACAAGAAGCCGCCGCTCTACGGCGTCGCGCTCTACAAGTACGCGTGGACGCTCTTCAAGCAGCAGCGGTACGAGGGGGCCGTCCGCGAGTTCATTCGCCTGCTCGACTACACCGACGAGCAGCAGAAGCTGACGGGCGACCCCGGGGCGGACTTCCGGCAAGAGGCGTTCACGTACATCGCGGGCTCCCTCGACAACTTCGACTTCGTCGGGCCCGCGCCCGAGGACCCGTACATCGCGCGCCCCGACGTCCTGGACACGGCCCGGAGCCCGGCCGAGGCCGAGGCGAAGCTGCGCATCGCGATTGACCGCGTGCAGGACGCCCGGCTGATCCCCCAGGACCGGCCCTGGACGATCGAGATCTACAAAGGGCTGGCGGTCGAGTTCCGGACGATCAACCAGTACAAGAACGCGCTCGCCGTCTACCAGCTGATGCTCGACCGGTGGCCGATGGACAAGTCCGCGCCGGACACCCAGAACTCGGTCGCCGAGATCTACGACCTGCTCGTGCGCCAGACGAAGGTGAGCGACGAGCGCCGGGACTACGAGCGCAAGGTGCTCGAGGCCAGGACGGCGCTGTCCAAGTACATCGGGGACGCCCCCTGGGTCGACGCGAACAAGGACAACCCCGCGGCGCTCCAGCGCGCGGAGGAGCTCGTCCGCACGGGGCTCAAGGGCGCGGCGATCACACACACGCGCAACGGCCAGGCGGCCCTCGAAGCGGCGGACCAGACCGGCGACGCGCGCGAGAAGCTGCGCCTGACGAACTTCGCCCTCCAGGAATACAGGCTCGCCGCCATCGGCTGGCTGGGCTACCTCAAGCAGGACGAGAACGCGGCGGACTCCTACAAGAGCCGCTACTTCTACGCCGATGCGCTGCACAACCAGGTAAGGCTCGAGGTGGCGCTGCACGGCTTCGATCCGAAGCAGTACGGCGAGCCGACGTCCCAGGAGATCTCCGTGGCGGAGCAGGCCGCGGTGGACGTCCGCGACTCGGACGAGGACGATCAGTTCATCGACAACGCGGGGCTGTTCGTGGTCGACCTCGCCGACGTCGATCGCGACCTGGCGCTGCAGCGGTGGCAGGACACCGGCGGCACGCAGGGGATCGAGGCCCGCAAGCAGCCGAAGCTGCAAGGGCCGGACGAGGACAAGAAGGTCGTCGTCGAGCCGATCCCGGACGTCATCCAGAAGTCCATGACGGCGCGCGACGAGTACGTCACGCGCGTCCCGCCCGAACGCGACAAGCAGCACCGGGGCGACGACTATTTGTTCTACTCGGCGGACCAGGACTACCTCTATGGCCACTTCAAGGAGGCCGCGAGCCGCTTCGAGGTGCTCTACAAGGACCACTGCGGCAAGGATCCGCTGGGCTACGAAGCCTGGAAGCGGCTCATCGTGATGAGCAACCTGCAGAAGGACGGGGCGCGCTCCAAGGAGCTGGCCGAGGCCGAGAAGAAGAGCTCGTGCGCGAAGACCGAGCTGCAGCAGGCGGAGGAGAAGAAGGGCGACCTGACGGACCTGGTCATCCAGAACGCGGCCTTCGACGACGCCAACAAGGTGTTCGAGCAGGCCAAGAAGACCGCGCCGGGCCCGCAGCAGGACGCCCTCTGGCGCAAGGCCGGCAAGATGTACGAGGACGCGCTCCGCGCCGCACCGTCGCACCGCGACTCGCCCGCCGCCGCCATCAACTCGGCCTTCTGTTACAAGCAGGTCGGAGAGTTCAACAAGGCGATCGATCTCTATCAGCTGTTCATTAACAACTACGGCAGCTCGGACATCCTCGACCGGCTCGACCGCGGGGGGATGGCCCCCGACGGCAAGACGAAGGTCGAGCCCAACCCGACCGAGTACAAGGAGCGGATCAAGTACCTGGGGATGGCGTACGACGCCCTCTCGACGACCTACTACGGCTTCTTCGCGTACCAGCGCGCGGCCGAGTCGTTCGGCAAGATCGCCGACAATCCGCGGTTCGACGACCCGCGCCGCTCGAACGCCGCGCGGATCGCCATGGTGCTCTATTCGAACCTGGGCGACCGGGCGAGCATGAACAAGATGTACGGCGTGCTCGTCGACCCGAAGATGCGCCTCACGTCGGACAAGCGCGTCGAGGCGGACTACCTGAAGGCCAGCTTCGACTACGGGCAGTACAACCCCATGGGCAGCGAGTCGGCGGGCAACTCCTCCGTGCGCAGCCAGGCGATGGCCGCGCTCACCCAGTTCCACGGCGCGAACAGGGGCCGAGCCGAGGCGGCGCGCTACACGCTCGAGGCGGCGTACCGCATCGCCAAGATGATGCAGTCGACGGGCGACCCCGCGTACCACACCTGGTTCAAGACGGTGATCTCGGACTGGGAGTACTTCAACGCGCGCCCGGTGACGACCACCCTGGGCAACGGCAAGACGTCCCGCATCAGCGCCACCGACGCGCCCTACTCCGACTACGGGGGCGAGGCCGACTTTACCCTGGTCGACGAGGAGGTGCGCGCGCAGTTCGACTACGCCACCGGGCACCACCACTACACGGGGAACGTGAAGGACGTCATTGCGGAGGTCGACAAGGACCTCGGCGAGGCCGAGAAGAAGTGGCGCCCGCCGCTCGAGCACGCCGCGCAGCAGTACAAATCGTTCGAGTGGGCCGCCGCGGCGACGGCACGGGTCGGGTCGCTGTACGACTCCATCCGCACGGGGCTCGACCTCGTGATCCCCAAGTACTTCACCCCGCAGCAGGACGCCCTGCTCAAGAAGCTCGCCGACCTCGCCGACAAGCTGGACGCATCGGGCAAGAGCGATCAGGCCGACAAGATCCGCCAGCAGATCGACGACACCAAGGACGCGGTGCGGACGAAGTGGCGCGAGACGAAGGACAAGTACATGGAGCTCTGCAACCAGAAGATGGTCTCCAGGTACGTGACGGCGGCGATGATCGCGCGCAAGTACAACGTCAAGGACGCCGCCGTGCAGAACGCGGTGGCCCGGCTGGCGTTTATGACGGACTATCTCGGAGACGACAAGATGAAGGGCTACGTCGAGAGCACGCCCGATCCGCTGTCGCCGTCGAGCAGGCTGGTCTACGTCGGCGGCGAGTTCCTGCAGTGGCGCTCGGGTGTCGTCTCGGCGCCCCCGCCGAATGGGCAATCCGCGCCGCTACCGGCCGCGCCGTGACGGTGAGGAGAACGTGATGTCGCGCCTCATATCCGCTCTGGGCCGGGGCCCCGCCGTCGTGGCGGCCTTGATGACCGTGGCCGCGTGCGGTGGCACGCGCCAGGTCGCCGTGGCCCCGCAGGCAACGCCGGAGGTGTCGCCCGATGAGACTCTCTCGACGGGCGACGCCGCGGGCAGCCCGGTCGTCACCAAGCAGGGGGCGCAAGTCGCGGTCTCCGCGGGGCCTGTCGCCGCCTCCGACGAACTCTCGGGCGCCGCGAAGTCGGCGCAGGCCCGCGGCTTCCAGGCGTGGACGTCGGGCGATCTCAAGGCCGCGCAGGCGGCGTTCAGCGACGCGGCGAGCAAGGCGCCGAAGGCAGCCGGACCGCGCTACTCGCTCGGGTGCGTGCTCGAGCGACTGGGGGACACGCAGGGAGCGCTCGATGCGTACCGGGCGGCGTACTCGGTGAACCCGAAATACGAGGTCGCCGTCGGCGCGTACGCCGTGCTCCTCGCGCGGAGCGGAAGCGGCGGGAACGCCGAGCAGTTCCTCGCTGGCCAGCGCTCGCAGAACCCGGACTCGGTGAGGCTGACGACGTACCTCGCCGAGGTCAAGTCGATCGAGGGCGACAGCCCCGGCGCGCAGGGGCTCGCGCAGCAGGCGCTCGCCAAGCAGCCCGATCTCAAGGACGCGATGGTGGTCATCGCGCGCGACTATTACCGGTCGCACCGCTGGGATCTGGCGCGCTACGCGCTCGGGGCGATCCTCGACGGCGCGGACGACGGCTCGATCCCGCCGCGCGACAAGGGCAATCCGGACGCGCTGCTGCTGCGTGGCCTCATCGAGCGCGACTCCGGGCAGCGCAAGCAGGCGCTCGCCGACTTCGACCAGGCGGTCGCGAAGCGACCCGACCTGTTCGAGGCGCACGTCAACCTCGGCGAGATGAAGCTCGAGGCGGGAAACGCGGCCGAGGCGCAGGCGTCTCTCGAGAGGGCGGTGCGGTATGCGCCGAACGTCCCGGTGGCGCACCTCGACCTCGGCGATTGTTACAGGCTGCTCGGCCGGCCGGGCGACGCCAAGAGCGAGTTCGACACGGCGCTGCGCATGGACTCCACCCTTGCCGGGGTACACTACGACCTGGGGCTCCTCTATCTCTTCTCGCCTTCGGTTCCCGGCGCGACCGGTCAGGACGATCAGCTGACGAAGGCGATCGCCGAGCTCGAGACCTTCAAGTCGATGCGCGGGGCGAAGGCGACCAAGGGGCAGGGGGATGACGTCGACGAGCTCCTGAGCACGGCCAAGCGCAAGCAGAGCGAGCTGCAGCT
>PLYU01000203.1 GCA_003153495.1 Myxococcales bacterium
GGGCGCCGCGCCGAGGATCGCCGAGCACCTTGGCAGCGTGCCCGCGCGCTCCTCTTCGCGTGCGCCTTCTCCTCCTTCCCCCCGCTCCGGCGGGGGGAAGGCCGGGTTGGGGGGCTGCGAGGCCCAGGGTGGCTTCTTTCCGCTAGGCGCGCGACGTCGTGGCGCACCCTAAATGACGGCCTTTCGTGCGTAGACTCGGCGCCTCTTTGCGAAAGTAAGGCTAGATTCACTCGCGTGCAGGCTGCCTCATGAGCTGGGACCCTTCGCTCTACCTTCGCTTCGAGGAGTACCGCACGCGCCCCGCGGGCGAGCTCCTCGCGCGCGTCGACGTCGACGCGCCGCGTGACGTCGTCGACCTCGGCTGCGGCCCCGGCAACTCCACCGAGCTCCTCTTCACGCGATGGCCGGACGCGCGCGTCACCGGCCTCGACCTCGACGACGCCATGCTGGCGGCCGCCGCCCGCCGGCACCCGTCAGGGACCTGGAAGAAGGCCGACGTGGCCACGTGGCAGCCGGACGGGCCGGTCGACGTTCTCTTCTCCAACGCGACGCTGCACTGGCTGCCCGACCACGCGCGCCTCTACGCTCGGCTCTTCGCCTTCGTGGCCGGAGGCGGGGCCTTCGCCGCGCAGGTCCCGAACAACCACGCCGCCGCGGACCATCGCCTGATCGACGAGGTGCTCGCGCGAGGCAAGTGGGGCGCGCGAGGCGTGCGCGTCGAGCGCCGCTACGGCGTCAGCGCCCCGGAGGTGTATTACGACGCTCTGGCGGAAGCGGGCGCCGCTCGCGTCGACGTATGGGAGACCGAGTACAGCCACGTGCTCGATCGCGCCGAGGACGTCGTGACGTGGATGCGCGGGACGGGCCTGCGCCCGGCGCTCGAGGCGCTGCGCGACGAGGAGCGCGAAGCGTTCGTCGCCGAGTACACCGAGGCCGTCCGCGCCGCGTTCCCGGTGCGAGCCGACGGGCGCGTCCTCTTCCCGTTTCGACGGCTGTTCGTCGTGGCGAGGAAGTGAGGCCTGAACCCCCGCGAACCGGGCGGAGGCGCCGGAGTGAACTGACGCTGGTACGCGGGATGCTTACCTTCGAGGTATGGCGCGAACCCTCGTCCTGGCCGTGACCCTTTCGGCACTGTTCTCGTGCACCCCCGAGGCAGCGGCCCCGCCGGCGAAGGCACCCGTGCAGCACGGCGAGCTGATGGTCACCGACGCCCAGGGGCGCTCGGCGGAAGAGATCAGCGCGATATTTGCGCCTGCCGTCGAGCCCATGCACCGCTGCGCGCCCGGGAGCGGGGGCAAGATCAACATCCGCGTCGAGCGGCGAGAGGGGTCGCTGCACCTGTCGGTCGAGCCCGGCGCCTCGCTGGATCCCACGGCGAGGGAGTGCGTGCTGGACGCGCTGGCGGTGGTCGAGCTCGACGAGACGGGGGCCAACACGGGGGTGACGAGGCCCTCGGGGTTCACGTCGATCCTCAGCGTCTCGTGGTGAGGAGTCGCGATTGGGACCGATCACCCAGAAGCGCGGTGGACCGGCCGCGCTCCGCGCGATCGCTCGACCCGCTCTCACCCTTCGGCGATCGAGAGATCCGGCTCCCCAAGATCGGCAGGGCGCTCGGTCGGCGATCTGGCTATGACTACGGTGCCCCTCGGCCCCCCTGGAGCCCAGCCGTCCGCCGGAGATGCAAGAGTTCCTCGACACGATTCGAAAGGCCAGCCTGCCAGGCATCTGGTCACAAGGCGTGAAGCTCGCCCGCGAGGGCGCCGTGGCCCTCGCGTCCTCGGCCCACGGTGAGCTCACCCTGCGCGTGCGCGCCCCCGGCTACGTCGTCGCCCCCACCGTCACGCTGTACACCGAGGGGCAGGAGTGGTCCTGCGACTGCGACGGGAAGACCGACCCGTGCGCGCACGCCGCCGCAGCCGCCATCGCGTCCGCGCAGGCCCTCGAGAAGGGGCAGGGGCTCGAGGCGGCGCCCGTCGAGCGGCCCGCGCGCCTGGTGTACCGCCTGGGGAGGAAGGACCGACTGCTCACGCTCGTGCGGGTCGTCGTGCACGGCGACGGGCGCGAGGAGCGCCTCGGGGGCGCCTCGCTCGCCTCCGATCTCGCGCGCGGTCAAGGCACGCTCACCCCGACGCACGAGGACCTGCGGCTCGAGCGCATCCTGGGCACGCCCGCGCGCGAGATCGTCCCCCCGGGCCGGGTGGCGGACGTGCTGGAGGCCCTCTCGGTCGCCGCCGAGGTGACCGTCGAGGGCGCGACCGTCCGCGTTTCGGGCGAGCGGGTCGTGCCGCGTGCCCGCGTGGAGGACGCGCCCGGCGGCGCCTTCGTGCTGCGGCTCGAGCGCGACCCGTCGGTCACCGACGTCTTCTGCAAGGGCGTCGTGCGCTGCGGCGACGTCCTCCGGCCGCTCGGCGAGACCGACACGACCGGAGAGCTGCTCGAGCGCCTGCCGCTCGCGCGGACGTTCGCCCATGCGCAGGCGACCGAGCTGGTGACGAAGGTCCTGCCCGAGCTCGAGAAGAAGCTGGAGGTCGTGATCGTCACCAAGCGGCTGCCCCGGCAAGCGGTCGACGCGCGCCCCCGCATCGCGATGGACCTCTCGCACCAGGGCCACACGCTCTCGGTGCTGCCGACGCTGGTGTACGGCGACCCGCCGGTGGCGCGCGTCGACGGCGACGCCATCGTCACTCTCGGCAAGCAGGTGCCCGTGCGCAGGGTCGCGGAGGAGCGCGAGCTGCTCCGGCGGCTCCGCGACGACCTGAACCTCGCCCCGGGGCGGCGCGTCGACCTCGACGGGACCGAGGCGATCCGGTTCGCCGCGAAGCTGCGCGACTGGCAGGAGCGCACGGGCGACGACCCGCACGCGGCGGGCTTCGCGACGCGAGCGCTGACGGCGCGGGTCGACCTCGGCGGAGACACGTTCGACGTCGCGTTCGAGTGCGACGCAGAAGACGGGGACGACTCGCCGCCGAAGCGCGCGGAGGCGGCCGCCGTGATCCGCGCGTGGAAGGACGGGCTCGACCTGGTGCCGCTCGAGGGGGGAGGGTGGGCGCCGCTGCCCACAGGCTGGCTGGCGCAGCACGGGCACCTGGTGGCGGACCTGCTCGCCGCGCGCGACGCCGACAAGAAGCTCCGGACCGTGGCGCTCCCCATCCTCGGCGAGCTGTGCGACGCGCTCGACGCGCCCCGCCCTCCGCAGCTCGAGAAGCTGGCGCCCCTGCTCCAGGACTTCGCGGGGATCCCCCACCGCGCCCTGCCCGACGGGGTCACCGCGACGCTGCGCGCGTACCAGCAGCAGGGCGTCGACTGGCTCTCGTTCCTGCGCGACGCCGAGCTCGGCGCGGTGCTCGCCGACGACATGGGCCTGGGCAAGACGCTGCAGACGATCTGCGTGCTGCGCGGGCGGACGCTGGTGGTGTGTCCGAAGAGCGTCGTGCACAACTGGGCCGACGAGATCGCGCGCTTCCGCCCGGGGCTGCGCGCGGCGGTCTACCACGGCCAGGAGCGCGAGCTCGATCCCACCGCCGACGTGACGCTCACGACCTACGCCCTGCTGCGCCTCGACTCGCCGCGGCTCTCGCAAGAGACGTGGGACGTGATCGTGCTCGACGAGGCGCAGGCCATCAAGAACCCCGGGAGCCAGACGGCGAAGGCGGCCTTCGCCCTCCGGGGCAAGTTCCGCGTCGCGCTGAGCGGCACGCCGGTCGAGAACCGGCTCGAAGAGCTGTGGAGCGTGATGCACTTCGCCAACCAGGGGCTGCTGGGCGGCCTGAGCGACTTCCAGGAGCGCTACTCGGGCCCGATCTCGAGCGGCAACCCCGAGGCCGCGGGGCGCCTGCGCGGGAAGATCCGGCCGTTCGTGCTGCGCCGCACGAAGCGTGCTGTCCTGCCGGAGCTGCCGCCGAGGACGGACGCCGTGCTCCACGTCGAGCTCGACGAGACCGAGCGCAGCGTCTACGACGCCGTGCGCGTCGCCACGAAGAAGGACGTCGCCGACAAGCTCGCGAAGGGAGGGGGCGTGCTCGCGGCGCTCGAGGCCCTCCTGCGGCTCCGCCAGGCGTCCTGCCACCCCGGGCTCGTGCCCGGGCAAGCTGCCGCGACGTCGTCGAAGATCGAGCGGCTGCTCGAGGCGCTCGACGAGTGCGTCGCCGAGGGGCACAAGGCGCTCGTGTTCTCGCAGTGGACGGGGCTCCTCGATCTCGTCGAGCCGCACCTCGACGCCGCGGGCATCCGCTTCACGCGGCTCGACGGATCGACCACCGACCGCGGCGCGGTCGTGCGCGAGTTCCAGGACGACGCCGGGCCGCCGGTGATGATCGTGTCGCTCAAGGCGGGCGGCACCGGGCTCAACCTGACCGCGGCGGACCACGTGTTCCTGCTCGACCCGTGGTGGAACCCCGCCGTCGAGGACCAGGCGGCCGATCGCGCGCATCGCATCGGGCAGGACCGACCGGTCATGGTGTACCGCATGGTCGCGAAGGACACGGTCGAGGAGCGGATCCTCGCCCTCCAGGAGAAGAAACGCCTGGTCGCCGCGGTGGCGCTCGGCGACTCGAACCAGGCGGCCGGGATCACGCGGGAGGAGCTGCTGGCGCTGCTGGACTGAGGCAGTCCGCCCCGCGGCGCGCCCCGCTTCCTGTGCGGCGCGCTGGTCGTCGCGGCGCTGCCTGGTGGCAGTCGCCCAGGGTGAAGGCCGTGAGCCCGAGCCCGCAAGTCGAGTGATTACAGTGTGCGAGAGGACGCCTCGCTCCACTGAGATCCCTGGAATGGCTCGCGCGCGGGGCACGAACGCCCGTGGAAATGCGAAAGAGACCTGACCATTCGGCGGGCTGGCCTCCTTATGTGAACGATGATTATCGGCTCCTGGAGACGCACGATGAAGACGTTCAGCGCGCTCGTCGCGATCTTTGCACTCCTTGCCCTCGGCGCCTGCAGCAGCGCCGGCGACGGAACCTTCCCGAGCCCCGCGGGAAGCGGGACCACCAGCGGCGGAAGCGGAAGCAGCAGCGGGGCCAGCAGCGGCGCAGGCACCGGAAGCAGCGGCGGCGCTGGCAGCGGCGGTGGAGTCGACGGCAGCGCGCCTGGCGACGGCGGCGTCTCGTACCCGGACGTCGAGGCCGGCACGTCGTTCGGCCCCGACGCTCAGGCGATCTTGCCCAGCATGGTCGACCAGACCATCACCCTTACGGGCACGCCGGTCACAGTCCCGGCCGGCCAGGAAGTCTTCAAGTGCCAGATCTTCGCGAACCCGTTCAGCGGCAAGAACGTCGACATCATCCAGCTGGACGGCACGATGAGCCGCGGATCCCACCACTTCTTCCTCTTCAACATGGACCCCACGACCCTCGCCCTCCGCGGGGTCGTCGGCGGCGCCCAGCCGATGCAGGACTGCGCGGGCAAGGGGCTCGAGTTCCACCCGTTCCCGTACCTGTCCCAGCAGCCGCACTTCATCGTCCAGTTCCCCGACCCGGCGACGGGCGCGCCGATGGGCTACCCGCTGGTCGGTACGAACTCGCTGATGATCAACATCCACTTCGTCAACACGGGGTCCACTGACTACACCGCGTCGGCCAGCATCACCCTCAAGACGGCGAAGCCCGGGGTCGTGACGACGCACGTGGGCACGATCTTCCTCAACATGGTGTCGCTCAGTGTCACCCCGACGCCGCAGACGGCGCCGCAGTGGTACTCGTCGACCTGGTCGCCCGGGAGCTCGCTGCCGTCGAAGTACACGATCTTTGCGTCGATCAGCCACATGCACAAGTGGTCCGTCGACTTCAAGGCGACCGTCGGGTCGTCGACCACGCCCTTCTACGAGGAGCCCGGCTGGGACTCTCCGCAGCTCATTCCCCAGAAGCCGCCCCTGCAGATGACCAACAGCCAGAGCATCACCTGGGCCTGCAACTACTACAACGACACCGGCGCCACGCTGTCGTTCGGCGACCACGCGAACACCAACGTCATGTGCATCTACATGGGTCAGTACTTCCCGGCGGATCAGACCGCGCCCGACATCATCGTTGCAGCCAACTGACCCTTCTGCACTGGGCTCGCAGAGGACATCCTTCGCACGCCCACCGCGCGAGAATCACCAGNNCACCAGCCTCCGCCGCGCAGGAGGCCAGTCTCCTAGCGCAAAGCCCGATCTCGGGCCGACTCGCCGGCCGGGCCGCCGGCGAGCACGATCACCCGTATGCCCAGCGCCTCTGCTTCGCGCACGACCGTGCTGGCACCCTCGGCCTCTGACGCGTGAAGCACCGCGTCTGCCGCGCCGATCCACGCGAGCGCCTCACTCCGTCCCACGAGCCCGACGAAGCGCGCGTCCACGCCGCGCGTCCGCGCGAGACGTTCCAGCCTCCGCCGCTCGGGCCCGTCGCCCACGACGACCAGCGCGTCGAACTCCCGCGAGGTCGCCACGTGCTCGATTGCCCGGTCGAACCTCTTGGCCGGGACGAGACGTCCGACGCTGACGGCGACCCGCGTCTTGCCCAGCGACCTGCGCTTCGCCAGCGCGGCGTCGCGCGTGTCCGGCAGGCCAATCGCCGCGGGTCGCACCTGCGCGATCCGCTCGACTTTCTCGCGCGTCGCCGGGTCGAGCGCCGAGCACAGCTCGTCGCGCAGCGGCCCCGACACGAAGCGCCACACGCGTGCCCGTGACGCGATGTCCTCCACGAGACGACGCCGCAGCGGGGCCGGGAGCGCCGCCACTACGCGCGCGTCCGAGCCGTGCGAGACGACCTCGAGCTCTGCGCCTTTCGCCGCGACTCCCACCGGCCACCCGCACGGGACCGCCCAGTGCGCGACGACCCGGTCCACCGCCAGGCCCGCGACGCGCGCGCGCGCCGCGAGCACCCA
>PLYU01000358.1 GCA_003153495.1 Myxococcales bacterium
ATCGTGACCACGGTGGCACCGCGCGCGGTCGCCTCGTCGGCGGCGCCGTCTTCCAGGAAGCTCTCCGCCCGTGCTCCGGCCAGGCCGGCGAAGACCCGGTCCGCAGCCGCTCGCGACGCGCGCAGGCCGTCGGCCCCGCCGACGCGGAACGCCGGTCCGCTGCGCTCCAGGACGAACGCGGCGGCGGGAGCGCGCACCTCGAGGCGGGCGATGTCGGCGGAGCCGTAGGGCGCGAGCACGTGGTCGCGGTAGGTCTCGGCCGGCCGCAGCAGCGCCGCCTTCACGTCGTGGTCGACGACGAACGTCCCCTCTCCGTCGACCTGCATGTACGCGGCCCCCTCCGGGCGCGGGGCGTCGGCGCCGAGGCCGAACCGGTACTCGATCGACCCCACGGTCACCCGCCCGCGCACCCTCGGGGCGTCGAGCCCGGCCGCCTCCGTCGTGACGACCGTTCTCACTCGCCTGGCTCGCTCGAGCTCCTGCACCAGCGCGTCGACGGCAGCGGCGTCGGCTGCCTCGCGCCGCGGCGCGGTCATCGTCCAGCCCGCGCCGCCGTCCGGCTCCCGCTCCAGCACGAGCGTCTCGGAGCCGCGGGACAGCTCGATACGGTGCACGTCTTCGAGCCGGAAGCTCGGGAAGACGTCGTCGCGTCGCGCCGCGCGGTCGGCGTCGGACACCCTGGAGCGGTCGACGAAGTACGCGTACGCGGCCGTCCCCACCGCGAGCAAGATCAGCACGATCGGCGTGGCCGCAGCGCGCGCTCGACTCACGGCGAACGCTCCCGCTTCGTGTCGTCGGCCCCGTACGGCCTGTCGTCCGACGAGCGGCGCCAGGCCCACACGGCGATCCCCATCAGAGCCACGGCCAGGGGCATCAGGACGAGCACGTAGCGTCGAACCTCGTCGCGGCCCTCCTGGGAGACGCGGATCCCGGCCGCTAGCTCCGCCTTGTCGGGCACGTCGACGACCGCGGGCCGCGCGGCGAGCCACGAGAGCGCGCTGTCGACGAAGAACGCCGCGCCGTGCAGGGGGCGAGGCTGGCGCCAGTTCTCCTCGGAGAGCAGGAACCGGCTTCCCGCGACGACGATTCGCGGGCCGCGCGCCGAAGCAGGCCCGACGTGGGGCCGCTCGGCCGCCATGGCGAGAACGAACGGACCGCGCGGATCGCCCGGGTCGGGGCGCGGCGCGTCGGTCCACGCGGAGGCCCCGACGATGCTCTTCTTCGCGTACGCCCCGCCGCTCGTGACGAGCAGGTCGGCCGCCGGGGACGAGCCCGGCGGAGAGACGTGCCGCAGCGACCGCGCGAAGAACACGGCGACGCGCGGCGGGTGCGATTCGGCCGCGCCGGACACCAGGCTCGCGGTGACCGCGTGCGCCCGCGGCGACACGAAGAAGCCCTCACCGTGCATCTCGGCGATCGCCACGCCCGGGTCGACGTCGTGCACGAGGTCGTCGTCGAGCGCGACGCCGAAGGGCGCGAGCGCGTCGTCGAGGCCCGCCGGGGTCATGCCGGTGTCGGTGTCGGCGTCGAGCGGGCCGACCGCTGCGAACAGACTCCCGCCCTCCATGAGCCAGGTGCGCAGCCGGTTGGCCTCCTGGGGCGTGAACGGAGCGCGCGGCCCGGCCACGACCACCGTGGTGCACCCGCCGAACGGCTCGTGAGCGCCCGGAGCGGTCGCATCCACGCCGAGCAGCTCGTAGTTGCCCTTCTCCAGGAGGCTGCGCAGCGTCCCCAGCGACTCCCGCCCGTCCTTGCCCGGCTCGAGCGACAGCTCGCCGTGACCGACGGTGAAGCAGAGCTTCGCCTTGTCTCCGCCCAGCACGCTGCGGATCGCCTGGGTGAGCGCGCGCTCCTCGCGCGGCTTCACGTGGACGTCGTCCGACTGCTCGTACATGTCCGCCTGCGTGAGAAACCAGTGCCTGTCTCCGCTCGCGACGATGACGACGGCGTCGGTCGCCACCCGTCCGTCTTCCGTCCGACCCGCCTCCAGACCGAAGCGCCGCTGCAGGTCCACGAGCTGCACGGTGTCGCGGTCCGGGTCGATCCAGTGCAGGTCGAGGCGAGAGGAGGCCGCCGAGTACGCCGCCAGCATCTGTCGCAGGCCTTGCTCGACGGGATCGGTCGAGCCGGTGATGGCCCACATCTCGACGCGCGCCGGCCGCTGCTCGAGCTCGCGAAGGGTCTCGAGCGTGGCCGCGCTCAGCGACCAGCGCCGGTCTCGCGTCCAGTCCCAGCGGGTGAAGTGGCGCGCGGCCAGGACGTTGACGACGGTCGCGAGCACGATCGCCGCCACCACGCCCGCGAGCTGGAGAGCCTGCCCGCCGTCCAGCGGGAGCCGCCTCGCCTTCACCCCCACCTCCACGCGTCGACCGCTCGCGTCGTCACGAAGAGCGGAAGGACGATCAGCGACCCGTAGAACACCAGCCGGCGCGAGTCGACCAGCCCGCTCGCGAAGTCGTTCATGTGCGCCCACACCGAGACGTACGAGCAGACCTCGTGCATCGCCGTCCCGTCGCGCGCGACGAACTCGCCGATTCCGAGCACGAAGAGCACGAGGAGCACCAGGCCCGTCCACACCATCGCGAGGAACTGCGAGCGGGTCAGCGCGCTGGCACACAGCCCGATGGCGAGGTAGGCGGCGCCGACGAGCAGGACCCCGAGGTAGGCGCTCGCGGCCGCGTGCCAGTCGAGCGCGCCGGTGCGTCCGAGGATGACGAGGTAGAGCACCGTCGGCAGCCACATCGCGACGTAGGTCGCGAGGACTGCGGCGTACTTCGCCAGAACCACCGCCGCGGCTGACACGGGCGCGGTCATGAGCGTCTCGATCGTGCCGCTGCGGCGCTCCTCCGCGAACAGGCGCATCGTCATCGGCGGGACGAGCACGAACAGGACGACGTAGTGGAGCACCGTGTTGCCGAAGAAGGCCGACAGGGGCGTCTCGTCGCCGGCGACGTCCGCCACGGTCGAGAAGTGATCGACCAGCACGAAGAAGTGCATCCCCTGCACGAGCAAGAACGCCACGATGAGCACCCAGGCGAGGGGCGTGACGAAGAGCGAGAAGAGCTCGCGCTTGAAGAGCGTCCAGAACGCAGTCACGCTCCGCCCTCGCCAGTCTGCGCGTCTCTCGTCAGCGACGCGAACACCTCCTCGAGCGACCCGCCGGCGGGGCGCACCTCGCGCACCCCGAGGCCCGCGGCGACGAGCGCCGCGACGCAGGCCTCGGTCGCGCCCGCGCGCGCGTCCGTGGGGAGGCCGTCGGCGAACGTCGCGACGAGCCGCGGAAGCTCCGCGGGCGAGCCCGACCGCGCCACCCCGGCGACGCCGTCCACGCCGCGCAGCGCCCGCTCGGCGGCCGTGGCATCTCCGCTCACCGTGATCTCGACGGCGCCTGCGCCGCTCAGCGTGCGGATCTCGTCGGTCGGTCCCTGGGCGACGAGCTTGCCCCGGTGGATGAGCAGTACGCGCGTGGCGCAGGCCTCGACCTCGCTCAGGATGTGCGTGGACACCACGACGGTGTGCTCGCGCCCCAGCTCGCGCACGAGCGCCCGAGCAGAGCGAATCTGGTTGGGATCGAGGCCGGCCGTCGGTTCGTCGAGCACCACGACGGGCGGCTTCGCGACGATCGCGTCCGCCAGGCCGACGCGCTGCCGGTAGCCCCTGGAGAGGTGCCCGATCGGCTTGTTGGCCGAGTCGATGACGCCCGCCTTGCTCATCGCCTCGTCTACGTACGCCGCTCGCCGCGCTCGCGGCACCTGCTTGAGCGCGGCCCGGAAGCGCAGGTACTCGACGACCCGCATCTCCGGGTAGAGCGGCACGCCCTCGGGCATGTAGCCGATGGCGCGGCGGGCCTCGAACGAGTCGTCGACGACGTCGTGCCCGGCGACCGAGACCTGCCCGCTCGTCGGCCCGAGGAAGCCCGCCAGGATCCGCAGCGTGGTGCTCTTGCCGGCGCCGTTGGGGCCGAGGAAGCCGACGACCTCGTGCTCGCCGACCTGAAACGAGACGTCGCTCACGGCCGTGTGCGCGCCGTAGCGCTTGGTCAGGCCGGAGACGCGGATCACGGCTGCTTTGTACCGCGTGTGGCCGCCGGCGGCGAACGAGACGAGCAGCACGGTAGGCGGCGCCTCGCTCCGTACTGGCCGCCGGAGGGCAAGCGCGTGCTACCATCGTGCCCGATGATCCGGTCGGCGAAGATCACCAATTTTCGCTGCCTGCGCGACGTTGAAGTTACCTTCGAACCCTTGACCGTCTTGGTCGGGCCGAACGCGTCCGGGAAGACGACGTTACTGCAGGCCCTGACACCGGATGCTTCCTGGGGTCCGAGCGAAACGTGGCAAAAGAGGGGCGAGCGACCCGTCGAGATTGCGTTGAGCATCGACGGTCGCGGTTTGGTCGCGCTTCCATCCGGAGGACTGCAGTACCGCGTGATGCGTCTCGACTTGGAGGCGCTGCGGCGGCCGAATCAGGTGCACGTCGCCCACGAGCTTTCGGCCGATGGGGCCAACCTCACGAGCGCCTTCGCGACCCTGCCACGAACGTCGCAAGCCGAGGTCGCTCGCCAGCTTTGCGGCCTCGTTCCCGTCTTCAGTGACGTCGACGCGCCGCCCTTCTCCAGTGGGCATCTCCGACTCAGGTTCCGCGACCGCTGGGCGCCTAGCGTCGATTACTCCCCGAATGACGTCTCGGACGGGACGATGCTCGTCATGGCCCTTCTGGTTCTGCAACACCAGAAGACTCCGGTCGATGTGCTCGCCATTGAAGAGCCCGAGAGGGGGCTGCATCCATGGTTGCTCGGCGAGGTGATCAAGGTTCTCCGCGCGATGACGAAGGGGGAGGGGGTTCCGCGCAAGATGCAGATCATTCTGGCAACGCATTCGGCCGAGCTTCTCGAATTCGTCGAACCGCACGAGGTCCGCTTCTTCGGCCGCGACACCACCGATGGCTCGGTGCGCGTGCAAGAGGCGCCTACCCGCACGCCCGAGTGGTGCGCAGCGTTCGACGAGTATCGCCGCTCGCTGGGAGAAGCGTGGCTGTCCGGCGGTCTCGGCGGTGTACCTGGCGCCTGAGACATCGAGCCGATGACGCACAGAGTCGTCCTCTATGCCGAGGGTGCAGGCGAGCGTCGCGGTACGCTTTCGATGTTGCCGGCGCCCGGCGAGGCACTGCCCGAAGAGGCTCTCGGCGCGGGCCACATCCTCGTGCGCCGGGCGCTCGAACGGGCGTGCGGGGTCCCCCCGGCCGCGACTCGTTTCGAGGCTCCGCTGCGGCTGAGAGGTCGGATGGCCTCAGGAAGCGATCTTCACGACGGCATATCGTTACGCAAGCTCCTCACGTGGTTCAATCGAAGCCAGCAGCCCCATCTGGCGGTCGTTCTCGTGGATGCCGATGGCGATTCCCAGCGAAAGCGGCGACTCGAGGCGTATGTGGCGACTCTGCCGTGCGCCAAGGTGATCGCGGTCGCCGTTCAGGAGTTTGAGGCATGGCTTCTCGCCGACGTGAAGGCCATTCAGGCAACTCTCGGCAGTCACCGGCCGTTCGTAGGTCCTGCAGAGAAGCTCGCACCGCGAGTTGCGAAGGACGAGCTGAATGCCTGGATTGCCGCGAGCCCCTCGGCGGCGGAACAAGGTGGCGATCCCAGCGATCTTCGCAGAGCGATTGCCGGACGATGTGACCTCGACGTTCTCACGAGAGAGTGTCCCGCTTTCGCCGACTTCGTCAGCGACCTCCGAAGCTGTTGAGGAAGGCGCTTGGGCAAGCGATTCAAGGTACGAGGTGCCGGAGAGAACGTGCGCGGGGAGCTAGCGGTCGCATTCGGGTTGATTCTTGCGGTCGCCGGGGCCTTTGCCTGCGGAAGAGAGGCGAGCGCGCCCACGCCCGCGCCCGCGCCC